>JASJBG010000181.1 GCA_030066625.1 Woeseiaceae bacterium
CGGCCGAGGATCATCGCATCGCCGATGTCGCTGACGAAGAACTCGTCAAAGCAGAGCACCCGCGTATCGTCGGCGATCGCCGCGGCGACCTGCTCCAGCGGGTCTTCGACGTCGCCGAGTGCGTTCAGCCGAGCATGAACGTCGCGCATCATCCGGTGAAAGTGAATCCGGCGCTTCGCGCGGACGGCGAGGGTCTCGAAGAACAGGTCCATCAGGAAGGTCTTGCCGCGGCCGACGCCGCCCCAGATGTAGAGCCCTTTCACGGGTTCCCGGCGCTGCCGGCGCAGGCGACTGAGCCAGCCGCTGCTGCTGTCCGTCGCAGCCAGTCGCGCCTGCAACGCTTCGAGGCGCTCGACCATGCGCTCCTGCGCGGGATCGCGGACGTGTCCCTCGCGAAGGAGGCTCTGCTCCCATTCCTTGCGTATGCCCACCGGCTACCCTGATCAGCGTATTGCGGCACTGCCGCGGCGTGGCAAGATTACCTCAGCTAGAATGGCCGCGCTTTCTATACAGGTAGACCTATAACAATGAGTGAAAACCCCGAACGCGAATCTATGGAATTCGACGTCGTGATCGTCGGCGGCGGGCCGGCCGGCCTGGCCGCGGCGTGCCGCCTGCTGCAGCAGGACGCGAACCTCTCGATCGTCGTGGTCGAGAAAGGCTCGGAGATCGGCGCGCACATCCTGTCCGGCAACTGCTTCGAGCCGCGCGCGCTGGCGGAGCTGTTTCCAGACTGGAAGGAGCGGGGTGCGCCGCTAGACACGCCGGTAACCGGCGACGACGTGCACTTCCTGACCAGCGACTCGGGCGGCATGCGGATACCGGGACTGTTCGTACCGCGACCGATGCACAACGACGGCAACTACATCATCAGCCTCGGGCGGCTGTGCCAGTGGCTGGCCGAACAGGCCGAGGCGCTCGGTGCCAACGTCTTCCCCGGCTTTGCCGCGTCCGAGGTCCTTTACGATGCTGACGGTCGGGTCACTGGGGTGGCAACGAGCGACATGGGCATCGACAAGGACGGCGAGCGCAAGGATTCCTACACGCCGGGCTACGAACTGCTGGGCAAATACACGATCTTCGCGGAAGGCTGCCGCGGCAATCTCGGCGAAGCATTGATGGAGCGATTCGACCTGCGCGCCGACGCCGACCCGCAGCATTACGGTATCGGCCTCAAGGAAGTCTGGGAGATCGATCCGGCGAAACACGAGGCAGGCAAGGTCGTGCACACGGCGGGCTGGCCGCTCGATAATCACACCGAGGGCGGTGGCTTTCTCTATCACGCGGCCAACAACCAGGTGTTCCTTGGCCTGATCGTGGCACTCAACTACCGCAATCCACACCTGGCGCCGTTCGAGGAATTCCAGCGCTGGAAGCAGCACCCGGTCATCAAGTCGGTGCTCGAGGGCGGCAAGCGCATTGCCTACGGCGCCCGCGCCGTCAACAAGGGCGGCCTGCAGTCTCTGCCGAAGCTCGCGTTCCCTGGCGGCATGCTCACCGGCTGCGACGCCGGGTTCTTGAACGGCGTAAAGATCAAGGGCGCACACACGGCGATGAAGAGCGGCATGCTGGCGGCCGAAGCCGTCTACGCGGCGCTCGCCGGTGGGGACGAGGGCCAGTCGGAGCTAGAGGCTTATGAAGCGGCCGTGCGAGATTCCTGGGTGCACGCGGAACTGCACCGGGCCCGCAACTTCGGCCCGGGGCTGCACAAGTTCGGCACGTTCTGGGGTGCGGCGTTTACGTTCATCGACCAGAACCTGTTCTTCGGCAAGCTGCCGTTTACCTGGCACAACCGGACGCCGGACCACGAGTCGCTCGCTAAGGCGACCGACGCAAGCCCGATCGACTACCCGAAGCCCGACGGCGTGATCAGCTTCGACCGCTTGTCATCCGTATTCCTGTCGAGCACCAACCACGAGGAAGACCAGCCGTCACACCTGAAGCTCAGGGACGCCGCGGTGCCGATCGACTACAACCTGCCCAACTACGACGAGCCGGCGCAGCGCTACTGCCCGGCGGGCGTGTACGAGGTGGTGGGCGAGAACGGCGACCGGCGCTTCCAGATCAACGCGCAGAACTGCGTGCACTGCAAGACCTGCGACATCAAGGACCCGACGCAGAACATCGTCTGGACAGTCCCGGAGGGCGGCGGCGGCCCGAACTACTCGGGGATGTAGGTGCATCGACCCGGAAGGCGCGGGCGGTCCTGGCTACTCCGGAATGTGAAGGCGGCCTCAGGGATTAGCGGGGCTGCATCCGGATTGCCCCGTCGACGCGAATCGTCTCGCCATTGACGTAGGCGTTCTCGTAAATGAACGCTGCCGTGCTTGCGTATTCTTCGGGCCGGCCGAGGCGCTGCGGGTAGGGTACCTGCTTGCCGAGTGACTCCTGCACCTCTTCGGGCATCCCGGCCATCATCGGCGTCAGGAAGATGCCCGGCGCGATCGTCACCACTCGAATACCGAACTGCGCGAACTCGCGTGCGATCGGCAGCATCATGCCGACGACCCCGCCTTTCGAGGCCGAGTATGCCGCCTGGCCGACCTGGCCCTCGAAGGCCGCGATCGATGCCGTGCTGATGACGACGCCGCGATCGCCGTTGTCGTCAGGATCATTGAGTTGCATGACCGCCGCCGCTTCCTTGGTCACGTTGAAAGTGCCGACGAGGTTGATCTGGATAACGCGATTGAAGACCTCGGTGTCGAGCGATCCCTCGCGGCCGAGCGTGCGGCCCGCCGTGGCGACCCCCGCGCAGTTGACGGCGAGTGTGATACCGCCCATTGCGTCCTTCGCCGCCTCGATCGACTCCTTTACGTCGGCTTCGTTCGATACGTCCGTCTTGACGAAACTTGCGCGGTCGCCCAGCGACGCCGCGCTGGCCTGGCCTTGCTCCTCGTTGACGTCGAGCAGGACGACGTGCCCGCCCGCGCCGACCACGCGCTCCGCCGTCGCAAGCCCCAGGCCCGAGGCGCCGCCCGAGATGACGGCTTTTGCTGTTGTCAGATCCATGAGTACTCCTAGACGATTTCGAGGCCGATCGCGACGGCTTCGCCGCCACCGATGCAAAGGGATGCGACGCCGCGCTTCATACCGCGCGCCTTGAGCGCGTGAATCAGCGTCGTCGTGATGCGCGCGCCGGTGGCACCGACCGGGTGGCCGAGTGCGCAGGCGCCGCCGTTGACGTTGGTCTTCTCGTGCGGGATGTCGCAGTCGTGCATTGCTGCCATCGTGACGACGGCGAAGGCTTCGTTGATCTCGTAGAGGTCGACGTTTTCCGGGCCCCAGCCGAGATTCTCGTGCAGCGACTTGATCGCGGACACGGGTGCCGTCGTGAACCAGGCCGGCTCATGAGCGAAGCTCGAATGCCCGCTGATGCGCGCGAGCGGCTCGAGGCCGAGCGCCTCGGCGCGGGACGCGGTCATCATGACGACCGCCGACGCGCCGTCGGAGATCGACGACGAGCTCGCGGCCGTTACGGTGCCGTCTTTCGCGAACGCGGCGCGAAGCGTCGGGATGCGTTCGAGGTTCACCTTGCCGGGCGTCTCGTCTTCGCTGATCGTGATATCGCCCTTGCGATGCTTGATCGTCACCGGCGTGACCTCGGTGGCGAAGCTGCCGTCCGCGACCGAGCGCTGGGCCCGGACGCCGGACTCGATGGCGAATGCGTCCTGCTGTTCGCGAGTGAAGCCGTATTTCTGCGCGGTGTTCTCGGCGAAGTGCCCCATCAGGTGGCCTTCATAGAAGTCTTCGAGGCCGTCGACGAACATATGGTCCATCACCTGCTGGTGTCCCATGCGATAGCCCTCGCGTGCCTTCGGCAGCAGGTAGGGCGCATTGGTCATGGACTCGAGGCCGCCGGCGACGATGATGTCCGAGCTGCCTGCCCGGATAGAGTCGTGCGCGAGCATGATCGCCTTCATGCCGGAGCCGCACATCTTGTTGACCGTCGTGCACGATGCGCCGACCGGGATGCCCGCGCCGAGTGCGGCCTGGCGGGCGGGCGCCTGGCCAAGGCCGGCGGGCAGGACGCAGCCCATCAGGGTTTCCTTGACGAGAGCGGGGTCGATGCCGGTGTCGTCCAGTGCGGCCTTGATGGCGGCAGCCCCGAGCTCGGGCGCCCGGGCACCGGCGAGTGCGCCCTGGAAGGCTCCGATGGGCGTTCGTCTGGCGGCGACGATAACGACGGGATCCGAACTCATGGGCGAACTCTCCAGTTATATAAAGAATGGGGGCCGGAAAAACCGGGCCGCTACTTTCCTGTAATTTGACAAAGATCGCAATACGCGCTGCCGTGGGCCGGCAGTGCTGCGGCTGGATATGGGACTCAAGCGCTCAGTACGTCTCGTTTTCCCGGCCGAGCAGATCGGGTTCGCCGAGATTGGCGAGGACGCGCTGGCGCGCCCGCTCGGCAAGCGCCCGGTGGTCGGCGAAGGCCGGGTCGTCGGTCGGGATCGGTGGCAGGATATCGATGCGGACCGGCCGACGCCTGAGCATGGCATGGCCGCACTTCAGCACTTCGCGTGTGCCCGTGATCGATACCGGCACAACGGGCATCTGGCCGCGGGTCGCGGCGACGAAAGCCCCGGGGCGGAAGCGGCCGACGCCGGGCTCCTCGCGGAAGGTGCCCTCGGGAAAGAAGACGAGCGACTGGCCGCCCTGTGCCGCCTTGACGATCTGCCTCGCGTCGCGGGCGCTGCCGGCCGCGGTGAAGCGTTCGACGAATCGAGAGCCCGAGCGGCGAAGCAGGAAATGCACGATCGGGATGTTGCGCATCTCGCCTTTGATGACGAAGGAAAAGCGTGCCGGCAGGAAGCCCTTGAGCAACGGCCCGTCAACATAGCTCGCGTGGTTGGCGACGACCACGGAGTGGCCCTCGGGCAGGTTGTCGAGACCGGTGACCTCGACGCGGATGCCCGACAGCCGGAAGGCCAGGCGCGACGTTGCCGTGGTCAGGGCAACGCGTGCCTTGAGCGTCGGGACGAATGTGACAACGATCAGCGACAGGAGTACGCAGACAATGAAGACTATCCAGGCGTAGAGACTCCAAAGCCCTTCGAGCAAACCTGTGACGTACTTCACTTTATGTTAATGCCTTGACCATTCTGTGAAGCCGGTCACGCCGGCAACGAGGCATGGCTATCATACTCAAATTCTTGAAAAAGTTGCGGGTTCGCGAATTCGCGAACCGGCATCGGCGCAACGGATAGCGCCGACAACCAGATGGAAACTATGGCTAGCAGCGACAGCACGAAAAACTCTGCGTCCGTCGAACGCTCCGAACAGCTCGTCGATCGATTCCTCGATGCGATCTGGATGGAGCGTGGGCTTTCGCAAAATACGCTCGGCGCCTACCGTGCCGATCTCATGACGCTCGGTCGCAGCCTGTCCGAGCAAAACAAGTCGATCGACGAGGCCGACAAAGCCGATCTGCTTGCGTTCATTGCCAAGCGCGTCGAGTCCGGCGCCAAGCCGCGTTCGACAGCGCGGCAGCTGTCGAGTTTCCGCCGCTTCTTCCGTTACATCATGCGCGAGGGCCTGCGCGACACCGATCCCACGGCCGATATCGAGATGCCGAGAATCGGCCGCTCGCTGCCGAAAACTCTGACCGAGGACGAGGTCGACGCACTGCTCAACGCCCCGAACACCGACGAGCCGCTCGGCCATCGCGACCGCGCGATGCTCGAACTGCTGTACGCGACCGGCCTGCGCGTTTCCGAACTGATCAACCTCAAGCAGTCGCAGATCAATTTCAACCAGGGCGTCCTGCGCATCGTCGGCAAGGGCGATCGCGAACGCCTGATTCCGCTGACCGACGACGCCCAGCGCTGGCTGCGAGACTTCATCGACGGTCCGCGCATGGA
Organism: Woeseiaceae bacterium; assembly: GCA_030066625.1. GTDB lineage: Bacteria > Pseudomonadota > Gammaproteobacteria > Steroidobacterales > Woeseiaceae > UBA1847. The sequence goes on from JASJBG010000181.1 coordinate 5,862, forward strand.
AATCCTGCTCGAACGGCAGACCGACTACCTGTTCCCCACCCGACGCGGTGACCGGATGACGCGCCAGGCGTTCTGGCACATCATCAAGCGTTACGCCGAGAAGGCGGGAATCCGCAAGAAGCTGTCGCCGCACAGCCTCCGCCACGCTTTCGCTACACACCTGCTGAACCGCGGTGCCGACCTCCGGGTCGTACAGCTGCTGCTCGGTCACAGCGATCTGTCTACGACACAGATCTATACGCACGTGGCCCGCGAGCGCCTGAAGGACCTGCATTCGGAGCATCACCCGCGCGGCTAGAAAAATCTTCGCGCGGCGAAACATTTCGGCGGCCGGGCGGGTCATCTGGGTTTACGGGGCTAAAATCCCCGGGCACAGAGACTCTGATACACTTCGCGACCCCAAACCCCAGGCCCCCGACCGATGAACCGATCAATCGCCAGATACCTTTTCCTGCTTGCTGTCTCCGGCTTCATGCTGGCGGGCGCCGTTACGTTGGCCGCCGCCGACGACGCTGAAATCGAGAAGGTCCGCGCGAAGGTCACCGAACGCTTCGACTTCGTCGACCCGGAAAGCGTCCATCCCTCCGAGCTAGACGGCTGGTACATGATCCAGCAGGGCCCGATCGTGGCATTCGTCTCGGCCGATGGCCGTTACCTGATGCAGGGTGACCTGATCGACCTCGAACGCAACGTCAACCTGACCGACACGGCGATGAATTCGAACCGCCGGCAGGTTCTCGAAGAACTCGATGCGAAGGAGTACATCGCGTTCACGCCGGCCGAGGTTCGTCACACGGTCACGGTGTTCACGGACATCGACTGCACCTATTGTCGGCGCTTGCACAACCAGATCGACGATTATCTCGACAAGGGCATCGAGGTCCGTTACCTGCTGTACCCGCGCAACGGCCCGGCATCGCCTTCCTGGTCGAAGGCGGAGAGGGTCTGGTGTGCGTCGGACCGCAACCAGGCGCTAACGGCCGCAAAAGCCGAGCGAGAGTTCGAGTCGGCCAGCTGCGATGCGACGATGGTTCAGAACCATTACGTGCTCGGCCAGGAAGTCGGGCTGTCGGGAACGCCGGCTATCGTCCTCGAGGACGGTACGCTGATCGGCGGCTACATGCCGCCCGAGCAGCTGTCGACGCAGCTGGAACGCGATTTCGGCCCCGAGGTGACCGCCGACTAGAGCTTGGTGCGCCGGAGTTCGTGAATGTGGACGCCCTTGTTGGCGCCGCGATCTTCCAGGTACTTCTTCAACGCATAGCGACCGCTCTGGAACGCTAGCTCGTCCCACGGGATTTCATCGAACGGGAACAGCTTCGTCTCGAGACTCTCTTCGCCGACGCCGAAGCCGCTTTTTAATTTGCCAGTGAAGAAGAAGTGCACCTGGCCGGCGTGCACGACGTCGATCGACGCGAACAGGTGGCCGATCTCGATCTCGGCACAGGCCTCCTCGAGCGTCTCGCGGGCGGCACCTTCAGACAGTGACTCGCCGAGCTCCATGAAGCCCGCCGGCACGGTCCAGTAGCCGTAGCGCGGCTCGATCGAGCGCTTGCA
>JASJBG010000029.1 GCA_030066625.1 Woeseiaceae bacterium
ACCGAGAGCCCCTCGCGCTCGACGAGGTTTTCTCCCGACGCGGCGGCATCGAGCAGCAGGTCGACGATGTGGTCTTCGAGCAGATTGACTTCATCGATGTAAAGGAAGCCGCGATTGGCTCGCGCCAGCAGTCCCGCCTCGAATGACTTCTCGCCGTGAACCAGCGCCTTCTCGATATCCAGCGCCCCGACAACCCGGTCTTCGGTGACGCCGAGCGGCAGATCGACCACCGGAACCGGCATCAACCGGTCACGACGCTTGCTGCGATCGACACCGCAGTGCGCCGCGGCGCAGTAATTGCTGTCCGGCTCGCAGGCATACGGGCACTGGATCACGGCGCGCATCTTCGGCAGCAGGCTTGCGAGGGCGCGCACTGCGGTCGACTTGCCGGTGCCGCGATCACCGAACAGCAGCACGCCGCCGATCGCGCTGTCGACGGCGGCTATCAGGAGCGCCTGCTTCATGTCGTCCTGACCGACGATCGCGGAGAAGGGAAACATCGTCAGTTCGCGACGCCGCCCTTGTGCCGTGAACGCATGCCGGGTCGCCAGAGCACGTCGTCACGGATATTCAGGATCAGCAGCCAGTGTTCAACCGTCGCAAGCGCGAGCAGTGTCGCCAGCAGCATGGCCGCGGTGCGTTGAAATGTGTCCTCGCCGGCCGTCGCGGCAGCGAAACCCAGCATGCCGAGCGCAAGGGTCGCCGCGATGATCGATACCGGGAACAGCTCGTTCATATTGCGCCGGCGCACGAAGCTCTTCAGGTAAAGCAGGTGCTCCGGCCAGAACTCATCGTGTAAATTGCGGACGCCGAGGAAGATATTCAGCTTCGCGCTCCACCGCATGAGCCACAGGATAACGAATGTCCAAAGGCCTACCTGGTTACTCGCGTTCCACAACAGCGCGCCGATGGCGATTGCCGTCGCGACGATGGCGAGCTCATGATAGACACAGGTCTTGACGCCCAGTACGAAGCGGCGCCAGCCGCTCGTATCGGGCGGACAGGCCTCCGGTCTCGGACCGTTGACGAAGCCGAACAGGTAGGACACCTCGTGCCACGCCCATACCGCCAGCGCCCCGAAGAAGGCCAGGTAGGGTGCGAGCGCCGACGTGTCGTTGCGACTGACCACCAGCGCGTACAGGCCGACGAGCATGACGACCGTCGTGCCGGCGAGCGTCGTCACGAACGACCGCTGCGGCAAGCCGGCGCGATAGATGATCAGCACAGTGCTGAGCCACCATGCCGCGACGGCAAACGCAATGGGCAGAGCGTAGGCCACAGGCCCGGAACTACCAGGTCGGTGCGAGGCGAACCGTTTTCGGAAGTTCGTGTCGCACGACCGGCAGCATGAAGAGCCGCACGAACGTCGCCGCGCCGGCAATGGACAGCCCTGCGCGCTTCACGAATCCGACGATGCCGCCCTGCTCGCGCGCCGCTGCCGTACTTATATTGATCCGTACGAGCCTGTCGAGGCCTGCCTTGAAACGCGGATCGTCCAGGTTCAGCGTAAACGGGAAGATCTGCTTGGAAATCTCCGACGTCAGCCCCAGGACTCGCATGTCGTAGTCGGTTGGATCGAAGCCCAGCGCCTTGAACAGCTCGGGTCGCGTATGGTCCCGCACGTACATGGTTGCGTAGACCGCCAGCAGGAAGAAGCGAATCCATAAGAGGTTCAGGCCGCGCAACAGCCCTGGGTTCGCCTTCATGATCAACGCGAACACCTCTCCGTGACGGAACTCGTCGTTACACCAGTCCTCGAACCAGCGGAACATCGGGTGGAAGCGCTTGTCTGGATTGCGCTCGAGGTGCCTGTAGATCGTGATGTATCGCGCGTAGCCGATCTTCTCGGACAGGTAGACAGAGTAATAGATGTACTTCGGCTTGAAGTACTTGTACTTCTTCGCCTTGCGAAGAAAGCCTAAGTTAACCGGCACGCCGAAGTCCTTGAGGGTTCGGTTGATGAAGCCGGCATGCCGCGATTCGTCGCGCGCCATGTAGCCCATGACTTCGCGGACGTCTTCGTTCTTGACCGCCTTCTTGATATCCGCATAGAGCACGTGACCCGAGTACTCCGACGTCGCCGACGAGACCAGGAAGTCGAGAAACTCCTCTTTGAGTTCCGGCGACAACTCGCGCACTTCCTTGTCGAAGTTTTCGTCGCGCTGGAAGTGGTTCTGGTTGTTGTCGTCGCGGAACTCGTTCATGAGTTCCTCCCACTCGTCGCGAATACCGTCCATGTCCAGCCTGTCCATCGCGTCCATATCGGTCGTGTAAAAGCGCGGCGTCAGCAGCGATTCGGTTCTCGCCTTTGTCGTTGATTCGTTGTACTTGGTTTCGATCGTCGTCACGGTCGTCCCTCCGGGCTGCTCAGGGCCACGGCTGTGGCGTCTGGCGGTGCCTCTGTTTCAGTCACTTTAAGTTCATCGGGTTGTTGAACCTGCTCGCGAATCGTCAAAAACCGGCCGAACGCTTCTGCGTTGGTCGGCCCGAATGCGCGCAGGTCAATTCGTTGCGCGGTCGCCGGGTCGCTCAGCAACAGCTGCCCAGTCTCGGTTCGCTGCAGCGTGAACGGCGCCTCTTCGCCTATGTCCTCGGCCCGGCGTGCGCGAACGAAAGTTCGCATCGCACTGCGCAGGAAGCCGTTTGTGCCGGGCGCAAGCACGTCGAGTGTCATACCGTCGCTCGCGTCGATGACAATGACCGAGCCGTCTTCATGGTCTTCGAACCGCAAGTCGATCGAAGCGATCACGGCTGACGGATTGTCGCGGCTGCCGGAATCGGTCAGCTGTATCCATGCCACCGCGACGAGCGTCATGACGACCAGCGAAGCGGCAGCCGCCATCGGAATGGTCGGGTACGGTCGAAACCGCCGCTTGCCCTTCGGCGTCTCTGCAGGCGCCGGCGGCGGTGCGTCGACACGCAGTGCCTGCTCGCGTGCATCAACCGCCGCAACCTTCAGTTGCTCCGCCAGCAGCTGAGCGACTGTCTGTGCGTCATCGATGCCGCGCAAGACCGGCTGGACGCGCAGCCAACGCCACGGCTTCACCATCGGCCACATCAGAATGTACGAGACGCGACTGGCGGCCTCCGGCAGTATCGCGATATCGCCGCTGCCGTCTGCATGCTCACGCAGACTGGCGCCGTCGATTCGCGAGTACGGCAGGTTGAGCGTGACCGGCACGGCGACGCCTGCCCGCATCACGACCCGCTTGTTCGTGATCGTGAACATCGTCGCCCTGGCAACGAGCCGCGCGTACAGCGTCAGCATCCCGAGCGTTATGGCGGCGAGTATCGCGAGGCCGGCGGCACTCGCAATCTTCGTCGACAGCGCTTCGCCCGCCTGCACGCCGAGCGTGATGTGCAGGCCGATCAGCAGGGCGAAGTAGATCGCAAGCTTGCGAACGTGAAACGTCGATTTGACGACGCTCGCAAAACTCGACCGGCCCTGCCAGAGAACCTGCTCATCGTCCGGCAGCGCCTCCGGGATACCTGGCTCCGGCTCGTAGTCGTGTTCGAGCATGTTGTTCAAAAGAACGGCTCCGCACGCTGGTCATCGGCAAGCAGCAGGCCGCCGCCGAAGTAGCCCATGATCTGATCTTCCTCACGCGGCGTGATCTGGTCCGGAGATGCTATCCGCGGCACGCCGCTCCACTGGCTCGAGTAGATGGCATTAACGCGAATCTGCCCTCCGGCCTTGTCGATCTCGGCAAAACCGAACGGCACCATCGTGCTGCCGCTTTCCCCGGATACCTCGAGGAAATAGATCTGCGGCTCGGCAAGATCGATCCACAGGTCACTGACCTTGCCGACCGACTTGCCGTCGGCCGCGATGACGGTCATTCCGCGCGGATCGGTGCACTTCTCGTCAACGTGCAGCGCGGCATTCGCACGCATCGGCACGATGCGCGGTGTGCCTTCGAGCGTCTTCTCGATGACCTCCGATCGATTAGCCCAGGCGCCTGGCCCAACGCCTGCCTTGAGCGCGTCGCCGCTCGGATTGATCGGCGCACCGGGGTGCGGCGCAGCCGGCTCGCTCGAGTAATGCGTCTCGGGCGCTTCCTGGCGCGGCGCGAGCACGACGCGACCATCGTCGAGATGGAATTCCTTCGGCGACGGCATCGCCGGAAATCCCTGCACCGTGATGTGTTCGGAGCGATCCGACACCAGCGGATAGCCTTCGCGCTTCATCTCGCGCTGCATGTAATAAACGAGTCCGATAAAGAACACCCAGAACAGGGTGAACAGGACTTCGACCAGGTCAATACTTGCTAATCCGCTGGACATGGCGGACCTCCACTTCTCTGACTAACTTGGAAACTCGGCAAAGCCGAGCGTGGTTTTGCTCTCCGCATCGCGCCGCTTTGAAAATGCAGCAAGCGGCCCGATCGCGACGAGCGTGGCGAACAACAGGAAAACTTCAATGTGATAAACGAAGGCGTAGCCGACGGCCGGCCCGGTGAGGGCCGAACCTAGTGCGCCGCTCATGGCGAGTTCGGAAACGATGTCACGCATCGCACCGCCGCCGGCCATGGCGACGCCGGTCGCCGTTGCCTGCACGGCGCCCCAAGCACCGAGTGCGAGTCCCGAATTGCCGTCGCGGGCGAGCGCCATCGCGGCGGTCAGGGTCCCGACGGCAAACAGCCCGCCGCCGAAACCGATCAATAGCACGCCGAGCCCGAACACAGGCACGATCTTCAGCGTGCTCATCAGCGTAATGAGTGCGAATGCGACGATGCCGACCAGCGCGCCGTAGGCCGCCAGCCGGTGCGGATCCATGCCGCGACCGAGGCGTTTCGCAGACGTCGCAAACGCGACCAGCATGCCGCCTGCCAGGAGCGCCGTGAGGCCGGTCGTCTGGCTGACGGACAGGTCGAGAATCTGTGCACCAAACGGCTCGAGCAGGATGTCCTGCATCGTGAAACCCGCCGTTCCCAGCGCCAGCGCCAGCAGCATACGAAAAGCGCGCGGGTCCGAGCGCAGCGAGCGCCAGGCCTCGCCGAAGCTCGAGGCCGCCGGGGCGCTGAATTTGCGCTTGAGATCCCGCGGCTCCTGCTTCCAGAGGGCAACGACGTTGAGCACGAGCGTTACGACCGCGGCGCTCTGGATGACGCGAATCAGCTTGATCGGATGGAAGTCGCGCAGCAGCCAGCCGAAGATCAGCGCGCTCAGGAACATGCCAATGAGCAGCATGACGAACAGCAGCGCTACGACCCGCGGTCGCAGGTCCTCGCGAGCGAGATCCGAAGCCAGCGCGAGACCCGCCGTCTGCGTCGTGTGTACGCCGAGGCCGACCAGCAGGAACGCGAGGCCTGCACCGATCTGCCCGTAGATCACCGGAGCCTGGCCCGTACCGGACAGCACCAGCATCGCGAACGGCATGATCGCAAGCCCGCCGTACTGCAGCAGCGTTCCGGTCCAGATGAACGGTACGCGCCGCCAGCCGAAGGCAGAGTCGTGCGTATCCGAACGGAACCCGATCAGCGCCCGCATCGGCGCGAAGATCACGGGAACCGCAACCATGAGCGCGACGAACCAGGCCGGCACGCCGAGTTCGACGATCATGACCCGGTTGAGCGTTCCGGTGACGAGGACGAGGGCCATGCCGACGGAGACCTGGAACAGCGACAGTCGCAGTACGCGGGCAAGCGGCAGCTCGTCCGTCGCAATATCGGCAAACGGCAGCAGCGTCGGCCCCAGTTCCCGCAATCGCGTCGACAGTCTGTCCGCAAATCCCGTCATCGTTTCAGCTCGACCGCCTGCGAAATGTAAAAGCCGCTCTTGATCCGGCGCGTTTGCGCGGCATGCCAGCCGCGGCTGCCGAGTTCACGATCGAGCGCGTGCATGAGGCCCTGAACCCGAATCGGCACGATCGCGGGTGCACGGTGATGTCGGTGTGGAATGAGCCGACCCACCAGGTGCATTGCCGCAAGCGGCGGCGTCCACGGCGCACTCGTGAACAGCACCCGATCGCGCGCGCGGTAAGAAAAGTCGGTCACAACGCGGCGAACATCGTCGGCGCTGTAGTGAATCAGCGAGTCCATGGCCACGACGTAATCCACCTTTGCGGGCGAGTCGGCCAGCATGTCGCCGACGCGAAAATCGATGCTGCCGGGCAGTGACTCGGACTCCGCGCGCTCGCGCGCAACGTCGACGAGATTGGCGGCAACGTCGATGGCCACGACGTCGGCGCCCCGCGCGGCCGCTTCGACGGACAGTGCGCCCGTGCCGCAGCCCGCGTCGAGCAGCGTCTTGCCGCTCAGATCCTCTGGCAGCCAGTCGAGCAAGGTGGCCCGCATGGAATCACGGCCCGCGCGCACCGTCGCCCGCACCCGGCTGACCGGATCGGTCGACGTCAGTGCCTTCCACGCGGCCGCGGCCGTGTGGTCGAAGTACGTCGTCAGCTCGTTGCGGCGTTGGGCGTACGATGTGGAGCGTGTTTGCATCAGTCAAACCCGAGGAAATCAAAGAGGTCACGGTCGCGCATCGGCTCAGGCGCCAGTTCGTCGGTGCCGTCGAGCAACTTCTGCGCCAGTCGCAGGTACTCGTTCTGCACGGCCTCGAGTTCAGGCGTCGAGTCCATCTCGAACAGCGTCGACTTCTTGAGCCGGCTGCGCCGGATTACATCGAGGTCCGGGAAGTGTGCGAGCCGCTTCAGACCGATCTGCTCATTGAAGCCGTCGATCTGGTCAGTGGCCGCGCTGCGATTGGCGATTACGCCACCGACACGGACCTTGTAGTTCTTGGACTTCGCTGAAATCGCCGAGACGATGCGGTTCATCGCGAAGATGGAGTCGAAGTCGTTGGCGGCGACCACCAGTGCCCGCTCGGCGTGTTGCAGCGGCGCCGCGAATCCACCGCAGACCACGTCGCCGAGGACGTCAAAGATCACGACGTCGGTGTCTTCGAGCAGGTGATGCTGTTTCAGGAGTTTCACCGTCTGGCCCACGACATAGCCACCGCAGCCGGTGCCCGCTGGCGGACCGCCGGCTTCGACGCACATGACGCCGTTGTAGCCTTCGTAGACGAAGTCGTCGACGCGCAATTCTTCGGAGTGAAACTCGACCGACTCGAGCACGTCGATGACGGTGGGCATCAGTTTCTTCGTCAACGTGAAGGTCGAGTCGTGTTTCGGATCGCAACCGATCTGCAGCACTCGCTTGCCGAGCTTGGAGAACGCGACCGAGAGATTCGATGACGTCGTCGACTTGCCGATGCCGCCCTTGCCGTATACGGCGAACACCTTTGCGCCGTCGATCTTGTCGTCGGGATCCAGGTGTACCTGCAGGCTGCCGTCGCCATCCGGCTGTTTCGGCTTCACTTTGACCGGGATGGGAAACGACTTCTTGACTGCCGTTGATGTCTGGCTCATGCCGCTGCTACCTCTGTTATGCCTTCGAGGACGTCTTCGAGTTCCTCGCCTGCCCGCTCGAGTGCCGCGAGGGTCTCGGGGTCGGGTGTCCAGTACTGCCGTTCGTGCGCCTCGAGAAGGCGGTTTGCCACCTTGACCGACGCCGCCGGGTTGAGCGCCGCGAGTCGGCGGCGCATTTCGTCGTCGAGGACGAAGGTGTCGCTGATCTGCTGGTAGACCCACGGCGCGACCTTGCCGGTCGTCGCCGACCAGCCCATCGTGTTCGTGACGTGAGTCTCGATCTGCCGCACGCCCTCGTAGCCGTGCTCGAGCATGCCTTCGTACCACTTGGGATTGAGCATGCGCGTGCGGGTTTCCAGCGCGACCTGGTCGGCCAGCGTCCGTATCGTGTTGCCGTCGCCGGTCTGGTCACCGATGTAAACCTCGACGGCTTCGCCCCGTGCACGGTGCACGGCACGGCTGATGCCGCCAAGCGTGTCGAAGTAGTGATCGATGGTCGTGATACCGAGCTCGGCCGACTCGAGATTCTGGTAGCTCATGCTGACGTCTTTGAGCGAGCGTTGCAGGAGCTCAGCCTCGCGCTGCGGCGCACCACTGCGACCGTACGCGTAGCACTTGCGTCGCGAGTACTGCTCGGCGAGACAGTCATCGTCGCTCCAATCGCCGCTGTCGACGAGCTGGTTGACGTTCGAGCCGTAGGCGCCGTTGGCGTTCGAGAACACGCGCAGTGCTGCCGTCTCCAGGTCGCAGTCGCAATCGGCCTGGTAGGCGAGCGCGTGCTTGCGGACGAAGTTCATTTCGACGGGCTCGTCCTCAGCGCTCGCGGCAAGCCAGGCCGCTTCCGCGAGCAGCCGGGTCTGGTTCGGCAGCAGGTCGCGGAAGATGCCCGACAGCGTCATGATTGCGTCGATGCGCGGCCGACCGAGTTCCTCGAGCGGCGCCAGCTGTGCGCCAGCCAACCGGCCGTAGCTGTCGAAGCGCGGCTCCGCGCCGATGAGCCGGAGCGCCTGCGCAATCGGCCCGCCTTCGCTCTTGATGTTGTCCGTTCCCCAGAGAACGATTGCGACGGACTCGGGCAGTGAACCCGCATCGTTCGAATACCGCTCGATGAGTTCATCGGCCTGTGCCGCCCCGGCCATCATCGCGTAGCGGCTCGGTATCCGGTAGGGATCGAAGCTGTGCAGGTTGCGTCCGGTCGGCAGAATCTCGGTGGTCCGCATCAGGTCGCCGCCGGGTACGGGACGGATGAAGCCGCCATCAAACGCCCGGAGGATGGACGGCAATTCGCTATCCGCCTTGAGACCGGCATTGACCTTGACCAGGTCGTCCACCAGGCCCGCGTCCATGCCCTCGATGCTGACCGGTTCGCCCTGTTCGACGCCGTCGATCATCGCAAACTCGGTGTCCGCAATTGCCGCGGCGCCCGACGACTGGGCGACGGCAGACAGCCAGTCACGCCGCGTCTCGGCCGACGGCGGCTCACCAACGGTGTGCAGGCCGTGCGGGATCAGCGTCTTGCGAACCTCGTCGAGTCGCTCGATCAGCATCGCGATATGCGCGTCCGGATCGTCGTCCCAGGGTTCGTCGTCGTCGATCAGATCGAGCTCGACGCCCTGCTCGTGAATCAGCCTTGCCAGTGACTCGCGCTCACCGGCGGCTGACGGATCGAGACAGCGCCAGCGATCCAGCGACGACTTGAGATCGGCAAGTTCGCGATACAGCCCGGCCGTCGTCACCGGAGGCGTCAGGTAGCTGACCAGTGTTGCGCCCGAGCGGCGCTTCGCAATTGCGCCTTCGGATGGGTTGTTCGCGGCATACAGGTAGAAATTCGGCAGGTGGCCGATCAGCCGGTCAGGCCAGCAGTTGCCGGACATACCGCTTTGCTTGCCGGGCATGAACTCGAGCGCGCCGTGCGTGCCGAAGTGAAGAACGGCGTGCGCGTCGAAGTCGTCCCGCAGGTAGCGGTAGAAGGCCGAGAACGCGTGCGTCGGCGCAAGCCCGCTCTCGAACAGCAGCCGCATCGGATCGCCCTCGTAGCCGAACGCCGGCTGGATACCGACGAACACGTTGCCGAACTGGCGGCCGAGGACGTGTATGTGTGAGCCATCGGATTGCTGCTTGCCAGGTGCGGGACCCCACTCCTTCTCGATGGCGTTGAGCCAGGTCTCGCGGCGAACGTGATCGTCGGAGCTGATCCGCGCATGCACATTGGCCTCGGTGCCGTAGCGCTCGGCGTTGCCGCCGAGTATTGCGTCGCGCAGTGCGTCAGCATCCTCGGGCAATTCCACCGTGTAACCTGCGTCGCCCATCGCTTTGAGCGTGTTGAACAGCGAGCGGAACACGGACAGGTGAGCCGCCGTTCCCAGCGCACCGCCGTTCGGCGGGAAGTTGAACAACACGACGCTGATCCGGCGCTCGCTGCGCTCGGCGCGGCGCATGGCGACGAGACGCGCTACCCGCTCCGCCATCGTCGCGACGCGTTCCTCGTGCGGCTGCATCTCGCGGCTGCTCGCGTTTTCGGAGCGGCCGGCAAACAGCGTTGGCCCTGTCGCACCGTCGAGTTCCGGGATCGCGACCATGAGGGTCGTCTCGACCGGCAGCAGGCCGGTTTGCGAAGCTTCCCAGGCCTCGAGCGACTGGAACTCCGTGCCGTGCGCGGCGATGTACGGAACATCCAGGCGAGCGAGCATTTCCTCGGCCGCGCTTGCGTCGTTGTAGGCGGGACCGCCGACCAGCGAAAACCCGGTCAGCGAAACCACCGCGTCGACGACGGGCGTATCGCCGTCCATGAAAAAGCGTTCCACCGCGGGGCGCGCATCGAGCCCGCTCGCGAATGCCGGGATCACTCGAAGACCGCGAGCTTCCAGTTCCTCGATGACGGCGTCGTAGTGCCGTGCATTGCCGGCAAGAATGTAAGAGCGCATCACCAGCAGGCCGACCGTACCGTTCGCGCTCGACTTCGCCTTTGGCAGCGCCGCCACATCGTCGGCTACGCCGCCGATCGACGGGTGATAGACACCGGTCTCGGGATACTCGACGGGATCACCCGGCTTGACGCGCTTCCTGAACGCCTCACGCTCGCCGCTGGCGTAGCGCGACACGAGCAGTGCAACGAGGCTGCGGATGTTCTCCTCGGAACCCGCAAGCCAGTATTGCATCGCGAGAAAATACGCGCGCACGTCCTGCGCCGTTCCCGGTATGAAGCGCAGGATACGCGGCAGCCGACGCAGCATTGCCATCTGCTTGGCACCGCTCGACTGCGCCGCGTTCTTCTTCGAGCCGCGCAGTTTCTTCAACAGCGCCAGCGGGCCCGACTGTTTGCCGTCCATCGAGAAGCCGCCGATGCGGGTCAGCTTCATGACCTCGCCCGCCGACATAAAGCACAGCATGGCATCGCAGTCGTCACGGCGTGCCTTGAGTACCGGCAACACAGGATCGATGTGCTCCTCCATGAACAACATGCAGACGATTACAATATTCGCCGCTTCGATATCTTCGATGCAGGCCTGCAGCAGACCGGGATTACTGGCCCACTCGCCGGCACAGTGCAGCGAACACTCAAGTCCCGGCGCCTGTCGCTCCAGCGCATCGAAGGCACGCGCGGCCGCCCCGGCCAGGTGGCCGTCGAGCGTCACGAGTGCGACGCGCAGCGGTACGCGTTTAGCGTCCGAAGTGGGCTTTGGCATCGTAAAGCGTCTCGCTCGTTATCGTCGCAATGCCGCGCTCACGCGCGAATGTTTCGGTGTTGCGGCGCGCCTTGCCGCGCACAAAGAAGGGAATGCGTGAGAGCGTCTTCTCGGCGTCGTCACTCCACTGCAGTACATCGTCCGCCTGCGGCGCGCTTTCGGTCGTTGCTTCCGCGACCCGTGCTCCACCGCCGAGATGCGACGGCCGGGTTTCGTTGGAGAATTCGAAGTCTTCGCTGAACATCCCGAGCAGGTGTTCCTCGAGACCCATCATCAGCGGGTGCACCCAGGTGTCGAAGATCGTGTTCGCGCCTTCGAATCCCATCTGCGGCGAATAGGCAGCCGGGTAGTCCTGGACGTGCACGGGCGCGGAGATAACCGCGCAACCGATGCCGAGCCGTTTCGCGACATGTCGCTCCATCTGCGTTCCGAGCACGAGTTCCGGCTGCAGTTCCTGCACTCGCTCTTCGACGTCCAGGTAGTCGTCGGTGATCAGCGCTTCGACGCCGAGATCGGCTGCCGCGGCGCGAACGTCGCGAGCAAACTCGCGGCTGTAGGTACCCAACCCGACGACTTCGAACGCCATTTCGTCACGCGCGATGCGCGCGGACGCGAGCACGTGCGATGCGTCGCCGAAAATAAACACGCGTTTGCCCGTCAGGTAGGTCGAGTCGATCGAGCGTGAGTACCAGGGCAACCGGGAAGCCGCGTCCGCGAGCACCGGGCCCGGGTCGACGTTGGTCAGCTCGGTAACCTCTGCGATGAAGTCTCTTGTTGCCGATACGCCGATCGGTACCGTGTCGATAAACGGCTGTCCGTAGGTGCGTTTCAGCCAGCGCGCCGCGGTGTCGGCAATCTCGGGGTACATCACTACGTTGAAGTCGGCGTCCGCGAGTCGCGCGATGTCGTCGGGGCTCGCCTCCCAGGGCGCAACCACGTTGATGTCGACGCCGAGCATCCGCAAGAGGCCTGTCAGCTCCGCGACATCGTCACGATGCCGGAAGCCGAGCGCCGTGGGACCCAGCAGGTTGCAGCTCGGCCGTACGCGCGCCGGCGAGTTCTCCCCGGCCGGCCGCGACAGCGCCTTGACGATGTAATAGAAGGTCTCGGCCGCGCCCCAGTTTTCCTTGCGCTGGTACGACGGCAGCTCGAGCGGAATGACCGGGATCGGCAGCTCGAGGGCTTCGGCAAGTCCGCCCGGATCATCCTGGATGAGCTCTGCCGTGCACGAGGCACCGACGATCATCGCCTTGGGCTGGAACCGCTCGTAAGCATCACGGACCGCGTCCTGGAACAGCTGCGCCGTGTCGCTGCCGAGGTCACGCGCCTGGAAGGTGGTGTAAGTAACCGGCGGCCGTTCGGCACGTCGCTCGATCATCGTAAACAGCAGGTCAGCGTAGGTGTCGCCCTGCGGCGCATGCAGGACGTAGTGCACGTCCTTCATTGCGGTCGCAACGCGCATTGCGCCGACGTGCGGCGGGCCTTCGTATGTCCACACCGTTAGCTGCATCTAGATCCTCAATGCCTCCCTGCGGCGCAGTGGGCGGGCGAACAGCTCGGCGCAGTCGCCGGCCTGCTCGTAGCCATGTACCGGTGTAAACAGGAGCTCGATCGACCACTTGGTCGTGATGCCCTGCGCTTCGAACGGATTGGCGAGCCCGAGTCCGCAGACCACGATGTCGGGCTCGGCTGCCCAGCAGCGGTCGATTTGCTTGTCGACGTCCTGGCCCTCACTCAGCTGCACGTCGTCCGGCAGCCACTCGAGTTCGCGCGCAAGATGCTCGCGATGCAGGTACGGCGTGCCGACCTCGGTAAGCTGCATGTCGAGTTCGCGCGCCAGGAACCGGGCAAGCGGTACCTCCAGCTGCGAGTCCGGGAAGAAGAAGACGCGCTTGCCAGCGAGTTCGTCCTGGTAGCGGCCGAGCGCCAGCCGTGCGCGTTCGCGACCGGGCGCAGTGACCCGCTCGAAAACTTCATCGGAGACTCCCCATTCGCGTGCCGCGGCAGCCAGCCATGCGGTCGTACCTTCTTCTCCAAGCGGGAATGGCGCATCGAGTCGACGTGCACCGCGCTCTTCGAGCGCGCGCGCGGTGTCGGTGAGAAACGGCTGCGCGAGCAGGTAACGAGTATTGCTGCCGATCGCCGGCAACTCGCCCGAACGCTGCGGCGGCAGGAACGACACCCGTTCGATACCGAGGTCCGCGAACAGCGTACGAAACTGGTCTTCGACGACGTCGGCCAGTGCGCCTGCAACCAGCAGCTCGGGCTCCGCCGAGGTCGACGCGGGCATCTCGGGAACGAGAGATGCGAGGCAGGCATCCTCGCCCTGGGTAAAGGTCGTTTCGATGCCGCTGCCGGAATAGTTCAGCACCCGCACGTCGGGCATGAAGCGTCCGGACAGGCGCTCGGCCGCGCGGCTCAGGTCGAGCTTGATGACTTCGGACGGACACGAGCCGACGAGGAACAGAAGCTTTATGTCGGGACGGCGTGCAAGCAGCTTCTCGACTTCGCGGTCGAGCTCGTCATTCATGTCGGCGAGCCCCGCGAGATCACGCTCCGAAATGATTGCCGTCGCGAATCTCGGCTCCGCGAAGATCATGACGCCCGCCGCCGATTGGATGAGATGCGCACAGGTCCTCGACCCGACGACCAGGAAGAACGCGTCCTGGATCTTTCGGTGCAGCCAGACGATGCCGGTCAGGCCGCAGAAAACCTCGCGCTGGCCGCGCTCGCGGATGATCTCGCCGCGGGTGCTGTCGCGCGTGTCGCGCTTCAAGGCCGTGTTGCCGCTCATGCGCGCACCGCCTGTTGCTCGGCGGCCGCGCTCTGCCGTCGCGCGAGCCGAAACTTCCACAGGAACTGCCCGGCGTTGATGACGTAAGCAAGGTAAGCGACAAGTGCGAGATACAGCTGCTCCGTCACCGGCAACAGCGCGAACATGACGGCGGCGAGATAGGCGGTGTGCAACGCCAGCACGAGCATGCTGAACACGTCCTCCCAGAAGAACGGTCGCGCAAACAGGTACTGGCCGAAGACATCACGTTCCCAGATCGAGCCCGTAATCATGATGGTGTACAGCACGAGCGTCTTGATCACGACGCTGGCCGTTGCGACCTCGGCGCCTGTCCCGGTTGACAGGTAGCGCCAGACAAGCGCGGTTGACACCAGGAAGACGACAAACTGCAACGGAGCCAACACGCCCTGCACCAGCGTCCACGGTGACGCATCGCGACGACGTTTCTCGTCGGCGGTGTAGAGGCTGAAGGCGGGCTCCGTAGCCGCGCGGTTCGCACAGTCGGACGGCATGTTGTCGGGCATTCGCGTGTTGTCCTTGTCGTTTTCGCCGTCGCCTTGGCGCCGTTTTATTAGCGACGCTGGCCAGACACAGTTTCCTGCGACGCCAGTATAGTGTCAATTTTTCGTGACGTAAATATTTCTTGACAGGCGGGGTCGCGACGGGGTAAGAAAGCAGGCGATGCGCGAGAAAGCGCGGAGCGTTCGTGACCCGAAACGAGAATCAAGCCCTGGGGAACGAACGGCGACGTCAGGCGAGATCAGGCCGGATCGTCAGGATTTCCTGAAGTGACATTTGGTCCGATTGCGCTATGATGGCACCCGAGAGTTGGGGTCCGTCTAAATGACAAGAAACGGTTCAAGCCGTCCGCCAATCGATTGCGCGCAGGAGAGCTTTCCCGGCAACGGCCAGGCGGCGACGCCTTCGGCCCTTGCGAACCAGTTCGGCGAGTTCGGCAGGCAAATGCTGTCGACGCTGAGTCACACCATAGAAGGTGACATCATCCCGCGTCTGATGTTGGCATTTGATTCACGACGTACCGGCCAGGCGCCGGCCGTCGTAGGTGACCAACTCACGGGCGCCGTCGAAGAATTCGTGCAATTGGTTCTCAACCACGACGCGACGGTCGCCACCAACTACGTCTCTACCCTCCGCTCGGACGGGGTGCCGCTTGCGGCGCTCTACCTCGACCTGATCGCGCCGTCGGCGCGGCGTCTCGGGCAGATGTGGGAAGAAGACGAGGTTTCGTTCACGGACGTGACGATCGGTGTCTGCCGTATGCACCAGGTCCTGCTCGAGTTCAGCCGCTGTTTCGACGCGCCGCTCGAGGCCAGCCATCCTGGGCAAAACGCGCTGATCCTGCCGGTACCGGGCGAGCAACATACTTTCGGACTGTTCATGGTGATGGAGTTCATGCGCCGGGCCAACTGGAACTGTTTCAGTGGTCAACCGGCCGGCAAGCGGGAGTTCATGAAGCTTGTCGATACGCAGGACTTCGACATGATCGGCATTTCGGTCGGAGCCTCGAATCACATCGAAGACGCTGCCGACCTGATTGCCGACATACGCGGCGCCTCGAGGAACCGGGACGCGATCATCATGGCTGGCGGACAGGTGTTTCTCGACGACCCGTCGCTCGCGGCGCGGATCGGCGCCGACGCGACGGCGACGGACGGCCACGAGGCCGTACGCGAGGCCACCCGGCTCGCACGACAGTCCAGGGGCACACCCGCAACCTAGCTAGGTATTTCCCCTACGCTTATCCGGCGCCGGTGGAATATTAGAATCTCAGGAAGAGCACGTGCCCCAATTCCAGAGACCGGAACATCTGATGGATTCCCTAACGACCGAACTGTCCACGCAGTTAATCGCGGAATCCAATGATTTGAGCCTGGTCATCGACGCGGAGGGCGTCATCCAGGACGTCGCCCTCGGCTCGAACGAACCCGAACTCGAAATTGCACTCGGCTGGATCGGGCAGCCGTGGATCGATACGGTGACTTCCGAGAGTCGCGGCAAGATTCGTGACCTGCTCGCAGTCGGCGACAAACCGTCCCGCTGGCGGCAGGTCAATCACCCGCTCGACGACGATCTCGACCTGCCGATCATGTACAAGACCATGCGCACGGCAGACGAGACCACGATCGCCGTCGGCCGCGACCTGCGCCAGGTCTCGCAGCTGCAGCAGCGATTGCTCGACGTGCAGCAGTCCCTCGAACGCGACTACGCGCGCCTGCACCAGGCGGAGATCCGCTACCGGATGCTGTTCTCGATGGCCTCCGAGGCGATCCTGTTCGTCGACGCGGACAGCCGCAAGATCGTCGAGGCCAACCCGGCCGCCGCCAAACTGCTCGGCGGCCCGGTCAACAAGCTCATTAACCGTACCTTCCCGCGCGGCTTCAGTGACAACTCGAACGACGCCATCGAGGATCTGATGATGCGGGTGCGCGCCGCGGGGCGCGCGGAGGGCATCATTGTTCGCTCGGCGAACGATCACCGCTCATTCCGGCTGAACGCCACGCTGGTACGACGCGAGGATGGACCCTTCTTCCTGATCCGCCTGCACGCGCCGGAAGAGACCGGCAGCGACGACATGACCCAGAAGGTGCTCGACGTCGTCAACCGCTCACCGGACGCGTTCGTCGTAACCGACCCGGACGGCCGGATCACGGCCGCCAACAAGGCTTTTCTCGACCTGTGCTCGATCGCGACGGAACTGCAGATCGTCAACCAGCCGCTCGACCGCTGGCTCGGCAGGCCGGGCGTCGATGCCAACCTCCTGATGCGCAACCTGCGCAATCGTCCGGAAGTACGCCAGTTCATCACCACGCTGTACCCGGAATACGGCGAGCCGATCGACGTCGAACTCTCCGCGGTTTCCGCGCTCGACAGCGACGAGCCCTGCTTCGGCTTTGTGATCCGCCGGCAGATCAAAGCGTCGACGCCCAAGAACAATCACAACGCGCTGCCGCGCTCGCTCGAGGAAATGACCGACCTCGTCGGCCGCGTGCCGCTGAAGGACCTGGTCCGCGAAACCACCGATATCATCGAGCGGATGTGCATCGAGGCGGCGCTCAAGATGACCGACGACAGCCGGGCATCGGCGGCCGAAATGCTGGGTCTGAGCCGGCAAAGCCTTTACGTGAAACTGCGCCGCTACGGGATCGGCGAGCTCGACGACGACAGCGAGTGACCGGCGGCCGCCCCGGCCCTCGAAAACAACCGGATTCGCTGCGCTTTCAGAGCCCCTGAAAGTGTAATTTTTAGTTGACGTTATAATGTGTCAAGTATTATTGTCACGGTATGGAGCGTGTGACTGTCAATACGCTCGCCGCCGACCGCCCGGGATGGGCCGGCTATGTAGAGCTCCTGAAGCCGATTACCTGGTTCCCGCCGATGTGGGCCTTCGGCTGCGGCGTTATTTCGTCCGGACAATCCCTCGTCGAGCGCTGGCCGTTCGCCGTCGGTGGCATCCTGCTGGCGGGACCGCTGGTGTGCGGCACGAGCCAGGTCGTCAACGACTGGTTCGACCGCCACGTGGACGCGATCAACGAACCTGACCGGCCAATTCCCTCCGGACGTGTGCCGGGACGTAACGCACTGTATTTCGCGATCGCCTGGACGCTCGTGTCGCTCGGCATTTCAACGCTGCTCGGTCCGTGGGTTGTTGCAGCGGCCGTCGTCGGTCTCGCCCTTGCCTGGGCGTACAGCGCTCCTCCGCTGCGCCTCAAGCGCAACGGCTGGTGGGGCAACGCCGCGGTCGGCCTTTGCTACGAGGGCCTGCCCTGGTTTACCGCTGCCGCCGTCCTGTCGGCCGGCCTTCCCGCCGCAGAGATTATCTGGCTCGCCCTGCTCTACAGCCTTGGCGCACACGGCATCATGACGCTGAACGACTTTAAAGCCATCAGCGGCGACCGCATGATGAATGTGCGTACGCTGCCCGTGCAGCTCGGTGCTGACACGGCCGCCCACGTCGCCTGTGCGGTCATGATCATTCCGCAGCTCGTCG
Source organism: Woeseiaceae bacterium (assembly GCA_030066625.1). GTDB lineage: Bacteria > Pseudomonadota > Gammaproteobacteria > Steroidobacterales > Woeseiaceae > UBA1847. The sequence goes on from JASJBG010000029.1 coordinate 17,859, forward strand.
TGATCGGCCTGCTGATGCACTGGCAGCAGCCGATCGCCGCCGGCATCGTCGCATTGCTCGTTGTCGGGCAACTGGCGCTGGCGCGCCGCTTCCTGTCAGACCCGATTCGCTTTGCCACCTGGTTCTCCGGGTTTGGCGTTACGCTCTACGTGTCCGGGATGCTCGCAAGCGCTTTCGCCGTCCGCGGGGTCATCGCATGACGACCGCCGGCGGACTGGGCTGGGCAGGCATCGTCCGCCTCGGCGTCGTGCAGGCATCGCTCGGTGCGATCGTCGTGCTGACGACCTCGACGCTGAACCGGGTCATGGTCGTCGAACTTGCGCTGCCGGCGATGCTCCCCGGAGCGCTGGTCGCGCTGCACTATTTCGTCCAGATCAGCCGGCCGCGTTTCGGCTACGGTAGCGATACCGGGCGTGCGCGTACGCCGTGGATCATCGGCGGCATGGCCGTGCTCGGCGCCGGCGGTACGCTGGCCTCTTGCGCCGCGATGCTGATGGCCTACGAGCCCATCGCCGGAATCGCCCTGGCAACGTTCGCGTTCTTGCTGATCGGTGCCGGTGTCGGCGCCAGCGGCACTTGCCTGCTGGTCCTGCTCGCGGCGACGGTCAACGAACGCCGTCGCGCCGCGGCCGCCAGCATTACCTGGATCATGATGATTGCCGGTTTTGCAATCACGGCAGGCACCGTTGGCGCATTCCTCGACCCGTTCTCCTTCGAACGACTGGTAGCGATAACGGCCATCGTCGCCGCGATCGCGCTCGTGGCAACCGTGCTGGCGCTGCGCAACATCGAGCGCAACTACGCAACGTCGCTGCCAGCGCCGGCCGCGGACGAGCCGCAAACCAGTTTCGCTGACGCGCTGAAGCAGGTGCTGGCCGAACCGGCCACACGCCGATTCGCCGCTTTCGTTTTCATTTCAATGCTGGCCTACAGCGCACAGGACCTGGTACTGGAGCCTTTTGCGGGTGCGGTCATGGGCCTGACCCCCGGCGAGTCGACGCAGCTCGGCGGCACACAGCACGGCGGGGTACTCGTCGGCATGCTCGTCGTCGCTTTCCTGGGTCGCTTCGAGGGCGCCCGTTCGAACGTATTGCGCAACGTCATGATCACGGGCTGCCTCGGCTCCGCGCTGATGCTGCTGACGCTCGCCGCCGCAGGCTTCGCGCGTGACGGCTGGCCGCTCGCCGCAACCGTATTCGCACTCGGCCTGTCGAACGGCGTCTTCGCCGTCGCCGCTATTGGCTGCATGATGGGGCTCGTTTCAGAGGGGCGCCGGCAACGTGACGGCACTCGCATGGGTATCTGGGGTGCCGCGCAGGCGATCGCATTCGGCCTCGGCGGCATCGTCGGCACGGCAGTCGTGGATATCACACGCTATGTATTCGGCTCCGTGCTCTATGCCTACTCGATCGTTTTCATTTCCCAGGCGGTGATGTTTGCCATCGCCGCATGGCTCGCCGCAAGACTGACGCAAAAACCAATAAACAAACCGGCTCACGCATTCGGAGTGGATGCGGGCACGGCATAACAAGAGGAACGCGCGATGACAGACTACGATGTCGCGATCGTAGGTGGAGGACCGGCCGGCGCCACGGCCGCGTACGAGCTCGCTCAACGTGGGCAGCGCGTGCTGCTGATCGACCGTGACGGTCGAATCAAACCCTGCGGCGGCGCAGTGCCGCCCATACTGCTACGCGAATTTGACGTGCCAGAGAGACTGCTCGAGACCAAGGTCTCGGAAGCACGCATGGTGTCGCCGTCCGAGCAGCGCGTGGACATGGACATCGGCGGCTTTGTCGGCATGGTCGATCGCGGCAAGTTCGACCCCTGGCTCAGGGAGCGGGCGGCTGAAGCCGGCGCTGATCTCGTTACAGGCCACTTCGAGGAACTTGCCCGCGATGAGAACGACGGTCTGCTTGTCCGCTACCGTGAAAAGAACAAGCAGGGCAAGCTGAAGACCGCGCACGTCAGCGTCGTCATCGGTGCCGACGGTGCCGCATCAAAGGTTCGCAAGCAGGGCCTCGACCGGCAGGAGAAGATGAAACACGTCTTCGCGTATCACGAGATCGTGCGCTCCCCGGCCGGCAAAACGGAGACTTTCGATCCGAAGCGCTGCGACGTTTACTACCAGGGCATCGTCTCCCCGGACTTCTACGGCTGGGTATTCCCGCACGGCGAATGCACGAGTGTTGGCGCAGGTTCGGCGGTCAAGGGCTTTTCCTTACGCAAGGCCGTCAAGCGCATGCGTGACAACTCCGGCCTCGACGACAACCAGGTCGTGCGCTGCGAAGGCGCGCCGCTGCCGCTCAAGCCCTTGAAGCGCTGGGACAACGGCAAAGACATCGTCGTCATTGGCGATGCGGCGGGTGCTGTCGCGCCCTCTTCCGGCGAGGGAATCTATTACGCGATGTCGAGCGGCCGCCTCGCCGCCGACGCCTGCGCGGAGTTCGTCGAAACGGGCAACCCGCGCGCGCTTCGGCAGGTTCGCAAGCGCTTCATGAAAGCGCACGGCACGATTTTCACGATCCTCCGGATCATGCAGTACTGGTGGTACAGCTCCGAGGTCCGCCGCGAAAAGTTCGTCAGCATCTGTCGGGATCCGGACGTGCAGCGGCTCACCTGGGAGGCGTACATGAACAAGAAGCTCGTGCGCGCCAAGCCCACCACGCACCTGCGCATATTCTTTAAAGATCTCGCTCATCTCGTAGGGTTCAACCCGCAATAGGGGCAGCCATGCCTGACAATACAAACAAGATCGGTATCAGTGGCCTGGCGGCATACCTGCCGCCTTACAGGGTCTGGCTCGAGGAATGGTGTGACTGGACCAACAGTCACTGGCCAAAGATACGCGACGTCGTCGGCCGCAGCTTTCGGCTGCGCGGGCCGGAGCAAAGCGTGTACACGATGGCCGCGACGGCCGTACTGCGCCTGATTCGCCAGTACGACATCGATCCCGATGACATCGGCTTTCTCGGCTTCGGCACCGAGTCCAGCACCGACAACTCGGCGGGCGCCATCATCCTGAAGGGGATGATCGACCGCGCGCTCGTCGCGGACGGTCTGTCGCCCATCTCACGCAGCTGCGAAGTTCCCGAGTTCAAGCACGCCTGCCTCGGCGGCGTCTACGCGATGAAGGGCGCGCTGCGTTACCTCGCAACGGATGGCCGCGGCAAGAAAGCCATCGTGGTCTGCTGCGACATCGCCGAGTACGCCCGTGGCTCGACCGGTGAACCTACGCAGGGCGCCGGCGCGGTTGCCATGCTGCTGGAAGCCGATCCCGATCTCGCCGTCGTGGATCTCGCGGCTTCCGGATCGGCATCGGACTACCGGATCATGGACTTCCGCAAGCCGATGGTGCGTTTCTGCGGCCAGAACCGCGATGAAAGCCACCACGTGCAGGATTTCCCGGTATTCAACGGCAAGTACTCGACGACCTGCTACATCGACGAAACTTTGCACGCGATCGACGACATGTACCGCAAGCGTGGCCTGACCGCGATCGATCACATGCGTTCGATCCAGACCGTATTCATGCACCGGCCGTATCGGCGGATGCCTGAGACAGGATGGGCAATCGCCTACCTGTTCGCGCTCGGCAAGGGTGGCGACGCCGATCGCGCCGAACTCGCCGGCTACTGCGACACGGCCGGCGTCGATTTGGGTGACGTCCTGCGTGAGATGCAGGTGGAGCCGGACGTATTGGAGTATGCGACGCCAGAAACGGTGCACATGGACCCCTTCCCGTTGACGATGGCCGCGCTGCAGGCTTTTCGTGCCGAGGCTGCCTACGAGCAGGAGGTACTCGCCAAGCTCGCCATGGGCGGCGATGCAATCCAGGACCTCGGCAACCTGTACACGGCTGCCCTGCCCGCCTGGTTCGCGGCCGGTTTCGAACACGCGCTCGAGCAGGATCTCGATCTTCGCGGCGAGGAGCTGCTGACGCTCGGCTATGGCAGCGGCGATGCCGCCGAAGTCATACCGTTCATCGTCGCCGATCGCTGGCAGGAGGCAACCGCGAAGATTCGCTTCAAGGAGGCCCTTGCTGTTGCCGTCGACCTGACCGAAGCGCAATACGTGGCGATGCACGACGGTCGCCGCGTGACCGGACTCGACTACGTGCCGAGGGCCGAATTCGTGGTGGACCGCGTCGGCAACCAGGACGAACGCCAGTTCCAGGACCTGGGCATCGAGTACTATCGCTACGTGGGCTAGCGATACGGGCGACTAAAGAGCCGAATCCAGGTAACGGCGTATCTCGGCCGCCCAGTAGGGAGCGACGTACGCCGCCCTGGCGCTGTGCCCAGCCTTGTCTTCCGGGATCTCGGGCTTTGCAAGCCCGCGCAGATCGAAGCGAACGACCTGCTCGCGATCGACAATCAGAACGCCGGGCGTCCCGAATATCCCGTACTCGGCCGCAATCTCGTCGGCGTTCGGCAAAACCGTGAAGTCGTAACCTGCATTTCGAATGAACTCGACGGGCTCGCCGTCGTCGCGAAAATTCAGCGCGAGAATCTCGACGTCATCACCGAACTCCAGGCGAATGCTCTGCAGGTGCGGCATCAGCGCCTTGCAGTACGGGCACCATGACGCCCAGAAGAACAGGATTACCGGCTGCTCCCGGACCTCGTCACTGAGGCGGATTGTCTCGCCGTCGGCGGACTCGAGCGTCCAGTCAGGTGCCGTGACCTCCTCGGCAGCAGCCACCGGCACGACAAGGGTCATAGTGAGTGCGAAAACGAAAGAAATCGTGGCTAACAGCATGCGCGGCATCGGTATGTCCTCTTGTGGGCAATGCGCCAGGTCCAGTTCAAAAAGACCTGTCTGAGCCACCGGATATTTCACCGCGGGGCACGCAATGCCATCATCTTTTCTGCCGGATATTATATCCGTTTTATTCTATTTTACGGATCAATTGGCCGATGCTACTTTGTCGTTCAATGCTCAAGCAGGGAGTCAACATGTTGGAACGCAAAGTCGATGTCGCCGTTATCGGCGCCGGCTCAGCCGGTCTCGCCGCCTACCGCGCCGCGAAGCGCCACACGGACAAGGTCGTGCTGATCGAGGGCGGCCCCTACGGCACGACCTGCGCCCGGGTCGGCTGCATGCCCAGCAAACTGCTGATCGCCGCCGCGGAGGCGGCGCATGCCATCACTGAGGCGCCGGCGTTCGGCATCAGTACCGATGAAGTACGAATCGACGGCCGCGCCGTCATGGAACGCGTGCGCAGGGAACGCGATCGATTCGTCGGTTTCGTCGTCGACTCGGTCGAGAGCATTCCGGCCGCCGACCGGATCCGAGGTTACGCCCGCTTCATCGACGATCACCGGCTGCAAGTCGACGACAAGCTCACCGTCGACGCTCGCCGCGTCGTTATCGCGACAGGCAGTTCGCCGAGCTATCCGCCGAGCTTCGGTCAGCTCGGAGACCGCCTGCTCATCAACGACGATGTCTTCGACTGGCAGGACCTGCCACAAAGCGTCGCCGTGTTCGGCCCAGGCGTCATTGGCCTCGAACTCGGCCAGGCCCTGCATCGCCTCGGCGTACACACGCTTATGTTCGGTATCGGCGGACATCTGGGCCCGATAACGGATCCCGAGGTTCGCTCCGCCGCGGTCGATGCATTCAGCTCGGAGTTCCCGCTGGACGTCGACGCGAAGGTACAGTCCATGCGACGCACGGACGAAGGCGTCGAGATCCGCTACGTTCGTGACGGCGAGTTGGCGATTGCCAACGTCGACTACGTGCTGGCCGCCACTGGCCGTAAACCGAATGTCGACAAGCTCGGCATCGAGGCCACGAGCCTGCCGCTCGACGAGCGCGGCGTGCCTATTGCTGACCCTTTGACGGGCCGCATCGGTGATAGCCACGTATTCATCGCCGGCGACGCCACGAACGACAGGCCCCTGCTCCACGAGGCATCCGACGAGGGCCGAATCGCGGGCGACAATGCCGGACGCTACCCGAATGTCCTGCCGGGTCAGCGACGCTCGCCGCTCTCCGTCGTGTTTTCGGACCCGCAGATCGCAATGGTCGGCGCGAGCTTCGCCTCACTTCAGGGTACGCCGTTCGTGACTGGAGAAGTGTCATTCGAGGACCAGGGCCGCAGCCGGGTCATGCTGAAGAACAAAGGAATGCTGCGTGTCTACGCGGACGCCGGCAGCGGCCGCTTCCTCGGCGCCGAGATGGTGGGACCGCGTGCGGAACACATCGGCCACCTGCTCGCGTGGTCGCACCAGTCGGGTCATACGATTGCCGACATGCTGGAGATGCCGTTCTATCACCCGGTTGTCGAAGAAGGACTGCGCACCGCGCTGCGCGATGCCTGTGCGCAGCTCGACAGCTGCGCCCGACGCGCCGCCTGAATCAGGCGCTCTCGTCGAGCAAACGGCGTGCGCGCCGCTGCAGCCACGGGCGGACCTTCAGGAAACCGCGGTAGGCGAGTTCGAGCAGCCAGAGAATCGGCGGAAACTTCGCCAGCAGGCCGAGCGGCCGGAGCACAGGGATCGCACGCCACATCGCTGCAAACGCCGCCGCACCGGAGACGATCGCCTGCCCGCGTTCCTGCGCATGAAAACGCCGCATGAGCGTCTCGGTGTCCAGAGGGCAGTTGCCGGACTGAACGGCCACGAAATCGATCGCACGACGCTTGTCGAGGCGTCGCATCAGGGCGATCTCCCTCAGGCATAGCGGGCAGTCGCCGTCGTACCAGACGGTCAGTTCGGGGCTGATGCTGTTCATTATGGTCAGTAGTTGGGGCGGAATAGCGCGGCGCAAGATACTATCACTTCGTGGGCGCAGACTTGAGAGTCCTGGTACTGGGCGGTTCCGGTTTTATCGGCCGGCACGCCGTTGCCGCACTCGTGAACACGGGCGCCGAGGTCGTCATCGGCACGCGCAACCCGGCGCGTATAAGCGGCCATATTCC
>JASJBG010000182.1 GCA_030066625.1 Woeseiaceae bacterium
GCTCGGGCCAGGTATCCTCGGCGTAACCAACAACGATGGCATCGGCATGCGGCGCGGCATCGTCGGGTACCAGCGTGACGTGCGGCCCGCCGAGGACGACCGTGATTCCCCGGCGACGAAACTCCTTCGCCAACTCGTAGCTACGCCGAGCCGTCCCGGTAATAACCGTGATGCCGACGATGTCGGCGTCGATGTCCGTCGGAATATCTTCGATGCCTTCGTCGTAGATCGCGAGCTCGTGCTCGATCTCGGGCGGAATCAGCGCCGCGAGCGTCGGCAAAGTAAGCGGCGAGTACCGCAGTGACTTCTTGAAGATGCCGCCGCGATGCCGGTACAGCGGTCCCTTGGGTGACAGCAGGCAGATTTTCAGCATCAAAGTTCCTGCAACGCTCGATCGTACGCGTATGACCATAGCACTATCGCGAACGCTTGAGGGAGCGACTTTGCGGCAGTTTTGAGACACGCGCCCGCCCCCGGCCACGCAGAGTGAGACCGACGTCGCAGACAGTGTAAGCCCCTGAATTTACGGTTCTTGTTTGCCACAGCAGCCTGGATGGACACCATGCTCCTGAAGCAGATGCTCGAGACACCGACGACTTCATCGAACCTGGTGGTCTATGACCCGTTCCAGGGCTTCGATCGTGAGTCGCTGGTCAAGGAGGTGCTCGGCCTGGCGAACGCCAAAGTCGACGGGCCGCGGAACATCCTGTTTGGCGTCAATCCCGGCGCCATGAACGGCAGCACCATTGTCGGCATACCCGACGATGCCATTGGCGAGCTCAAGCGAGCGCATCGCTACATCTCGGCACTCATAGAACCGGTACTGGATCTCGCCTTCATCTTCGACAGGATCAACGGCAAACTCGTCGGCGCACTCGAAATCGATGGCTGTGAGTTCGGCCCCTACTTCCTGGCGCAAGACCTGTCCGATGAGCTGCGCCGCGGTGCCTGCTGGATACGCGAAGACCGCGAGCTGGTGGCGGTCGCGAGGCAGGAACTGCTCGGCGGTCATGCGCCGGCGCAGGAAGAAGAAGAGGAAGAACCGGCTCCCGAGTACTCGCCCGACGACGTCAACATTGACGTCGGCTTCAACGAAGATCCGGAATCTGACTTCATCGAAGTGTCTGTCCCCGACACGTCCAATCCTCCATTCGCCGAGGAAGGCGACGCCTTCGACGAAATGAAGAAGACCGGCAGATTCACGCAGACGCTGACCGAGGTTACAACGCGAATCATGAGCCTCGCCAAGTCGGGTCGCTCGACTGGCGATGAAGGCCGTGACGGCGACGACGCCGGCAAGGAAATCGCCGAGGCCGCACGGAAGCACTACTTCTACGAAGAATGCGCGGTGAAGGTGGATCTCTGCATCCGCAACGACAGCGATATCGATCTCAAGGACGTCCGTGTCGAGATCGGCTTCCCGCGTCTAGCCGGCTTCGATGTCGCCGACCAGATTTACAGGAGCCCGTTCGACAAACGCTCCGGGGCCGACGGCAAAGAGCGCGACTACCCGGATGTCGAGCACAAGGACGATGCGATATTCGTCCGCACGACGGTGGCCAGTATTCCCGGGCAGACGACGCAGCCGCTGTTGCTCACACCGCTGCGATTCGCTGTCGGGCCCAAGGCAGCCGGCAAGAAGATAGCCATGCAGTACGTCGTTCGTGGGCCCGATCGCAAGCGGCTCGATGACGGTCGCCTCAAGGTCCGCCTTGGCTTTAAGAAGGCAGGCGACGAAGCCGCGGAGACGGTACACCAGAGCCTGGACGACGCATAAAGATCTGGCGTTGTGGCTGACGAACAACCACAGACCGACGACATTCGGCTGACGATTCCGGCAATCAGGCGTCTCCCGGTTGTCCTGTTTTATACGGTTGTTCTGTACTTCCTGGGGTCCGTGCAGATCATGATGGTTCGAAATCTTCTGTCCGGTCACATAGACCCGGTCTTTCTCGTCGGCACCGTTGTCTCGACCTTCGCCTGCATCCTCATTGCCGGTTTCATCGCATGGCTCGTCGCGGGTGAGGAAGTCATCGTCGCTGACTCGAATTCGCTGAGCCTCCGCCAGCAGGCCTTCGGCATCGGCCGTACCAAGCGCTACGATGCAGTGTCGATTCGGACACTGCGGGCGCTTCCGGACGCTATCCTCTCCCACGATCCGATAACGCCGATCCAGGAGCTGGGTGCGAGGACGGGACTGATCGCGTTCAATTACGGCAACATGATCGTTGCCTTCGGCCAGAACCTGGACGAAACAGAAGCGCGGTCGATCGTCAAACGGCTAAAGCCACTTTATCCCCAATAAGTGTTGTTGGTTAAACAGCAATCGGTCGAACGACCGAAAATAAACTATAGTAGTTAGTGAATAACAAGAACGCGCCGTACCAACGGCGCGCAATCACGGGGAAACCATGAACAGAAGAAAAGTGATCAAGGGTCTGATGGCCCTGGCCGGCTCGGCGAGCGCGGGCCCCTTACTGGCCCAGGACGCCGCACCCAGCGCAATCGGCGCCGGCTCCTGCCGACTAATCTCCCAGGACGTCACTGGGCCGTTCCACACCGAGCATTACCTGGAGCACTCCAACCTGATGGAGGGACAGAAAGGCGTGCCGCTCACGCTCAATTTCAATGTCCGGAACGTCATGACCTGCAAGCCGCTGCCGGGCGCGAAGGTGCTCATCTGGCATGCCAACAATGAGGGCCACTACTCCGGTGTTGAGAACATCATGCTGAACGCGGACGGCACCGCGCAGGAAGGGGTGCTAGATCTTCGCAACGAGACATTCTGCCGAGGCATGCAAACCTCGGACGAACAGGGGCGCGTTCAGTTCGTCACATCGTTTCCTGGCTGGTATTTCCCGCGCGCTACGCACATTCACCTGAAAGTCTATCCACCCGGATTCGGCGAAGAGGCAACGACCCAGCTCTACCTCCACAACGAGAACTGCGACGATGCCTACGCCACGCAGCACTACCGGCATCGCGGTCCCAACCCTACTCGGCGTAAACCCGGAGACGAGTCCGGCCTGTTTTCCTACGACCAAGGCGATCTGTGGCTGAACATCAAGAAAGTGCGTGGCGGCTACGAGGCCACCCACGAGCTTGGCGTGATTTTCTACGGCGGCATGTTTGGAGAGCTGCCGGACTACTACCGGAAGAGCTGATCGCGGCCGATCTAGCCCTTTTTTAGCGCCTCCAGCTTTGCCATCAGGTCGACGCCAAGCTGGCGGAACAGGTGGAGCATATCGACGAATACCCAGTTCTCGATGTACTGCTCGCCGTCGCGCTTCCACCAGTCGAGGCCGTTCACACCGAAGCGCTTGCCTGACGCCGGATGTCCGAGGTACTCGCCCTGCTGGGTCGCGATCACGCCGTTCCAGCCGGGAGCGCCGCTGTAGGCACCTTCCGCTAACAGCGCGTCGAGGTTCTGTACGCTGCGATCGGGAAACGCATGCAGCCACGGCGCCTGGTGGTTGGTCTCGAACTCCTTGAAGCTCAGGCAGGCGCCGATCCCGCCGGGACCGTACCAGCGAACGTTCGGATGGAAGTAGTCGGCCATGCCCATGCTCTCGAGATTGCTTTCGTCGTAGGCGTTCAGACCCTCGAAGATGAAGCGGCGAATGTGCTCGAGGCTGTAGGCTGACTCGTCGGGATCGGCAGCGGTGAGCAGCACGCCATCCCGGGCATCCGGTGGCGGGTACATGCGGTCCTTGCCGCGACTCGGCGGCAACACGTCGAAGCCGGCCTGCTGCATCAGGTCGATCATGTCGATCAGAAAGAAGGTCTCGGCGATGCGGCCGTTTTCCAGTCGACAGAACTCGCCCCAGCGCATGTCGACGGGAGCACCCGTCGCCGGAATGCCGAGGTAGTCCCTGGCGAAAGTGCCGTGCAGGATTCCGGTGCCGGTCACCCACATTCCCTCGTCGCCCGTTCCGTCAATACGACCGTTCGACTTGCCGCCGAAGAAAATCCACGTGTGACGCTCGAGGTCGGGGAAGGAAGTCAGCAACGGTTCCCAGAATCCCGTCACAAAATACAGCCTCCCGTCGAGCTCATTGACCGGATCGAATCCGTGCCAGCGATGCTCGGCAGCGAGATAGTCCATAGCGACCGGGCCGGACCCTCCGGGTCCCGCCTCCTGCAGTGCCTGCCAGTAGTTCAAGACGTGCTGCTTGTTGGCATCGTTGATCGATTGGGTCATCGAAGCTTCTCCGAACTAATCCTGTTCTGTCTTCTTGCCAAGACCGACCGCCTCCAGCGCAACACGAGTCTCATCGAGAATCGCCGGGTCGTCGATGGTCGCGGGCACATCGTAGTCAACGCCGTCCGCGATGCGCCGCATCGTGCTGCGCAGTATCTTGCCCGATCGCGTCTTCGGTAGTCGCGCCACGATGGCGGTCTTCTTGTACGCAGCGACCGGGCCAATCGTCTCGCGAACCATACCGACGATGTCCTCGCAAACGTCGGCATGACTGCGCGTTGCTCCGGCAGACAGCACGGCAAAGCCAACCGGCACCTGCCCCTTGGTCGCGTCCGCTACGCCAATGACCGCGCACTCGGCGACATCGGGGTGCGTTGCGAGCACCTCCTCCATGGCGCCGGTCGACAGGCGATGGCCGGCCGTGTTGATGATGTCGTCCGTGCGGCTCATGACCCAGACGTAGCCGTCCTGATCGACGAAGCCTGCGTCCGACGTCGAGTAGTAGCCGGGAAACTGTTCCATGTACGCACTGCGATAGCCCGCTTCGTCGTGCCACAGCGTCGCGAGGCAACCGGGCGGCATCGGCAGTCGCACGCACAGGGCGCCCGGCTGGCCAGGCTCCACCTCGTTACCGCCATCGTCGAGGCAGCGGACGTCGAAGCCCGGCACGGCACGCGCCGGTGAGCCGCGCTTGACCGGCAGCTGCTCGATGCCGAGGCAGTTCGACGCAATCGCCCAGCCCGTCTCCGTCTGCCACCAATGATCGATAACGGGCACACCGAGACTCTTCTCGGCCCACTCGATGCTGGGCGGATCGGCGCGCTCACCGGCGAGAAAAAGGGTCCGCAGCGTCGAGATATCGTGCTTGCCGACGTATTCCGCGGCGGGGTCCTCGCGCTTGATGGCGCGCAGCGCGGTCGGCGCCGTGAACAACACGTCGACGCGATGCTCGTCGATGACGCGCCAGAACGCGCCAGGATCCGGCGTGCCGACGGGTTTGCCTTCGAAAAGAATGGTCGTGCAGCCGCAGATCAGTGGTGCATAGACTATATAAGAGTGTCCAACCACCCAGCCGATATCCGACGCCGCCCAGAACGTCTCGCCGGGTTGCATGCCGTAGACGTTACCGAGGCTCCAGTGCATGGCGACCGCGTGGCCACCGTTGTCGCGAACGACGCCCTTCGGTTTGCCGGTCGTTCCGGAGGTGTAGAGGATATAGAGAGGATCCGTTGCGGCGACCGGTACGCAGTCGGCCGGCTCGGCCTCCTGCAAGAGCGTCGCCCAGTCGCGGTCCCTCGCATCGTTCAGCTCACAGCGGTGCTGTTGCCGCTGCAGCACGACGCAGGCGTCGTACTGGAATGATGCAAGCTCGCTGGCCGCCTCCAGTAGCGGCTTGTACTCGACAATACGCCCGGGCTCGATGCCGCAGGAGGCTGTCAGGACGACCTTCGGCTGGGCATCGTCTATCCGGGTCGCGAGCTCCTTCGCCGCGAAGCCACCAAAGACGACCGAGTGAATGGCACCGATACGTGCGCAGGCCAGCATCGCGAAGACGGCCTCGGGCACCATGGGCATGTAGATAATGACGCGGTCGCCGGTATCGACTCCGAGGTTGCGCAGCATGCCGGCCGTTTTTGCGACCTCGTCTTTTAGTTCGGCGTAGGTGAACGTACGCTGCTGGCCCGTGATCGGGCTGTCGTAAACCAGCGCTCGCTGTTCGGCGCGGCCGCCGTCCACATGTCGATCCACTGCATTGAAACAGGTGTTCAGCGTCGCACCCTGAAACCAGCGATAGCCGGCGGTCGCGTTCCCGTCCAGCACCGCGTCCCAGCGGGATTCCCAGTCGATGCCTTCAGCCGCCTCGGCCCAGAACGACTCCGGGTCCTCGATGGCCGCGCGCCAGGCTTGCTCGTGTTTGCTTGCCACTGACCTGTTCTTCGAATTCTTCGGACCTGAACAGTCTGCCTGAACCGGCGGCGCTTTGCGCGTCGCTGGCCGCGCTATCCAGTTTCGGCCAGAAGGCGTATAACAAGTACCTGCAACCAGAAAAACAACAAGGTTTCTCACCATGATTCGATTCATCCTGCTGCTCGGCACGCTGGTGTCGTCGCTTGTTTTCGCGCAGGTGCGGGACGAGCAATTCCCCGTCGAGGCAATGCTGAGTGCACCGTTCCCGACCGAGATCGTCGTCGCATCCGATGCGGCCGAACTCGCTTTCGTACTGAATGACCGCGGCGCAAGAAATATCTGGCACGCGGCCGGTCCCGCATTCGAAGCACAGCAGATCACTACCTGGACCCAGGACGACGGCATCGGAGTATCCGACCTGCAGTTCGCAGCCGGCGGCGAGAAGATTGTCTTCGTCCGCGGCGCCGGTCCGAACAGTGCGGGCGAACTGCCAAACCCGGCCAGCCTGCCGCAGGGCGTCGAGCTGGCGATATACGCTGTGGCCGCGAGCGGCGGCGAGCCGCGCAAGCTGGACGATGGCTACGGCCACGCGATCCACCCGTCCGGGGAGCGTGTGGCCTACATCAACAAGGGCAAGGTCTGGCTGATCGCGCTGGACGACCCGGAAGCCGAGGCCACGGAGCTTTTCGGTGCGCGCGGCGGCATCGGCAGTCTTGCCTGGTCGCCGGACGGCGAGCGCCTGCTGTTCAGCAGCAGCCGCGGGACGCACTCTTATATAGGTATCTGGCAATCGTCGGGCGGCCAGAGCAGCATCCGCTGGCTGTCGCCCTCGGTCGACCGCGACGTATCGCCGATCTGGTCACCTGACGGAGACCGGGTCGCGTTTATCCGCCTGCCGACGCGCGACCTGGATCGCTTTCCGTTCGGGCCGATCCGCGAGGACCTGCCGTGGTCGATCCGCGTTGCGGATCCCGACACCGGCGACAGTATTGAAGTGTGGCGAGCCGACGAGGGTCGCGGCAGCGTCATTCGGCGATTCGAGTCGGACTCGCAGATCTTCTGGGGCGACGGCGACCGACTGGTATTCGCATGGGAGAAGAACGGCTGGAACCAGCTGTACTCGGTGCCCGCGAAAGGTGGTGACCCGAAGCACCTGACCCCGGGCGAATTCGAGATTGAGTATGCCGCCCTGACGAAGGATGGACGCTCGATCGTCTACGCATCCAACCAGGATGACCTGCATCGGCGGCACATCTGGGAAGTGGGCGTAAAGGGCGGCCGCCCCAAGCTGCTGACGCCGGGCGATGGCATCGAGTGGGCGCCGGCGCCGCTCAACGACGGCAGCGTTGCCCTGCTTCGCTCGGAC
>JASJBG010000030.1 GCA_030066625.1 Woeseiaceae bacterium
ACCGCCCGTCATGAGCTCCGCGCCGCTCGCGACCGCGTCGTCGACGAGCGACGACATTGCGCCTAGTCGACGGTCGTGGGCGAGCGGACCCATTTCGACGTCCGGGTTCAGACCGTTGCCGACGACGGTTGCGGCCGCGCGCCTTACGAACGTGTCGAGGTACTGGTCGTAGATGCTCTCGTGTACGAAGAAGCGCGTCGGTGACGTACATACCTGGCCCGCGTTGCGCATCTTGCGGACGGCGCCGCTGATCGCGGCGGCTTCGACGTCGGTGTCTTCGCAGACGATAACCGGCGCGTGACCGCCCAGTTCCATCAGCACCGGCGTCATGTGCTGAGCGGCCAGCGTGGTCAGGTGCCGCCCGACGGCAGTCGAGCCCGTAAACGCGACCAGCCGCACCTCCTCGTTCTTGATGAAGTGCTCCGAGATCTCCGCCGGGGTGCCGAACACGAGGTTCAGAACCCCGGGCGGCAGGCCGGCGTCGTGGAGCGCCCTCGCGATGTGCAGCGCGCCTGCCGGCGTCTCCTCGGCGGCCTTGAGAATGATCGAACAGCCCGCCGCGATCGCACCGGCGACCTTTCGGCACGGCTGGCTCATCGGAAAGTTCCAGGGCGAGAACGCGGCGACCATGCCAATCGGCTGGTGGTGAACGATGTAGCGTACGCCCGGTGCGCTCGGAATGACCCGCCCATACGTGCGCGTGGCTTCGCCCGCGTCCCATTCGAAGAACTCACAGCCGCGGATTACCTCGAGGCGCGCCTGGGTCACCGGCTTGCCGTGCTCGGCGGTGATGGCCTGCCCGATCTCCTCCTGGCGTTCGCGCATCAGTGTCGCCGCCTTGAAGAGCACCCGCGCCCGCTCGGCCGGTGCCGTATGTCTCCAGACTTCGAATCCCTTCTCTGCCGCGTCGAGGGCGTCATCCAGGTCGCTGATGGCCGCGTGGGGCAGGCGGCCGATTTCTTCCTCGGTGGCCGGATTCAATACCGGAAGGTCGTCAGCGGCCTTGCGCCATTCGCCACCGATATACAGTTGCAGGTCGGGGTAATTGCTCATTGTTCTTGTCTCTCGAGGTCTTGCGCGATCAGTTTAGTTGCTGCAGAACGATCAAGCGAATCAGGTTGGTCGTGCCTAGAAGCCAATGGCCGCCATCTCCCGCTCCAGAATGCTGACTACGCTCATGGCCGCCAGCGCGGAACTTCGCGGGTTGTCCGGCAACGCGCGGCCGCGGATCTCGAACGAGAAGTGGCCGAAGTCTCCGCCTGCCTGGACCTCGTGAATGTTCTCGGCGATTCCTGAGTCGGCAATCAACAGTACCCGCGTGTCGTCAAAACCGAGGCCGGCCAGCGCGACCGCCGCAGCAACGTTTGCGTTCTTCGGATACTGCAACGCGGCATCGCGCGCCGTGCCATCGAAGTGGACGTGCTCTCCGGGCCCCAGGTTGTCGAGATCCAGTTTCGTGTCCGCCGGCGAACCCTTCCAGCCTTTCGGCGGCTTCCTGCCGATGTAGGTCACGCTCTTAAGCGCGCCGACGCTCGCCGCCTGCAGGCAATCCAGCGCACCGATTGCGCCGCTTGCCAGGTGCAGCTTCGCGCCGCCCGCGAGGGCCGCTGTCTCGAGCTCCTTCTTGAGCTCGTCATTGGCCAGCGCCCCGATCGACACCGTCGTCAGATCCGTGCCGCGGCGCAGTATGTCGGGACCATATGCGGCGAGTGCCTGGTGACCCGCGCAGTCGATGACGTGATCGATGTCTGCCGGCAGGTTGGTAACGGAGGCGACGTATTGGATTTCACCGCCTGCGCGCGATTCGAGGCATTCTGACCGTACGACTATTGCCCCGATCTCGTGACCTCGGTCGACCAGCTTGTCTCGCACGTATCGGCCTATGGCCCCCTCACCGATAATCCCGAATCGCATGCTGCCCTCCTTCGTACCGCCCATTATCGCAGGGCTGCCGGGTGCGGGTATCATTCCGGGCGAATAACGCCAGTTTCTGCCAACGGGGCACCGCCATCAAATACTCGAAGCTCGACGCCAAGGACTACGCCCGCGAAAACATGCGGGGAATCTGGGCCGCCGCCCTGAATCCCTTCAACGACGACCTGTCACTGAATGAAGCGGGCCTGCGCGCCAACATTCGCCACTGGATCGACGATCTCGACATCCAGGGTCTGTTCATCGCTGGCAAACAGGGCGAGTTTTTCTCGATGAGCCTCGAAGAGCGCAAGCAGAACTTCGAGATCGCGGTCGAGGAATGCGACGGCAAGGCCGGGGTCATCGTCTCGGTGTCGGACCAGAACTACGACACGGTGAAGGAGCTTTCAAGGCACGCACAGGACTGTGGCGCTGACTACATCGTCGTCCATGCCCCGGTCTTGAGTTTCGTGCGCGACCGCGGGGAAGTCCTTTACCGCTACTACGAAGGGCTCTGCGAGACCCTCGACATCGGCATTGCGATGTGGAGCCATCCGGACTCGGGTTACCTGATGCAGCCGGAGGAATGCGCTCGAATCGCCGAGCTGCCGAATATCGTCGCCATCAAGTACTCCGTGCCGCGCGAGATGTACGTGAAGCTCACGCACATGGCTGGCGACAAGATCCAGGTGTCCACGTCGCTCGAGGACGACTGGCTCGACAACATCGAAGAACTGGGCTGGCAGCTCTACCTGTGTTCATCACCGCCGTATCACCTGCAGACGAAGAACGACAAGCGCATGGACGAGTACACGCGCCTCGCGTTCGAGGGCAAGTTCGATGAGGCGCGACGCGTGCGTGACAGCCTCGAACCGGTGCGCGAGGCTATGAAGCGCTCCAAGCCCGCGGACAAGCCGCAGGCCTTCGGCAAGTACTGGCAGGAACTGCTCGGGCAGGTGGGTGGACGTGTGCGTCCGCCGATGCTGGAACTCACCGATCCTGAGAAGGACGCGATCCGGGAGGCTTTCGAAGGCTGCGGCCTGAAGCCCTGAAGCATCGGAGGCGTCGCCACAAAAAGGAAACCGGCCCTGAGGCCGGCTTCCCTTGTTTGCGACGCGTGCGTGACTTACCTGACTTCGAGACTATCGAACACGAAGTCGCCACCGCAGAACCACAGCGTGACGTGCGCGGTGCCCGCGGGCGGCGTACCGTTCATCGTGAAGCGGTGGAACGCACTTGGCTCCGGACCCAGTGAGATCATCGTCTCGCTGATCTCGTTCCACGAGCTATCGAAGAAGTCCATTCCGATGCTGCCCCATCCAGAGCCGGGGAGTGCCTTGTAGTAGCCCGTCAGTGTCAGCATTTCGCCCGGCGTGAACTGCGTCACCGCCTGCGCGGCACACGCGCCGTCGAGCCGCAACGCGCTGCTGCCCGTATGCGCATCCTGGCTCGCCAGTACGCCCGAATTACCGTAGCCCCAGAGGTTGCTGATGCCTTGCTCAAAATCGCCATTCGCGAATTTCGACTGGCCCATGTCGACCGCACAGCTCTGCGGTGCTCCGGAGGTGGACTCGAAGACATTCATCACCAGGATGCCATCAGCATCGGTCCAGAGGTAGCCGTCCGTCCAGAGATAGCCGTCCTGCCAGAGCTGCGAATCCGTCCACAGGTAGCCATCGGTCCACAGGTAGCCGTCTGTCCACAGGTAGCCATCTGTCCACAGGTAGCCGTCCGTCCACAGGTACCCGTCGGTCCACAGATACCCGTCCGACCAAACGTTCGCATCGGTCCACAGGTAGCCGTTCCCCCAAAGGTGCTCAGCGCTCCACTCGTCGCTGCCCCAGAGATCGCCCGTATCGTCAATCAGAACCGTGTTCTGCGCCGACAAGCGATGCAGTTTCGGACTCGGAGCACTCGTGGCCGTACCGGTATCGCGAAGCGCAGCCGCGACATCCAGTGCGCCGGCGCCCACCGCGGTCGGATCGCCATGCAGCTTGCGCGTTGAGCGCATCAAGCGTGCCTTGACGGTTGCCGGCGTCAGAGCCGGATCCGCGCTCAGCAGCAGCAGCGCAGCGCCGGACGTGATGCTCGCCGCCATGCTCGTGCCGCTCAATCGGAAGTACTTGCCGTCACACGACGTCGTGGCGCAGGACTCGATTCGTTCCGGCAGCTGCGACTTGAAGTTGCCGTTTTCGGAAATCGGTGCGATCACGCGGAATCCGGGTGCAACGAGGTCCGGCTTCACGTAGTGATCGTAGAGCGTCGGACCGCGGGACGAGAATGCGGCGACCTGGTCGTCGCTCGTGCAACCCGTGTCCGCATTGTCCAGCGCACCTACCGTGATGACGTTCGGTGCATTACCGGGGCTCGTCACGTAGAAGCTGCCAAGCTCGCCGTAGTTGCCCGCCGACGCCACGACGACGATGCCCTTCGCGACCAGCTGCTCTGCGGCAACGACCAGGGGATCGTCGCTGCCCTTGACCTCGACCGCCTTGCCCAATGAGAGATTCACGACGCGAATATTCTCGACATCGGCGTTGTCCAACAGCCAGTCGAAGGCTGCCAACAGTGACGACACCGTTCCGCGGCCCTCGTCATTGAGTACGCGCAGGTCGAACACGCGCGCGCCGGGTGCGATGCCCTGATGCTCGCCGCCAGAGGCCGCTGCCGTTCCAGCGATCGTGCCGGCAACGTGGGTGCCATGGCCGACCGCGTCAAAAACGCTGACGTAGGCATCAGCACCGGCGCTAAAGTGATCCGAAGCTTCGTTGTTGGAGAACGCGCGGCAATGCACTGCCAGAAAGTCCAGTTCGCCGTTCCAGTGCGTACCGGCCCACGGGTATGGGTCGCCAATGCGAAGCGGCTTCGAATGCGACCAGTTGATTGAGCCGCTCTGCCCCGCCGAACTCGAGTCCGCGAGAACGCCATCGAGGTAGAGCCGGGTCTGTCCGTTTGACGAACGGGTGACGAGAATGTGGGTGAGTTTGCCAGGCTCGACCGAGCCCCACGGCGTGTAGAGTTGAATCGTGCCTGCGGACGTACGAATTCTCGCTTGGAAGCGGCTGACCCACTGTCTGAGCATGAAGTCTGCGGACGTATCCCAGCCGCGTTCGACGATCACAGTCTCGTCGGAGTCATTGCCTGGAATGACCCAGGCCTCGATGGCCACTTCATTGCTCGCCACGCAAGCCGGGCCGATCGTGTCGGCGCCACCATAGTTCGCAAAGTTACCGTTTTTCACGGTCAACGCGCCGCTCGTCCAACCCGAGGGGATACCCCGGAAACGCAGCTCCTGCCAACCGCTATTCAGCTCATGGATCAGCGCCTCGCGCTGTCCACTGGCGACATCGACAACAAGCCAGGGGTGTTCGGTCTGCGTGTTCACGTGCTTGTTCGCGCCGGCCTGAATCGTACCGAACGACACGTGGTTGCCTGACTCGTCGATCCGAAAAAGCTCGACCGTATGATCCGAGTCGTTGTGCAGCGTAAACGAGGCAGAGGCGGACGCCTGCGACTTGAGGCTCGACATCGGCACGCTGTCCGGGTGCGAGAGCACGCTCACGTCCGCGTAGTGATCCAGGTGCGCCGGGGTGCCGCCTGCACGGTCGAATACCCGCGATCCGCGGCCTTCGTCGAACAAGAAGAGTGCCGTCAGCGCGGAGTCGTGACGCTGGCTGCTGTTCAGCCTGGTCTCCGGTGCGGAAAGCGCAACGCGGGGAGCAAGGTTCAGATCCTCATGTGCGCCTACGCCGGTATCAACGACTGCGACGCCGATAGCAGGATCGACGCTTACGAATTCAGGCATCCCCGAAGCGGGCACACGAGCAGCGTCGCGGGACGCCTTCGACATGAAGCTGATCTCGGCATCGACGGCCGTGTTTGCCACACCCGCCAACTCGTCAACTTCGTCAGCGCTGGTGGCCGGCACACGCACACTTGCCATGCCAAGATTTGTAAATACACGCAGCACCACGCCGTCGAGCGATTCGAGCTGCTCGGCCAGTGAAGCGGCATCGGTACCCGCTTCGAGGGCGACGACACGGTCAACGAACCCCTCCGGCGGCGTTGATTCGAACGAACCACCCAGGACTGTCGTACGAACTGCAGGCGTCGGTGTTGACTGACGCACAGATTCAGCTTCTGCGCTGGCGGGAATAAAGCGAACGTCTTCGCCAACCGAAGCGGACTGGGTCGGCTCAGAGCTGGTCTGGCCAACAACACTCGTTGCCACCGTCACGGTTGATGGCGACGCCGTCGTAATGCCTGACTCGTTGCCGGTATCAGTTCGTGACTGCTCGACCGGCGACGTTGCCTCGGGTCCGGCCTTGTTGGAAACCCCGTAGCCGACGACGAGAGCGAGGATTACCGCTGCTGCTGTGAGTTTGCGCATGATTCGTACCCGAGTTCTTATTCGAAAACTGACGGGTATTTTCAGCCGAACGGGCTCGCAGCGCGGTGTCAGCGGCAACTCCACGATCGCAGCCAACCGTGATGGCGGTCACATAACGCCGGTTAAATCGCAGTGAGCCTGGATTCGGGCGCGCCGGAGTTGTGACGCTATTGGTCGTAGGGCTTGTAGTTGAACTTCACACCCGCCGCCGAGAATTCGGCCATCAGCCCGAGATTGGTCAGCGGAATAATGGCCACGCCCTCGTTGTAGGCCGGCGTACCCGCGGCGCCCACGTTCGCAACGTCGATACCGGCCTGCCCCGTGAACTGGATGTCGCCGCGCTTCAGCCCCTCAAGCGCTTCCTCGTTCTTGAAGAACAGGACCATCGTGAAATTCTTCGCGCCCGCCTGAATACCGGAGCTGCCCTGCCAGTAGCTGACCGTGCCGACCGCTTCGTCCTGTTCGATGACGACGCCCCGGCCCCAGGCACCGCCGAAGCCGAAGCCGACGCGGGTAATGCCGGGCCATACCGCGATTGCGTAGGCGTCCTCGAAATACGGGTGGCTACGCTCGACCTTGGCGCGCATCCGCTCGATCGCCCGGGCGGCGCGCTCCTCGAGCCGGTTGCCGGACGCCGCTTCCCAGTCAGCCGTAGCAATGGGACTCGAGCTCAGCACAAGCAATGCCGCGACTGCCATGCTCAATTTCTTAATGCGATTCATCGTTTGCGACCCATTGCGCATTCGAAGTGCGCGGTGATCCAGTCGGAGCCGCCGGCGACGTCGCCGAGAAAATCCGAGGTTCCGAAGATGCCCGAACGGTGCACGACGGTGACGCCCGCGTAACACTCCTGAATGCTCCTGGCTTTGAACAGCCGTCGCAGCGGAAAGTCCAGCTGCAGTTCGAGGTAATTCAGGAACCTCGACGTATTGTTACCCGAAGCTGCCTGCTTTCGCTGCTCGGCAATCGGCACCTTGTCCGCATAGGACATGCCGAAGCCGAAGCCGTAGCGAAACACCTCCTGGTTCGACCACGGCGAGTAGCCCCTGCCGGTGGCCATCATGTAAAGCGCGTAGCTCCAGAAGTTGCCGTTGCCCTCGTCTTCCTCGAAGTGCCGGAAAAGGGCTAGCTTGCCGGTGAAATCCACCCGACGGCCGTTAGTGAGCAGCTTGCCGAACGTGACACCGCCAATATTGGTATCGGCGAAGCTGCTCTTGCTGAAGTCGCCCTGGTCGATCTCGCTGACAATGTTTCCGTCCGCCTGGTAACCGTAATTGAGACGCCAGGACCACTCACCGGCGCGCTCGCTGGAGATGAAGCTCTCCGGTTTACGCACGTTGCCGAAGATGTAGGTACCGCCCGCGAAAAACGCCGAGCTCACGTCCTCATCGACCAATGGGCTGTTTGTAACGCGGGTGTCGAGGCCGGTGAACCCCAGGTTGCCGAAGAACTGGATACGGTCCGTAACCCACCAGGTCGTGTTCATGCCGAACGACACCGACTGTGACTCGCCCGGCGCATAGACCGGCAGGTCGGGCCGCGACTCGGCCTCGCTGACGCCGAAGTAGTAGTTCGTCAGCTTGTCACTGTTCCACGCCCAGCTGACGAACGGTGAGAACGACAAGGTGCCGCGATCGAAGGTGTACCGGTATGAAATCTCGGCACTCTGGCCCTTGTGGCGTCCCAGGGTATCGGTCAGGTAATTGAGGTTCAGCGCGCCGTAGCGACCGCGAAAACGCGCCTCCAGGCCGGCGTCCACCGTCTGCCTGCGTTCCTCGAGGCCCGCATAGAAGGCATTTCGATCCGGATCGAGCTCCTGGAATCGATACCGGCCGAGCAGGTTGAACTGGAAATTGTCGTTCTTGAACAGGTGCACGCCGCCGGCCGTACCGCGGAAAAAGAGGTACTTGCCGTTGTAGAGATAGAGCGGCACCAGGTCGAATTGCCGAGAGTCGCTGGTGTCGTCGAAGGCAAGGTAGGGGTCCGTTCCGAGGCGGATTCCGCCGCCCAAAGCCGCGGTACCCGAGGGCGTGTTGAAGAACGGTATCTCCGCAACTTCATACTGGGCGTGAGCTGGCATTGCGCCCACCAGCGCGAAGATGGCGGCAGCACGCAGCAGGCGTTTGCCGACGTTGGAACCTCTCAAGTCATGACCCCCGGTTTCTCTTTTGGCAGTTTACCAACAGGTCAGGCCAAATAAACCACTGTACCCCCGGAAAGGGTTGAGGGCAGATTCCGGGTGTGATCCAAGTCCTTGTTGCAAAGAGACCGTTTGCATAGCGTGTCCGTCACGTTGAGAGCGGAGCCCGGAGACACGCCATGAGCCATTCCTTCTATATCGACGGCGTCGGTGACGCCAGCCTCGAAGACACGCTGGCTGCGCTGCCGTTCGACGATCTCGTCGTGCTGGAAGACTTCAACGGCGGCTGGCCCGATATCGCACACATCTACCAGGACAACGTCTCGGTTCGATCGGTCGAGACGGCCATGGAAGACGGCAGGCTGCAGGTACGGATCATGGCGAACTCGTCGCCCGACGACTTTCGCCTCGCTGCAGCCATCGTCGACCATGTCGCCGGCAAGTACGGCAAAGACATCGATCCCGAGGACAACGAGACCATGTCGCTCGCCGAGTGGCGTGAAGCGTACGGCGAGGACTGGCAGGAAAACCAGGCGAAGACCTACCTGCAGATGCTGGTCTCCATGTACCAGGGCGAGCGCCACGACGGCAACCTGACGATGTGGGGGACGCGTCAGCAAATCGAGGTCGGGCCCCGCCTCATGGAGCCGCTACTGGCCGAACCGGAGACCTTTTCGAAGAACTTCTTCGATCGGTTCCGGCGCCTGAACTACCTCGACCGCGAAGACGTCTTCGGACCGAGCCTGCTGGCCGCGAGGGATGAGCAAACCGGCAAGCAGGCCGTGTTTTCGGTTCTCGGTGACGAGGCGGCGACCGCACTGTCGTCACAGGCAGCTTTCGTCGTGCTGACGCATGACGACCCGGCGGAGGAAGACGGACGCGGCCGCACGATCCTCACGTTCGACGACTTCGCATCGATAGCCGGTGATTCGATCACCTGGCTCGGCGACGCAGTTGCCGTAACACCGCCCTACTCGGGCGAGGCCTGGCAGGCATTGGTCGCCGCGGCCCAGGAGAAGAAGACCGACCTCTTCGATCATCCCGAGCTCCTGCGAGATTCCAGCGAGCTGACGTCCGTCGACGACGATGCGGCCGACACGCTCGGCATTCCCAATGAATTCTGGGGGATCATCGCGCACAGTGTCGTGGCGACGTTTTTCGTCGTTGCCGCAGCCGATGGCAACATCGACAAAGGCGAGCTGGAGGCCTTCCAGAAGAGCCTGATGCTGGGCGCTGTCGGCATGGGGGGCAGCAACGTCATGCAGCGCGCGACGATGCAGGCCGCCATGGGCTTCGAGGAGACCCTCAAGGATCTCGTCAATCGGGAGGCCGATGCGCTGGCGCAGATTATCGCGGGTGCCCGGCAGGTCGTTGCCGTACATCTCGGCGATGAGGAAGCAGCACTTTTCGCAGAGGCCCTGATTGCCATGGCGGAGTCGATCGCCAGCGCGTCCGGCGGCGGCTTCCTCGGCCTTGGCAGCAAGATCAGCGCCGAGGAGCGACAGGTTCTCGACGGACTGCGCACGCTGCTGCAGCTGAGCTAGACGAACACCGGCACCGGGCTCGCGGATGCCCGGCGATTGTGCTGTAGTTCGGGCATATGACCCTGCTCGGTAACATTGCGTTCTTCGTCTTTGGCGGCTTCATCATCTTTTTCGGCTACGTGCTTGGTGGACTGCTTTTGTGCCTGACCATCATCGGCATCCCGCTCGGCATCCAGTGTTTCAAGCTCGCAGGCGGAGTACTCGCGCCGTTCGGACGCGAGGTCTACGAAGTCGACCCGCCGCCCGGTGTCCTGACGATCATCCTGAACGTCATCTGGATCATCCTGCCAGGGCTCGAGCTCGCGATCATGCACCTCTTCCTCGCCGTGTTCTTCGCGCTCACGATTGTCGGTATTCCCCTGGCGGCCCAGCACATCAAGCTGATCCCGCTCGCGCTACTGCCGTTCGGGCGGCAAATGCGCGACATGGATACCGGCCGCATCTACCCCTGACGGGCTCGCCTGCCGGCGATGGCGGCTATCACCTATAGCCAGCTCGCCGGCTTCGGGGCTAGGGTTAGAATGAGGCCTTGGGGGGAGGCACGATGTTCGAAAGCGCGGAACTCGGCCAGCGGGTACGAAACGGGAAATTCAAGAAGCGGGAGCTCGAGCTTCGCACGCGCCTGCTCACCTTGCAGTACCGCACGCTGGAACTTGCCCGCTTCCCCGTGATCATCGACTTTGCGGGGGTCGACGGCGCCGGCAAGGGCACAACCGTCAACATGCTCAACACGTGGATGGATCCACGCTGGTTGCGCACGGTCGGTTACCAGGCGCCGACAAACGAAGAGCGTGACCGGCCGCGATTCTGGCGCTATTGGCGCGACATGCCGCCCAAGGGCCGCACAGGCCTTTTCTTGAGCGGCCGCTACTCGCGGCCCCTGCTCAAGCGCGTCGACGGCGAGCTGGACGAAGTCGCTTTCGACCAGCGGCTCGCCGAGATCATCCGCTTCGAGAATACGCTTGCGGACGATGGCGCGCTGATCCTCAAGTTCTGGATGCACCTCGGAGAGCGCCAGCAGAAGGAACGCCTGACGGAGCTCTCGGAGGACCCGACACAGAGTTACAAGGTCACCGAGACCGACTGGGAAAACCACGAGCGCTACGCCGACTTCATCGAGGCCGGGGAGAAGATCATTACGCGGACCAACCGCTCGCATGCGCCGTGGACGATTGTCGAGGGAACGGACCCGAACTACCGCCACCTCCGGGTCGGTGAGGTGATAGCGGACGAGCTGGAACGCCACCTCGACAATAATAAGCCGAGTCCGGATACCGGCCGCGGCAACGGGCGCAGCACCGGTCCCACCGTGTTCTCGTCACTCGATCTATCGAAGACCGTCACGTCGGCGAACTACAAAAGGAAACTCGAGAAACGCCAGGCGCAGCTCGGTGAGCTCGGCCGCCGGGCGGTGGATGCCGGGCAGTCGACGGTGCTGGTCTTCGAGGGTCCTGACGCGAGCGGCAAGGGCGGCGCCATCCGGCGCGTGGTCTGGAGTCTCGATGCGCGCGCCTACCGCGTCTACCAGTTCGCGGCGCCGACCGATGTCGAACGTGCCCAGCATTATCTCTGGCGGTTCTGGCGGCGCCTGCCGCGCAGGGGCCACGTCTCGGTGTTCGATCGCAGCTGGTACGGCCGCGTGCTTGTCGAGCGCGCGGAGGGCTTCGCGACCGAGGCCGAGTGGCGACGCGCCTACAACGAGATCAACGATTTCGAACACCAGATCGTCGATCGCGGCATCCTGCTCATCAAGTTCTGGCTGCACATCAGCAAGGACGAGCAACTCGCGCGATTCGAGGCGCGCGAGACATCACCGTACAAGCACTGGAAGCTGACCGACGAGGACTGGCGGAACCGTGAGCTCTGGGACCTCTATGAATCGCTCGGCCAGGACGTCATGCAGTACACGAGTACGAGGGAGGCGCCCTGGGTGCTGATCGAGGGAAACGACAAGCAATACGCCCGGCTCAAGGTCATGAAGGCGGTCATCGACCACCTGGAGCAACGGCTCGATTGACCGCTCCTCCTTACCGGGATCCGTCAGGACGCTAAAGAAGCCGGTTTCCCCGCCGATATCGATTAAGGGTTCGTACGCGGACAGGGAGGTCCATGTCCATAATAGGCAGCATTCGCAACGCGTCGAGCTTTGCGAGAATCGGGCAGCCTGCCGCAGCTGGCAGGCAGTCTTACTCGCCCGTCAATGTCGAGCAAGGCAGGGACCTGCGCCGTGCCCGGATAGCGCTCCTGAACTTCTACCGCAGCCTTGAACGGCTTGCAGAAGTTGCCGACGTCAACGTGCGATTCAAACTCGACTTGCCCGACGCGCGCTCGGCCAGCAGCCTCGCACTCGACCTTTCGACAACGGCTGCCTCACTGGTGTCGAGCGAAGAGACCAACACGGCGCCGATGTCGTTCACGCCGTTCGGACCCGACTGGACTGACGGCTCCAGCGCGCTCATAACCATTGGTGGTGAGTACGATGGATCGCACGGCAGCGGCCCGCTCAGTTTCGAGGTTCGGCGGGCGGGCACTCGAGGTATCAATGACCTGCGTATCCGTGTCGAGGACCCGCAGGGAAACCGCATACGCAACATCAACGTCCGTACCAATCACGCCCTCGACCGGCAATACGACCTGCGGAACGGTCTGTACCTTACCCTTGGCAGTGGCAACCTGATCAACCGGGACACGACAAGCATCAACGTCTCCGACACTGTTGGTGCGAGCGTTGACCCGGACAAGCCGCTCGGTGGCATCCGCAACGACAATCCGAACCTGCAGTTCGGCGGGCCCTCGATCGTCAACGGCTCATTTACAGTCAATGGCCAGCCGATAGGCGTGTCCACGACCGATACCCTGAATGACGTTATCGGGCGCGTAAACCAGTCGGCGGCAGGCGTCACGGCGACGTACAACAGCGCACTGGACCGCGTCGAATTCCTTCAGAACCAGACCGGATCCGTGCCGTCCATTGACCTTCAGAACGACACGTCCAACTTCCTTGCGGCGACCAAACTTGCGTCTTCCGTCGTTACTCCGGGTATCGACCCCGAGAACGAACAGATTCTGCAGGACGTGGCTGTGCTCGCTGCTGTCCGAACCGGCAACATCCTCATCAACGGTCGCCAGATCGCGATCGACGTCACTAATGACAGCCTCGACTCGGTCATCGACAACATCAACTCCTCGTCGGCCGGCGTCCTTGCGTCCTTCGACGCGGAAACACGCCAGGTCCTGATCGAGGCACGGGACAACCAGAGCGTCCTGACGCTCGATGGGAACGGCACCGGGCTGTTTGCGGCGTTACAGATCCCCGAAGGACGCGTCGACCCCGAGGCATTGAGCCGCGGAATATCGAAACAACGGTCGTACCGAATTGCCGATGCCCTGGGCGCATCCTTCGAGACGCTCAACGACCTGTTCCGTGACGGATCGTTCTCCGGGCGTACAGATGCTGCTTCGTTTCGCGCACCGCTGGAGGGCGCGCTACGCTCGCTCTTCGACGGCGACAATGCCAATGTTCTGGGCATGCGATTCGACTTGTCGACCGCTGCTCGCCGTCGGGGCGATACGGCGTCGATCGATCGCGTGGCACTGACCCGTAACCTGCAGCTCCGTGGGGAATCCGTCAGGAGCGTGCTCTACGACCGCGACCGCGACACCGGTCTGATAGCGTCGCTGCTGCAAGGCACCCGCCAGGCGCTCTCGACGATCAATCGCCAGCTCGGTATTTCAGGCTCAGTCATCGACACCTTTGCCTGACCCGCTCCGCAACAAGGCCGCAAAGCATTAAACTGGGCATCTGTCGTCCTGACGAGTGCCAATGATCGAGCAACTCACACTCCTGATTATCGGCTTCTCGGTGATTAGCGCTGCTGTGCTGCTGTTCGCCTACGTCTTCTTCCTGAAAGACATGGAGAAGACCGCGGCCGGTATCGCCGCGTGCACGGTGCTGCTCGGCACGCTGGCGGGACTGCAGCTGCAGCATTTTCGCTTCCTGCAGACGGGCGCCGCGCTGTTTGAGGCTGCCGACTACGTCGTGCTGCTGCTTCTGGCGCCGCCGGCCTTCTACTTTTTCAGCCGAGAGGTGCTGCTCCCCGAACGGCGGCCCTCGCTCGTCGACGTTGCACACGCCGGTCCGCTCATCCTGAGCCTCGTGCTGCCGGCCAACGTCGTTGCTCCCGTGGCGTTCCTGATCGGCACGGCCTACGCGTTCTGGTTCACGCGAGTGGTCTATGGAATGCGCCGGCAGCGCAGCCGGTTTCGATTCGAGCTGTTCTTCTTCAGCCTGTTCGCCGTCCTCGCCGTGATCGTACTGGTGCTGGGCCTGTCGATTCCGTACCTCGATCCGGCACTCTTCTATATCGGTTACGCCAACGCCATCGGCGTGGCGCTGGTCCTCGTCGTCGCCGCACTGATCGTATTTCCGGAAATACTCTCGGACATCGCCGAAGCCGCGCAGGCTGCCTACGCATCATCCACACTGACGGACGTGAACGTCGACGCCGTTGTCGCGCGACTGGAGCGGCTGATGGGCGAGGACAAGATATTCCAGAACGAAGACCTGAACCTGTCCTCACTGGCGGAGGCGGTCGAGCTCACGCCGCACCAATTATCCGAGCTCATCAACACGCGCTTCGGCATCGGCTTCTCGCGCTATGTCCGCGAGCAGCGAATCGCCGAGGCGCGACGCATGCTCGAGACCGACGCGTCCGCATCGGTGCTGTCCATCAGCCTGTCGACGGGCTTTCGTTCGCAGTCAAATTTTTACGCGGCATTCCGGGAGATCACCGGCGAGGCGCCGGGCAACTATCGCAAGCGCCTGCAGCTGGCGCGTCCGGATTCCCCGTCCTGATTGCCCCGGCTCATTCCTCGTTGATCATTCGGGAGCTTCGCAAGTGGCTGATTTCATTGGCCACTCAGGGTATTTGTTCCTGTTTGGGCATCGAGGAAGCCCGTCTTCCCGGCGCCGCGTAGCGTTCTCCCTGCGGCATCGACGCCGCACACGCTCACAAGGAGGACAAACCAATGCTGACCACGCTCACCTACATCATCTATATCTCCCTCAGTATCGGCATAACCGTTTATGTCTCACGCACGCTGTCGAAGAACGGGCTGCCCTTTCTCGTCGATGGCTTCGGCGGCAATACCGTC
The DNA here is from genome assembly GCA_030066625.1 of Woeseiaceae bacterium. Classification (GTDB taxonomy): domain Bacteria; phylum Pseudomonadota; class Gammaproteobacteria; order Steroidobacterales; family Woeseiaceae; genus UBA1847. The sequence continues at coordinate 15,140 of JASJBG010000030.1, forward strand.
CTGGCCGAGTCGACCAATCACCTGCTCGTCGTCGGCTTCTACCTGATCAACCTGGGCTTCGTTTTGCTGCGCATGCGAACGGGCATGACGATCTACGACGTCAACGAACTGATCGTTTACCAGGCATCCGGGCTCGGCCTCGTCCTGCTCGTGCTCGGGTTCATGCACTTCTTCAACATGTTCGTCATTCATCGCTTCGTACGCAGCGCGCGGACGCGACGCGAGCACATCGACGACTACCTCGGTTCGGCACCCTGACGCTGACCCGCGGCGCCCCTCGGCGGGTGCCGCGGGCCGCGCGCCCGGAATGCGTCTCGAGAGCGGTTTTCTGCGCCCCCGTCAAGAAAACCGCATGACATAACGCCAAAAGTGGAACAATTTGTTCCACTTTGCCCATATATTGAAATCACTCGCTCGGCGTCGTAGGGTCGAGCGGTGCCACACACACCTTAGGGAGGCCTGTAAGCACGTAGGTTTTTACATAATTCAAAACAGAACGGGGGTTCTCAAAATGCTTGATCGACGTCAATGGACTCGAACGATCGTGAGGCTGTGTATCGCGCTTGTGGGGAGCGCGGCCTTAATCAGCACAGCCTCGGCCGGTGGCCCGGATCCGGCCACGACGAGCCTTAGCTCGCCGCAATCCAACCAGATCATCATCAAGTACAAGACCGGCGGCTCTGCTCAAATTTCGTTGCAGCAGGGACAGATCTCGGCCGCCGCCACACCTGCGGCCAGGGCGGCCGCGGTTTCCACGGCCATGGGCGTGAACGCCAGCCACGTTCGCAGGATCGCGACCGGCGCCGACGTATTCCGGCTCGAGACCTGGCGCAGCCACAGCGACCTGCAGAAGCGCCTGCTGCTCATCCAGGCAGACCCGGCCGTCGAATACGCAGAGGTCGACGCGTTGCTGCAGCCGATGGCAACGCCGAACGACAGCCGCTACAACGAGCAGTGGCATTACTTCGAAAGTACCGGCGGCATGAACCTGCCGACCGCGTGGGACACTACTACGGGTACCGGCACGGTCGTCGCCGTGCTCGACACGGGCTACCGGCCGCACGTGGATCTCGCCGCAAACCTTTTGCCCGGCTACGACATGATCGTCGATACCTTCGTCTCGGTGGACGGCAACGGCCGCGACGCCGACGCAACGGACCCGGGCGACTGGTCGAGCGCGAACCAGTGCGGCTTCGGCAGCCCGGCGCGCAGCAGCTCGTGGCACGGCACGCATGTCGCCGGCACGATCGCTGCCGTGACCAACAACGGTAGCGGCGTCGCCGGTGTCGCCTACGGGGCAAAGATCGTCCCCGTCCGGGTCCTCGGCCGCTGCGGTGGCTATACCTCGGATATCGCCGACGGCATCGTCTGGGCCTCCGGCGGCACGGTCTCAGGCGTTCCCGCCAACGCCAACCCGGCCGACGTGCTCAACCTGAGCCTCGGCGGTGGCGGCTCCTGTCCGTCAACGACGCAGGCCGCCGTCAACACGGCACGCGCCAACGGTTCGATCGTCGTGGTTGCGGCCGGCAACTCGAATGCGAACGCTGCCAACTACACGCCAGCGAGTTGCAGCGGCGTCATCTCCGTTGCAGCGACCAATCGCAACGGCGGCAAGTCCTACTACTCGAACTACGGCAGCGTCGTCGACTTTGCCGCGCCGGGCGGCGACGTCACCACGGGTTCGCAGAACGGTGTCCTGTCGACGCTAAACAGCGGCTCATCTTCTCCGGGCGCCGACAACTACGCGTTTTACCAGGGCACCAGCATGGCCGCGCCGCACATCGCGGGCCTGGCCGCGCTGATGCGCTCGGTCGACCCGTCGCTGACCCCGGACCAGGTCGAAAGCACGATAGCCAGCACGGCGCGCGCTTTCCCGGCAACCTGCAGCCAGTGCGGAGCGGGCATTGCTGACGCGGCCGCGGCCATCGCCGCGATATCCGGCGGTCCGCCGCCTCCGCCCCCACCGCCGCCACCCGGCGCAACCCCGCTGATCAACGACGTACCCGAGACGGGACTCTCCGGCACAACGGGCGATGAGCTGATGTTTACGCTCGAAGTCCCCGAGACCGCGACGAGCCTGTCTTTCTCAATCAGCGGCGGCTCCGGCGACGCTGACCTCTACGTCCGCTTCGGCGAAGAACCGACCACGACGACCTACGACTGCCGTCCGTGGCTGAACGGGAACAATGAGACCTGCACGATCTCGAATATCCAGCCCGGCACCTACTACGTGATGGTCCGTGCCTACTCGAGTTTCTCCGGAGTCTCGCTGGTCGGCAGCTACAGCGAATCATCAGGCAGTGCGGGTGGTTCCTTCTCCGAGAGCAACCTGTCGGCGTCGCGGCGCGCATGGCTGCGCTACACGATCGAGGTGCCGGAGGGCATGTCGACACTCACCGTGGCCATCAGCGGCGGCACCGGCGATGCGGATCTCTATGTCCGCTACGGCTCGCAGCCGAGCACCCGCTCTTACAACTGCAGGCCATACCGAAACGGCAATAACGAGACCTGTACGTTCAATAACCCGCAACCCGGCACGTGGCATATCGGCATCCGTGCCTACCGTTCGTTCTCTGGCGTCAATCTTGACGCAGAGTGGAGTCCGTAGCCCGCCATCTACGTGACCTTCGGGGCCACATCCTCGGGATGTGGCCCCACTTTTTTCGTAGACTCGGGAGTCGTGAACGCCGCGGAACTCCGAAAACTCTGCCTGTCGCTACCGGCCGCTTCCGAGACGATCCAGTGGGGTGACAACCGGGTCTTCAAGGTCGGCGGCAAGATGTTCGCAATATCGGGCTACGACGCGGACAGCCTGTATTCCTTCAAGGTCGACGACGAGCGTTTTCTCGAGCTCAGCGACCTGCCGGGCTTCAGACCCGCACCATACCTCGCCCGCGCGAAGTGGGTACAGGTCGATGTCGGCGAATGCCCGCTCCCCTCCGAGCACCTCGAGGACCTGGTTCGCGACGCCTACGAGATCGTCTTCTCGAAGCTCACGAAGAAGCTGCAACGGCAGATTCGGCCGTCTGACTGACGTTATGTAAAACCCACTCTTTTCTTTGCCATAACTCAGTTTCTTGACGTCGTTCATAGCAGCGACTGTGACGTCCATCCAGAATATCCACGTTACATCGCCGGTTCGATGGGAAAAATCTATGTTAAGAGCGGCTTTGGCGGTCTTCTCCGCCGTTCTGTTGGTGACTGTGCTCGGCGTGCTGATCGTCGAGTCGAGGGCCGTGTCGGAAGACTATTTCGCGGCTCATGGCGAGCGCCTGCGCGCCATCGAAACCAGCCGCGACGATCTGTCGACGATCCTGCAGGGCGCCGAGAGCGCCTTCGAGGACGGCCGCCAGGTATCTTCGTCGATGACGACGGCGCTCACCCGCCTCGAAGAGAACAACCTGTTTCTGCAGGGCGATGACGAGCGTCTCGAGAAGAGCGACGAGTCCATGGCTCAGGCCACCGTTTACGATGAACGCCTGCGGGTGTTCCTCGACGACGGCCGCGCGTTCGCGCTGCGCCAGAACGAACTGGCCCGTGCCTTGAGGACCCTGCAGGAAGAATCGCCTGTCATCGTCAAGGACCTTCGACGTTTCGATCTTCGGCTGCAGTCGCAAAACGCGTTCACGCTGGCGATCAACATTATCGAGTTCTCGACCGGCGACAGCGACCTGAGTGCGCGGGAGCTAACCGCGCGCGTCGACGCACTCGCCAACGACCGCCGGCTGCGCTCGGAAGCGCCTGGCGTCATCGACGAATTCATCTCGGCCGCGCGCGCCGTCATCGAACAGCGAACGTCGGCCGGCGACGCGCTCGATGCCCTCGCGGCGAATGACGTCGTCGACGAACTCTGGGCGCTGTCGAACATCATTCGCGACGACAACCGGCGCACCGTAAGCCGCGCCGAGATGGCCGGCCTGCTGCTCTCCGTCTGCACGATCCTCGTTCTAGTAGGCGCGGGCTACGCGCTTTACCGGCTGCAGGACAGCTACCGCGACCTGAACCGGTCGAACTACGAACTCGAGAACATGAACAACTCGCTCGAGGAGCGCGTAACGGACCGCACACACAAGCTGTCCGAGGCCTATGACGATCTCAAGGAGTCGCAGGTGCAGCTCGTGCAGGCCGAGAAGATGTCGTCTCTTGGCGAGCTGGTCGCGGGCATCAGTCATGAGATCAACACGCCGCTGTGGTACCTGATCAGCAACTCGACCGTGCTGCAGGAGCGCATGGACTCGGTCAGTGAATTCGCTGGTGTCGCCGAGCGCATGCTCGACGGAGTCAAGTCCGGCGAGAATCTCAAGGAAGCCGTGAGCCGCGGCCTCAAGGACATGCAGCGCATGCTGAACGACGGCTTCCGCGACGACATCGACGAAGCCAGGGACCTGATCAACGACAGCATCGAGGGTCTCGAGGAACTGACCGAGCTTGCCCAGAGCCTCAAGGACTTCAGTCGTCTCGACCGGGCGCGCCACGGCGAGTTCGATGTCAACGAGGGTCTCGACAAGACCTTGCTCATTGCCAAGAATCGGCTGAAGAACAAGGCGACGATCCACAAACACTATGGCGAGGTCCCCGTGATTCACTGCTCGCCATCGCAGATCAACCAGGTCTTCCTCAACCTGCTCACGAATGCCGCCGACGCCCTCGAGGAAAGCGGCGAGATCGTGATTCGGACCCTGGCCGACGACGACAAGGTCCGCGTCAGCGTTGCGGACACCGGCTGCGGCATCCCCGAGGACCTGCTCGCCAAGATCCGCGATCCCTTCTTCACGACAAAAGAGGTGGGTAAAGGCACCGGGCTCGGCCTGTCGATCGTCGAACAGATCGTCTCGTCGCACGGCGGCGAGCTAATTATCGAATCGGAACAGGGTCGCGGCACGACCGTGACCGTCGTCCTGCCGATCGTTGCCACGATCATCGAAGCGGACGATGAGGAACCCGTCGCGACGACGGAGGAAGCGCCTGCAGCTGCCAACGATGACGACGGCGTCGTGGCAGATGAGGCGGTTGAGGCAGATGCCGACATGCCGGACGAAGCCGACGACGACAAAGTCCAGGAAGCAGCGACGGTATAGCGTGAACGACAAGGCCCGCATATTGTTTGTCGACGACGAGAAGCGCGTGCTCAATGCGATGCGCGGGCTGTTTCGGCGTGACTACGAGCTGTACCTCACCTGCGAGGGCGCCGAGGCGGTCAAGATCGCCGCGGAGAACGAGATCGACGTCATCGTCGCGGATCAGCGCATGCCCGGCATGACCGGCATCGAGGTCCTGTCGAAGATCCGCCAGCAGTCGCCGCGAACCGTGCGCATCCTGCTGACCGGCTACGCGGACCCGACGGCGGTCGAAGGCTCGATCAACCAGGGCGAGGTTTTCCGCTTCCTGAGCAAGCCCTGCCCGCCGAAGCTCCTTCGCGACACGCTGACGCTCGCCATCGAAGCGTCGAAAACGGCGCCGGTCGAAACGGCGGCCGTCAAAGCTCCGAAACCGGCACAGCCCGCACCCCAGGCGGCACCGAAACCGGCGACGCCGCCGGTCCAGTCGGTCCCGCAGACACCGACACCGCCGGCCGAATCGGCCAGGCCCGAACCGGCGCCTGCTCTGCCGAGCGGAATCGGCATGCCACCGCCGCCTGCGCCGATGCCCTCTGCCGCCATCAGTGCCGACGACGAGACGCAGCCAGCGCTCAAGGTCCTCAACGAGGAGGACATCCAGGGCTCGGAGGAGTCGCACTGGCAAACGGTGACCAGCGTGGTCATGTCCGAGGACAGCGTCGAAGAGACGCAGGAACAGGTGGCGCTGACGCCCGCCAACGTGCGCACCCGCGAGGTCGGCGCCGTCGTTTTCACGGTCGATCCGGAGTTCGCCGGAACCGCGATTCGCTCGCTGTCGGAGGATCGTACGGCCGTTCTGGCAACGACATTGGTCAAGGTCGCGCAGGCGATCGAGGAAAATGACATCGGCGTCCTCATCACCGACTTCACGAGTAACCGCACGATCCTGCAGAAAATCGTCGGCACGCTGAAGAAACACGTACCCGACCTTGTCACGATAGTGGTCAGTAGCGGGCGAGACACGACCGACATGATCAACCTGATCAATTACGGGCAGGTGTTCCGTTACATCCTGAAGCCGATCGAAGGTGACAAGCTGCGTGGCGAGGTCAACGCCGCGGCGGTTCGCCACCTGTCGCTCGCCCACAATCCCGAATCCGCGCGCCGCCATCACGTCCTCGACGCACCCAAGCCGGATGAACCATCGGAGTCGCTGAACCAGTTCGTCGGCAAGATTCGCGACTTCAAGCGCACCCAAACGGATCCGACGGACACGATTACCTGAGATCACCGAGCCAATGACCGAGACGAAAGAAAACAGCTCACTGCCGCTACTGTTCGCGATTACCGGCGCCGTCGTCGCCGTCGCGGGCGGCGGCTGGTTCCTGCTCAGCCAGGAGTCGGGCAGGACCGAACCCGTCGAGAGCGTGCGTGCGGAGGCCGAACCGGTTGAACAGGCCGTACCCGACGCCGACGTTGCGGAACCCGACACGACTGACGCGCCGTTTGAAGTCGAAACAGTGTCCGCGGCCGCCTCCGAAACCAGGGAGCTCGACGTCGACTCGGAGCTCAGCAAGGCACGGCTCGCCGCGGGCGCCGACATCCTGGTGCTGCCCGAGGAGCAGAGCGCTATCTACTACTACGGCCGTGCGCTGGAGCTCGACCCGGACAATGAAGTCGCCAACGCCGAGCTCGAGGCAATGCTCGCGCGCGTGCAGCAGGCCGTCGAGGATCAGCTCGAAGCCGAGGACTTCGAAGCAGCCTACGAGATCGCGGTCATCGTGGCGCGCCACCGGCCGCGACACGAACTCGTCACCCTGACGCAGACGACGCTCGACGATCTGACCGAGGGGCTGGTCGCGGAAGCTATGGAAGCCGCGCAGCGAGGCAATGACGAAACGGCAGCGGACCGCCTTGCGGAAGCCGAGGCACTGCCGGGACGCAACCCGGAGTACTTCGCTGCCATTCGCGAATCCATGACCGAAGTGCGTGACGTGCGCGTCGCCGCTGAGCGCGATCGACAGCAACGTGCTCGGCTCGCCGCCGAGGAAGCGCGTGCCGCGTGGGTCGCGAGCGTCGAAGGGGCGATCGCGGCAGGCAACCTGGTAACGCCCGCGGGCGCCAGCGCCCGCGACGTGCTCGCCGAAACGAACTCGTGGAGCGACGATCGCGAGCGCCTGACCAACGAACTCGCCGAGGCGCTCGTCGAAACGACCGACATGTACATCGGCACCGGTGAGTTCGAGCAGGCAGAGCGCCTGCTGGGCGCAGCCATCGAACTGCGCGGCAACGCCGACGTCTATTCGGAGCTGAGCGTGCGACTCGAAGCCGCCATGATCGACGCCGAATCCAACCGGCTGATCGACGCCAATGAACTCGTGCTGCTGCAGATCGTGCCGCCGAAGTACCCGCGCCGGGCCGCCGAACGCGAGGTCAGCGGCTGGGTAGAGCTCGAGTTCATGGTGATGGAAGACGGCACGACCAGCAACGTCGAGATCAGCCGCTCCGAGCCGGACAAGGTATTCGATCGCGCGGCGATCGATGCCGTCGAGCGCTGGGAGTTCGAGCCCGTCGTTTACCGCGGCCAGACCATCGCCAAGCGTGTCGCGACACGTGTCGTCTTCCGGCTCGAGTAAGGAAGAAACGAGACGCAGGTCCTTGTCCTGAAAGCAGTTTTCACGGACGCTAGCCTGACCCGGTCCGGTCGAGGACCGGCTTCATCGGGGAGGGATAACCATGAAGAACTGGGGATTTGCCGTACTGATCATCATCGGCGCCGCCGCGTACAACGCCGTCAACAAGGCCGATCGCGACAGCACCGGTGCGATCGTCGACGAAGGAACCGTCGACGCATTCAATCTTCGCCTCGGCGACTGCTTCGACGACACGAGTTCGCTGATGGGCGGGGAAGGCGGCGAAGTAGACAGCCTGCCTGGCGTACCGTGTTCCGAACCGCACGATAACGAGGTCTACGCGGTCTTCGATCTCGACATCACGTCGCTGCCCCCCGAGGACGAACTCTTCGAGATGGCGTTCGACGAGTGCCACGCCCGCTTTTCGAGCTTCGTCGGGACCGACTACGAGTCATCGCAACTCGACATACTGACGCTGTATCCGACGCCGGAGAGCTACCGGCTCGAGGACGACCGCGAGGTCGTCTGCGCGGTTTACGACCTCAATGCGCAGAAGCTCGTCGGCAGCGCCGAAGGTCTCGGGCTTTAGACTATCGATTCTCGAAGGCGACGCTGAGCAACAGGCTCAGCGCCGCATCCTGAATTCCGAATTCCTCATTGCCGATCGCGACCGCCGCGTCGTCGAACGTCACGGACGCGTGCAGCCCGAGATCTGTCCGGAACCGCAGACGCTCGCTCATACGCGAGCTGGATAAACGCAAGCCGGCCGACGCGAGCAGCACGCCGCGGCGCACCGATCCCGAGCGTTCGCCGTCGCGCGTCCCGGAACCGAGCAGCCGCTCCTCGCGCAGACCCACACCTGCCGCAACATACGAGGCGGAGCCCGCCCAGGGTCGCTGCCATTCGAAACCACCGCCGATCTCGAGGGTCTCTGCAAACAGGCTCGTATCGCTGCCATACTGCGGCTCGCCGAATGCAATGGACGCAAACAGTGCAGCGCCATGCGCTCTCAGCGCGGCAGTCGAGTAGCGAAGCGCGAACCGCGCGCGGACATCGGGGAGCAGCATCCCCGCATCGATCGCAACGGCCGGCAAGGGAGACTCTCCGTCGGCGCCGAATGGAGCGGATGTGAAGCGCAGCTGGCCGTACGACGCATCGTTGTCGAACTGTTGAACGGTCTCGAGCACCAGCGGTCCCCACCGGACGCCCGCAACGAACGCAAGATCGCTCTCGGCGTCGGCCGTTTCCGCAAGGACCGGTGTGTCGTAACCAGAGCGCCAGTCTCGCCGAAGACCGGCCCAGGCGTCGAATGCCGGTGCCGGGTAGAGCACGTAGGCAGCGATGGCGGTGTCGAGCTGGCCATCCGTCGTAGCGAGCGCACTGCCGCGCAGCCAGTAGTCGATCGCACCGCCGAGCCGGCCGCGACGCTCTGCGTCGATCCAGGCTGTGGCAAACGTGTCGCGCTGAGTCGCGTACGGCTGGCGTTCGATCTCGCTGCCGGTCAGGCGATGAAACCCGTTCTGCATGCGCTGACCGGCGAAGTTGCCGACCGAACGTAGCCCAAAGCCGGCGTGTACGCTTGCTTCCGAGCTCGATACGACGGCCAGCCCGAGGGACGCGGCAAGCTGATCGATGCGCGCTTCCCCACCCGGTTCGGAGAACGTGAGAATGCTCTGGTCGACGGTCGCCCGCCAGCGCCGGGCGATGGGCGTCGTAATGATGAGCTGCTGCGTCCGGAAATCGTCGACCGAACCGCCGCGGCCGAGAAAGTCGTTTGAAAAGCTGACCTGCACCGGTCGATCGGTGCCGATCGGCAGGTTGTTCGGCAGCCCGGGAATCTCGCCGCCTTCGGCAATCGCCGACGCGAGCAGGGCGAGCGGGAGAG
>JASJBG010000031.1 GCA_030066625.1 Woeseiaceae bacterium
GTCACCCGGTACGCCGCACGCTCTGTGTCGTCGACTTCCGCACCGCCAGGCTTGGTGATACCGCCGGCCCACGTCACCCGAACGACCTGTTTCGTATCGAGTGGGCACCTGTCGCCGCCGCCACCTGGAAACGAAGTACCGGGGTTGCCGAGGTTCCACTGCTGTTCGGGAACGACTTCCGACCATTTCATCGTCGGGCCCTCTTCCAGGGCAATGACCGTTGTTCGGGCGCCTTTGAAGTTCAGTTGTCCGTCTATCGAGAGTAGGTTGCCAACGATTTCCACGCTGGCTGGCTGATCTTCGGCGCTGCCGAATTGTCCGATCATAAGAACGGTCCGAGTCTCACCGATATCGTCGGCGGGCGCCGGCGTGACACAGGTAATCTCGCCGACCGCGCCCGATTCGGCGACGACTCGAAAATCTCCTGCCTGCAGCGTCTCGACGTCAATCTCGTGGGAAAACACCACCGGCATCCCGTCTTTCCCGGCGGCCCCCTTACAGAACACCCTGCTGGCGAACTGCGGCAACGCGTCGTCGAGCCCGAAAAACCCCGACAGCAGCGTCGCTTGCCTGCCGTTCGCGTCCTCGGTAGCGACGACATCGGTAGTCGTCGTGTCCTTCGGAGTCGTGTCAGCCATGGCGCGCAGCCTTTTGGCTCCTTGCATGAACTCGACCCATCCGCAACCGGAAAGAGTCAGGGTGATCAGGACTAAGGCCAACGTAGAAACGTGTTTTGAATTCAAAGTTCCGGCTCCGGCTTGGTCGGCATTGAAGATCCGCTTCGGGTTATCGGTCAATCGGTGTAGAGCTTCTTCAGGAATCTCGACATATGCCTGTCTGTTCGATCGAGTGGCACATTGTCCTTGTGAAACCAGTTCGCGTCACAGAACTCGGTTTCGTCGAACTCCAGATTGATACTCCGATCGCCGCGCAGCACGTACCAGAGCGATACGTCCGTGTGCCCGGCTGTCTTGCCGACGGTTTCGGTAATCGTCACGAACACTGGTCCTTCTTTCAGGAACTCACCCGCGAGGGACAACTCTTCCTGAGCTTCGCGCAATGCCGTGTCCCTGGGGTGCTCACCCGGATCAACATGGCCACCAGTCGGTAGCCATAACTCCGCGTTGATATGGTCAACCAGCAGGATGTGTTCGCCGTCGACCACCGCAAAGTAGGCGATCAGGTGTTTTGGCGGCGTCGCGGGCTTCTCGAGTCGACACAGTTCAGCGCCGGAATCGATCCAGGCCAATACGTCGAGCTTTGTTTCCTGCTCCAAGCCGTCCAGCGGCTGAATCAGTTCAACTTCCTCGCGTATCGCTGCTCTCATTCCGCCCGGCTTCTCGCCTCGGTGCTCGCAAAGGGTTTCTCGACGCTCTGTTCGTTCACTCCACCGTCACGGACTTCGCCAGGTTCCTCGGTTGGTCGACGTCGGTGCCTTTGAGCACGGCCACGTGGTAGGACAGCAGTTGTAGCGGAACCGTGTAGACAATCGGGGCAATCAGGCGATTCGTGGTCGGCATCGTGATCACCTTGATGCCGTCTTCGTCAACGATGCCCGTTTCGGGTTCCGCGAGGACGTAGAGCTGGCCGCCGCGGGCGCGGACGACCTGCATGTTCGACTTCAGCTTGTCGAGGAGCTCGTTGTTCGGCGCAACGACAACGACCGGCATGTCCTCGTCGATCAGTGCCAGCGGGCCGTGCTTCAGCTCGCCGGCGGCATACGCCTCGGCGTGGATGTAGGAAATCTCCTTGAGCTTCAGCGCACCTTCCATCGCGATCGGCCACATCGGCCCGCGGCCGAGGAACAGCGTGTGGTGTTTCTCGGCGAAATCCTCGGCAAGCTCGATGAGCTTGTCGTTCATCTTCAGCGCTTCCTCGGCGGCCGCGGCTGCGTGATACAGGTGCGGGACGAGCTTCTTCTCCTGGTCGTCACTCATGCCGTGCTGGCGCGCCAGCATGATCGTGACGAGCAGTACCGACAGCAGCTGGGTCGTGAACGCCTTCGTGCTGGCGACGCCGATCTCCGGTCCTGCCTGCGTCATCATGACGAGATCGGACTCACGCACCATCGAGCTGTGCGGGCTGTTGCAGATCGTCAGGGAACCAATGTAGTTGGATCGCTTGGCAAGCCGCAGCGCCTCCAGGGTGTCGGCTGTTTCGCCGGACTGCGACAAGGTCACGAACAGCGAGTTCTCGGGTACGACGACGGTCCGGTAGCGGTATTCGCTCGCGATCTCGACCTGGCACGGAATGCCGGCAAGCGACTCGATCCAGTACTTGCCGACGCAGCCGGCGTGATAGCTCGTGCCGCAGGCAACGATGTGCACATGCTCTACGCGCTTGAGTAGTTTGGCCGCGCCGGGCCCCAGTGATTCGACCACGACACGGTTGCTCTCGACGTGGCCGTACAAGGAGTCGGCGAGCGCACTCGGCTGCTCGAAGATCTCCTTGAGCATGAAGTGCCGGTACGGGCCTTTCTCGGCCGACTCGCTGGTCATCTGCGCTTCATGCACCTCGCGCTCGATCGCATTGCCATCGACGTCGAAGATGCTGACGGACTCGCGAGTAATCTCCGCAAGGTCGTCCTGTTCCAGGTAGATGAACCGCTGCGTGACCGGCAGGAGCGCCGGCACGCCGCTGGCGACGTAGTTTTCGCCGATACCGAGACCGATAACCAGCGGGCTGGCGACGCGGCTAACGACGATGCGCTCCGGATCCTCGGCATCGAACACGAGCAGCGCGTATGCACCCTCGAAACGCTTCACGGAAAGTCGCACGGCTTCAACGAGGTCGTGGCCCTGTTTGACAAAGTCATGCACGAGGTGAGCCGCAACTTCGGTGTCCGTCTCGGACTTGAACTCGTAGCCCTTCTTTTCGAGCTCGTCCTTCAGCGCCTGGAAGTTCTCGATGATGCCGTTGTGGATGACGGTTATGCGATCGCCCGAGACGTGCGGATGCGCATTCGCTTCGGTTACGCCGCCATGAGTTGCCCAGCGCGTGTGGGCAACGCCAAGCTGGCCGCGCATCGGGTTTGCGGCGAGTTTCTTCTCGAGGTCGGCAACCTTGCCAACCGCCTTGGACAGCGACAGCTTGTTGCCCTCGCCGACGACCGCAACGCCGGCCGAGTCGTAGCCGCGATACTCGAGACGCCGCAGCCCCTCGATAAGAATCGGTACGATGTTTCGTTCGGCGACCGCGCCGACAATTCCACACATGCCGTCCTAGCTCCCTTTTTTGACCGGCCGTCTCCAGCCCTTGACGGTAAGTTGTTTTGCGCGCTCGAGCGTCAGCGCCTCATCGGGTGCCGGCTTCGTGATGGTCGAACCTGCACCAATCGTCGCATCCGCGCCAATCTCGACCGGTGCCACGAGTTCCACGCCCGAGCCGATGAACGCGCCGTCACCGATAACGGTGCGATGCTTGTTTACACCATCGTAGTTGCAGGTAATCGTGCCGGCGCCGACATTGACGCCTTTGCCAATCTCGGCATCGCCGACGTAGGTCAGGTGATTGACCTTGCTGCCCTCGGCAATGGTGCTCTTCTTGATCTCGACGAAGTTGCCGGCTTTGACGTTGTCCGCCAGCTCTGCGCCAGGCCGCAGGCGTGCGAAGGGGCCAAGCTCGCAATTAGCACCGGTCGTCGCACCCTCGATGTGGCAGTTGGAATGCACGACGGTGCCGGCGCCAAGGCGGCTGTTGCGAATCAGGTTGTTGGACTCGACGACGACGCCGTCACCGAGTTCGACGTCACCTTCGATTACCGCGTTGATGTCGATGAACACGTCCTTGCCGCAGGTGAGCGTGCCGCGAATGTCGACGCGTGCGGGATCCGCAAAACCGACGCCTTTGGCCATGAGTTCATCGACCAGCCGTGCCTGCAGCGCGCGCTCGGCCTGTGCAAGTTGTTTCTTGTCGTTGATTCCCATGACTTCGTCCTCGTCATCCGCTTTGACGCCGTTAACGACGACGCCGTCGCTAACCGCCATCTCGATGACGTCTGTCAGATAATACTCGCCTTGTGCGTTGTCGTTGCCGAGACGATCCAGCCAGGCCTTGAGACGCACTGCCGGACTCAACATAACCCCGGTGTTGATCTCGTTGATTTGCTGTTCGGCGAGCGTCGCGTCTTTTTGTTCGACCAGCCGTACAACGTTGCCGTCCTTGCGGACAATGCGCCCGTACCCGGTCGGATCTTCGAGGTCGACGGTGAGGACAGCCACTTCGTCGTCCAACGTCGCGGCGAGCAGGCGCTCGAGGGTCGCCGGCGTCAGAAGCGGCACGTCGCCGAAGAGCACGAGGACTCGATTGGCATCCGGCGTATCGGGCATCGCCTGCATCACGGCATGACCCGTGCCATGCTGCTCTGCCTGCAGGGCCCAGCGGAGTTCCTGGCCATCGAATGCGGCCAGGACCTGCTCGCCGCCGTGGCCATAGACGACGCAGACGTCCTCGGCACCGAGTACGTGGGCGCAGTCGACGACGTGTGACAGCAGTGGCCGGCCGGCAAGCGGCTGCAGGACCTTCGGCAGGTCCGAGCGCATGCGCGTGCCCTGTCCGGCGGCGAGAATAACGATGCTGAGTCCCAAGATTCGACCTTGTGGGGGCTCCGGGAAAGGCCGGGAATGATACCGCAACCGCCGTGACACAACGACCTGCGACCGGCTGGCGGAGTTACACTCGCGATAATGTCGAACGATGCTCCAGGCCGTACGCCCAGCGACGCAGCGCTCGTTGCGACCTGCAACGACGGCGAGCCTGCCGCGGCCATGCGCGCGTTCGAGACGCTGTACGAGCGGCACAAGCCTTTCGTGCTACGCGTGGCGCTCAATGTCCTGCACGATCACAACCTGGCGCTCGATGCCCTGCAGGAGACCTTCGCCTCGTTGCTGACCCGGTTCCCGCCCAAAGGGGAAGGACTCGAGCTCCGGGCCAAGTTCACGAGCTTCCTCTACCCGGTCGCCCGCAACGCGGCAATCTCGCAGCTGCGAAAAGCCCGCCAGGCGCGGCCCGATGACGCAGCCGACCCTGATGAGCTTGCCTTCGTTTCTCCGGACCCGGACTCCGATCTCGAGCGCCTGCTTGCCCGCCTGTCCCTCGAGCGCCGCGAGATCGTCGTGCTGCGCTTCATTCTCGACCTGCCCATGGCCGATATCGCCGAAGCGCTCGAAATTCCCGTCGGCACGGCCAAATCGCGTCTGCACGCCGCCGTGACCGACCTCCGCAACTCGCCGGAAACCAAGCGATTTTTCGAAAAATGAACGTTTTGGCTCCGTGCCGCGTTACATCTTCGAGGACCCGATATGACTGAGCCCGACACCAACGACCTGCCGCCCGAACTGATTCGCGCCCTGAAAGCGCGCGAGCTGCCCACCGACGTCATCACGGCGCGGGTCGACCGCGAGGTCGCGGCGCTCGCCGCCGAGCACTTCGCCGCGCCGTCACGACGCCGGCAGCGGCCGGCGTGGTTCGCGGCCGCGGCCGCGGCGATTGTTGCGGTCGTCATCGTGCTGCAGCTCGACCAGTCTGCGGTTCTGACGCGCGACGATTTGTATACGGACGTTGACGGCTCCGGCCAGATCGACATTGCCGACGTGCTGGCACTCGCGCGCGATGGCCAGGATATCCCGGCCGAGGACCTCGACGCGTTCGCGGCCAGCGTCGTCGCGCTCGGGGACCGCTCATGAGAGTGATTCTCGGCATCGCGATGCTGACGCTCGCCTCGTTGGCCGCGGCCGCGGAGCCGCGCTTCGTTGCCCTCGACGTCATCATCGACGCCGCCGAACCTGTTGCCGCCTGGCAGTTCGAGCTCAGCGACCGGAACCGGACGATGACCGTCGTCGGTGTCGAGAACGGCGACAGCCCGGCCTTCATGGACGCGCCCTACTACGACCGCGACGCCGTCGCCGATGGCAGCGCCGACCGCATCGTCGTCGCCGACTTTTCACTCGACGCGGACCGGCTGCCCAGCGGCCGCTTCCGCATCGCCACGATTCACGTGATGGTCGAAGACGGCGAACCCGACTTCGCACTGAAACTCATTAACACAACGACGCGTGACGGACGACGCATCGACGCAACGGCCACGTTGCAAATGACGAAGGAGAGAACATGAAGACGGACGCACTATGGCAAGGCATAAGGAAGGGGGGCGTGCTGTTGCTCACCGTCGCCGTGGTAACGGCCTGTGCCAGCGGCACGATGATGGAGTCTGTGCCCGACTCGGGTGTTGCGTCGACCGCACCGACAGCCCCGGTGAGCGGGGGCGAAGGCGAGATCCAGGAGATCATCGTAACGGGCAATCGCGCGTACGAGCCGACCCGCCGCGAGGAACTCGTCCAGCGAAAAGAAGAGCGAGCGCTAGCCGAAGACGAGCGAAAGCGCATCGCCGATCGAGCGCGCCAGCAACTGGGCGTGCTCGCTGCCGACTATGAGCGCGAGCGACAGGCCGCCTTCGCCGATGACGACGCCGGGTCACTGTCGCGCGTCCTGCCGGGCGAGGAGGTCTGGGTCATTGCGCGCAACGAAAGCGCGGCGACTGTCGACAAGGATCGCCCGGGCAGCGGCTCGATGCTCACGCTCGTCGGCGACGAGGCATCGTCTTCGACGTACCGCGTGCCGCTGCCGCTCCAGCACACAGCGGTGAACGCACGTGTGGACGGTTACATCGGCACGGTCGACGTTACCCAGCGCTTCGAGAACCCGTTCTCGACCAAGATAGAGGCGGTTTACGTGTTCCCGTTGCCCGAGAAATCGGCTGTCACGGAGTTCGTCATGGTCATTGGCGAACGGCGGATCCGCGGCATCCTGCGCGAGAAGGAACAAGCAAAGCGGATCTATGCCGAGGCACGGCGACAGGGCTACCAGGCGAGCCTGCTGCTGCAGGAGCGGCCGAATATCTTCCAGCAGAAGGTGGCCAATATCGAGCCGGGCAAAGCCATCGACGTCGAGATCCGCTACTTCCACTCGCTGGCGTATTCGGACGGCTGGTACTCGTTCGTGTTCCCGACCGTGGTCGGGCCGCGCTTCAATCCGCCCTCGGGTTCGAACCCGGTGGAAGCACTGGCGCGCGGCACGCTGCCGGCGGCGGACGCAGCGGTGACCTACCTGCACCCGAGCGAGCGCTCCGGGCACGACATCAACATTGACGTGACCATCGATGCCGGCGTACCGATCGAGGGCCTGCGTTCATCGCACACGATCAACGCGGAGCGTCAGACCGAAGGCGTCGCCCGGGTGACGCTTGCCAGCGAGTCAGTCATCCTCAATCGCGATTTCACGCTCGACTTCAAGGTCGCCGGCGACACGGTTCGCTCCAACCTGCTGACCTGGCAGGACCCGGAGTCCGGGCGCGGCTACTTCACGATGATGCTATACCCGCCCGAGAACTACGACGCGCTGCCGCGGCAGCCGATGGAGATGGTGTTCGTCATCGACTGCTCCGGTTCCATGAGCGGTCAGCCGCTCAAGCAGGCGAAGAGTGCGATCCTCGCCGCGCTGGACCAGCTTGAGCCCGACGACACCTTCCAGGTCGTTCGTTTCTCGTCGAACGCGAGCCAGCTCGGCGAGGTCCCGCTTCGGGCCACGCCCGAGAACATCGCGGCCGCGAAACGCTACGTACGCAACCTGGACGACGGCGGCGGCACGATGATGATCGAAGGCATCCGCGCCGCGTTGGCATTCCCGCAGGATCCCCAGCGGCTGCGTTTCGTCACCTTCCTGACCGACGGCTACATCGGCAATGAGGCGGACATCATCGGTGAGGTCAACCGGCTCATCGGCGACGCGCGCGTGTTCAGCTTCGGTGTCGGCAACTCCGTGAACCGCTACCTGATGGAACGCATGGCCAAGGAAGGCCGCGGCGCCGTGGCGTACCTGGGTCTCGACGACTCCGGGGCCGAGGTCATGGATGCGTTCTTCGCCCGCATCAGCCGCCCGGCGTTGACCAACCTCGTCATCGACTGGGGCTCCATGCAGGCGTCGTCGGTATACCCGTCGAAGCTGCCGGACCTGTTCGTCGGTCGGCCGGTGTTCGTCACCGGCCGGTACACTGGTGTGCCGTCGACGATCACGGTCAGCGGCCTCGCCGGCGGCGCAACGCAGCAGTTTGCCGTTGAGGGTGTGAGCGAAGGTGGCGAGAATCTCGCGAAGCTCTGGGCGCGATCCCGAATCGCGGACCTGGCGGACCGGCGAACCTGGCAACTCGACGTCCACGGTGAGCTTGCCGACGATATCCTCGCTACGGCACTCGAGCACGAGCTGATGTCCGAGTTCACGGCTTTCGTTGCCGTGGATGCGAGCCGGCAGACCGAAGGCGCGCACGGCGTAACCGTACAGCAGGCCGTCCCGGTTCCAGACGGCGTCCGTTACGAAACCACGGTGACCGAAGGAGCAAAGCAATGAGACGACTTGCCATCCTCGTCATCGCGCTTGCCGCTACCGGCTGCGCGCATTACACGACGCCGGGCGGTGCCGTATCGCTCGCCGGCATCGACGATGCCGACATCGCCGAGGCATTCGAGCGACGCCCCGCCGCCTCGTTCCCGGCAAACATCGCCACGGTTCGTATCCAGGAGCGCGGCTATCCGAACGCCGCCGCGAAGGACCTCGGTGCTTTCAGCGTCGTCAGCGTGCGTGACCTCGAAACCGACGAGGCTGCCGCGCGAATCGCGAAGCTCGACAAGGTTCGCGGTGTCGCCCCGCTGTCGACACTGTTGATGCCGCCGACCGCTGCCGCGATCGGTGACCTGCGGCCGTCCGCCGCGCAGCTGCAGGCCGACCTGCTACTCGTCTACACGGTCGATACCCTCTTCACCATCGACGGCTCCGACGTTGGCCCTCTGAGCGTCATATCGCTCGGCATGCTCCGGGACCGCAGCGCCTCGGTTACGGCCACCGTCGCCGGGATACTCATCGACGTTAGGACCGGGTTCATATACGGGGCGATCGAGGCCAGCGCCACCGAGGAACAGCGGGCCTCGGCATGGACCTCGTCCGCCAAAACGGATGCCGCGCGCATTCGGGCCGAAAAAGCGGCATTTGCAGCGTACGTCGGCGAATTTGAGGGCTTCTGGCCTGATCTCCTCGTGGCCCACGCACGGCCGTATCCGCCGGGACGCCGCTACTACGTCGAGGACCGCTAGTTCGCCGTTTTGCGACCGGTTTCAGGTCGGATTCAGGCCACTCCGGTATGCTTGGCGCATGCGCAGCGCCTCATTACTGGTCGTCCTGCTGATTGCGGGCTGCAATTCCGACATCTACGTCCGCGACGGGGTCACGGACGGCGATACCTTTTATCTCGCGGACCGGGCGTTCCAGGACGACGACCCGGTGCTGCAGAGCTGGGTCGCCTACAGCCTGTCGAGAAGTACCTGCCAGCTCGACATCGGCGGCGATAACCCGGCGCGAGTCAGCGACTATGGCTGCGAATTCGGAGCCCGCCAGCTGATGCTGGACACCTGGGAAGAGAAGTTGGCAAGCGACCCCGCGGTCAGTCACGCCTACCTCGACGATCTCGTTCGTGTTCGCGAAGCCGGCTTCCTCGACGAATACGTCGTTCGCTACTTTGGCAAACAGAACTGGCAGGTACCCATCGAGGTCAACGTCGCCGAATATCGCCGCTGGGAAAAGCAGCACCTCGCCGGACACCGGCCGGAGACGCGCCTGATCGGCTCCTGGAACTACTCGGAACGTACCAAGCGTCACGGGCAATAGCTGTTAGGCTGGTCGCCGGTCCAACAGTAGCAACAAAAAGACCGAGCGAATGAGTACCCAGACCGTCGTCTTCTCAGGCGTCAGCATCTACCTGCTGCTGATGATTGTCGTCGGCGCCTACGCGTCGAAAAAGACCCACACCGTCACCGAGTTCATTGTGGCGGGACGCAGCATGCCGCCGCTGCTGTTGACGACCACGATCATTGCAACCTGGTTTGGGGGCTCGGCAATCATGGGCTCGGCCGGGGCTGCGTACGACGATGGCTTACTCGGTGTGATCGCCGATCCGTTCGGCGCCGCACTCTGCCTCGTGCTCGTCGGCCTGTTCTTCGCTCGCCTGTTCCGACGACTCAAGCTCCTGACCTTTATCGACTTCGTCGACCAGCGGTATGGCAGTATCGCGGCGGCCTTTGCAACGGTCGTCTCGATCGTGTCCAACGTCGGCTGGGTGGCCGGCATGCTCGTTGCATTCGGCATCCTGCTCGAATCGCTCACAAATATCCCGCTGGAGTACGGAATCGTATGCGGGGCCGTCGTCGTCTTTATCTATACGGCCGTTGGCGGGCTCTGGGCTGTCACACTGACCGACTTCATCCAAATGCTGATCATCATGGTCGGACTCGTGGTTCTGCTTGCGGTGGTGCTGGTCGACGTCGGCGGCTGGGGCGCGGTTTCTTCGCAGCTGCCCGAGGGTCGGCTGCGAATGATCCCCGCCGACAACACACCGTCACAGTGGCTCAACTACCTGCGTGCCTGGTTGATCTTCGGCATCGCGGACATCGCATCATCCTCGCTTACGCAGCGAGCCCTGGCTGCCCGGGACGAGAAGACGGCCGTGCGTTCTTTTTACTTCGGTGCACTCGGCTACCTCGCTTTCGGCATGATCCCGGTAACCCTCGGAATCATCGCGAGCGTCACGATGCCCGAGCTCGGCGATTCGGAGAGTGTGATACCCGCACTGGCCATCGAGCACCTGCACCCCGCGGCGATCGCCGTATTCGTCGGCGCCGTGCTCGCGGCGGTGATGAGCTCCGCGGACAGCGCACTGCTCGGCGCAGCAAGCCTGATCAGTAACAACCTGCTGCCGCTGTTCAAAAAGAACCCGAGCGACCGCCTCGGCTTGCTCGTCGCACGCCTGGCAATTCCCGTCTGCGGGTTTGTCGCCGTTGTTATCGCGCTAAAGGCCCAGATGGTCTACGACGTGATCGTCGATGCGAATATCCTGCTGCTCGCCGCGGTCATCGCACCGTTCATTCTCGGCGTCTGGTGGCCGAAGGCAAACCGCACGGGTGCGCTCGCCGCAATGGCAGCGGGCTTCGTTGCCTGGTTAGCGACGCGCGTAATCGCCCCCGAATTGCCGGGCGACCTGATCGGCCTCGGCGTATCACTGATGACGATGCTGGTCGTCACGCCGCTGACGCAGACCTTCGATCCACCGCGCTCGCTGGTCGACACCGACGGCAATCCGGTCGAGCTTAGCGACCGGCTGGGTATCTTTCGTTCCTGACCAGTCGGTGTAATTCGTGAGCGAGGTGGCGGTTGCTTGAGACGCTGCGCTAAGCTCGGCGCGTCTGCAGAAAAAATAGGTGGATCATGATCAGAATCGCAAGCGCGTTGCTATTGGTGTTGGCGTCGCTGCCGGTGGCGGCGGGCGTCGTCTTCGAGATCGAGACCGTCGACAAGACGGCAGCTGCGGGTCAGGCAGCGGACACGATCCACACGGTCGTCGATGGCAAGCGCATCAAGATCGACGTCAAAGGCCCCCGCGGCGCCGACGCGGACATGATCTACCGCGGCGATGCACGCGAGCTCATGGCCGTCGACCACGCGCGCAAGAGCTATGTGCTGCTGGATGAAGCAGCTTTCCAGGCCATCGGCGAGCAGCTGTCGGCGTTCGAGGCGCAGATGCAAGAAGCGCTCAAGGACGTCCCGCCGGAACAGCGCGCGATGATGGAAGAAATGATGAAGCAGCGCATGGGCCAGCAGATGCCGGCAGAGAACGCTGCCGCACCAGTCAACGAGATTCGTCGCACGTCCGATACCGGCGAGCAAAACGGCTACCCGTGCGTTCGCTACGAGCTGCACACCGACGGTCGGCACTCGAAGGACATCTGGGTCACCGACTGGGATAACGTCGAAGGTGGACGTGACGCGATGGCGGCGTTCGAAGACATGGCGGAATTCATGCGCGAGCTGAACTCGGCAATGCCGAGCTTCGCGCAGAGCCCCGAGCAGGGCTCGCACGCGTACGAACACTTAAAGGAGCTCGGCGGCTTCCCGGTCGTGACGATCGAG
Source organism: Woeseiaceae bacterium (assembly GCA_030066625.1). Taxonomy (GTDB): domain Bacteria; phylum Pseudomonadota; class Gammaproteobacteria; order Steroidobacterales; family Woeseiaceae; genus UBA1847. The sequence continues at coordinate 12,007 of JASJBG010000031.1, forward strand.
TACGACGCGAGCGGCAACGCGACGTCCGAGAGCCGTCTTCGGACTTCGAGGGTGGAAACTGTGGACGCGTTGACCTTCGAGGCGCCGGCCGGCTACCGCCAGGAGCAGCTGTTCCAGTAGGTTGTTGTTCGCGGCTGAAGCCGCTCCTACAGTTAGCCGAAGCTGGCATGTAGGAGGGCCTTCGCCCTATGGGGCCACACCGTGAGGCCCGATTGAAGCAAGGCGCGAATCGCGGCCTTTACCGCTTGCCTTTCAGCTTCTGCGCGGCTCGGTAGCGGGCTTCCGCCTCGGCGAGTTCGGCCTGCGCGCGGCGAAGATCCGTTTCCTCGGCGATCCCGTCGAGCGCCTTGCGAGCCTCGTCGCGCGCGGCGAGTGCAGCCGCTTCGTCGAGCTGGTCGCCGCGCAGCGCCGTGTCGGCAAGCACCGTCACGGCGTGCGGCTGGACCTCGAGCATGCCGCCCGTGATGTAGAAGTTCTCTTCGTTGCCGTCCGGAGTCTGGACCCGGACTTCGCCCGGGATCAGGCCGGTCAATAGCGGTGCGTGCCGGGGCGCGATGCCCACCTCGCCCATCTCCGCAGGGGCGAACACCATCGCGGCGTCGCCCGAGTGAATCTCGCCTTCCGCGGATACGATGTCGACGTGAATTGTTGCCATTTGTCTTTACCCTGGTGCGGCCGAGACCGCCCAATCGCGGCTTGAAGCCGCTCCTACTGGAAGTTCTTCGCGTTCTCGACGGCTTCGTCGATCGTGCCGACCATGTAGAAGGCCTGCTCGGGAATATGATCGTAGTCGCCGTTGACGATGCCGTTGAAGCCGCGAATCGTCTCTGCGAGCGACACGTACTTGCCCGGCGCGTTCGTGAAGACCTCTGCCACGAAGAACGGCTGCGACAGGAAGCGCTGGATCTTGCGAGCGCGGTTTACCGTCTGCTTGTCGTCTTCCGACAGCTCGTCCATGCCGAGAATCGCGATGATGTCCTGCAGTTCCTTGTAGCGCTGCAGGATCGCCTGCACGCCACGCGCACAGTCGTAGTGTTCCTGGCCGATGATCAGCGGGTCGAGAATTCGCGAGGTCGAGTCGAGCGGGTCGACGGCCGGGTAGATGCCCAGCTCGGCGATGTTACGCGACAGTACCAGCGTCGCGTCCAAGTGAGCGAAGGTCGTTGCGGGCGACGGGTCGGTGAGGTCGTCGGCCGGTACGTAGACGGCCTGGAACGACGTGATCGAGCCGGTCTTGGTCGACGCGATGCGCTCCTGCAGTACGCCCATTTCCTCGGCCAGCGTCGGCTGGTAGCCCACCGCCGACGGCATACGGCCGAGCAGTGCGGATACCTCGGTACCGGCCAGCGTGTAACGGTAGATGTTGTCGATGAACATGAGGACGTCGCGGCCTTCGTCGCGGAACGCCTCGGCCATCGTCAGGCCGGTCAGCGCGACGCGCAGGCGGTTGCCCGGCGGCTCGTTCATCTGGCCGTAGACCAGCGATACCTTGTCGATAACGCCCGATTCGGTCATCTCATGGAAGAAGTCGTTACCCTCACGAGTACGCTCACCGACGCCCGCGAACACCGAGTAACCGCCGTGCTCCTTGGCGATGTTGTTGATGAGCTCCATGAGCGTTACGGTCTTGCCGACACCGGCGCCGCCGAACAGGCCGACTTTACCGCCCTTCGCGATCGGCATGATCAGGTCGACGACCTTGATACCCGTCTCGAGCAGTTCAGTCGTTGCCGCCTGGTCCTCGTAGCTCGGTGCGGGACGGTGAATCGGCAGCGTCGTCTCGGCGCCGATCTCACCGGCGTTGTCGATCGGCGTGCCGAGTACGTCCATGATGCGGCCGAGCGTCTTCTCGCCGACCGGAACCGCGATCGGCTGGCCCGTATTCGTCACGGGCATGCCGCGCTTCAAGCCTTCCGACGAACCCATCGCAATCGTGCGCACGACACCGTCGCCGAGCTGCTGCTGCACCTCGAGCGTCAGGTCGGCGTCTTCGATCTTGAGAGCGTCATATACCTTGGGAATCTGGCCGGCCGGGAACTCAACGTCCACGACTGCGCCAATTACCTGCACTGTAGTTCCGGTGCTCATGTCTTAAGTCCTTAGAATTTCGAAAGCGAAACGTCGCTTCTCTTAAACCTGTGTAAATCCTTAGCCGGATACCGCGGCGGCACCGCCGACGATTTCCGAAATTTCCTGTGTAATCGCCGCCTGGCGCGCCTTGTTGTAGGCGAGCTGCAGCTTGTCGATGATCTCGCCCGCGTTGTCGGTCGCGGACTTCATCGCCACCATCTTGGCGGCCATCTCGCAGGCGAAGTTCTCCACCGCACCGCGGTATACCTGCGACTCGATGTAGCGCTGCAGGACGTCGTCCAGCAGCTCGCCCGCGTCGGGCTCGTAGATGTAGTCCCAGTGATCCTGCAGCGACTCCTCGCCGAGATCGATCTCGCTGACGGGCAGGAGCGTCGTTACTTCGGGCACCTGGCTCATCGCGCTGACAAACTCGTTGTGGTACAGGAACAGCCGATCGGTGCGGCCTTCCTCGTAGGAATCGAGCATGATCTTGATCGCGCCGAGCAGGTCGTTGATATGCGGCGCATCGCCGAGATGCGTCGCGGTACCGACAACGTTGCCGCCGAGGCGACGGAAAAACTGCACGGCCTTCGCGCCGACGAGTGCGAGGTCGACCTCGACGTTCTCGTCCTTCCACTTGATCATGTCGCCGATGACGCGCTTGAACAGGTTCGAGTTCAGGCCGCCGCAGAGACCGCGGTCCGTCGAGATGATGATCATGCCGACGCGCTTCACGGGGCGTTCGATCAGGAACGGATGCTTGTAGTCGGGATTCGCGTGCGCAAGATGGCCGATGACGCGGCGAATGCGCTCGGCATACGGTCGCGACGCTTCCATCTGCTGCTGCGCCTTGCGGATCTTCGACGCGGCGACTTTCTCCATGGCGCTCGTGATCTTCTGCATGTTCTTTACAGAAGAGATCTTCGAGCGTATCTCCTTCTCACCCGGCATATCAGGACTCGCTGTGTTCCGGTTGGCTCATGTCGACTTAGTACGCGCCCTTCTCGGCGAATGCTTCGCAGATGCCCTTGAGGGTCGCCGCAATGTCGTCGTTGAAGTCGCCCGATGCGTTGATCGCGTCGAGGTCTTCCTGGTTGTTGGCCCGCGCGAAGTCGTGCAGCGCAGCTTCGTAGTCGACGACCTTGGCAACGTCGACACCGTCGATGAAGCCTTCGTTGACTGCGAACAGCGACAGCGCCATCTCGGCGACCGACAGCGGCGAATACTGCTTCTGCTTCATCAGCTCGGTGACGCGCTGGCCGCGTTCGAGCTGCTGGCGGGTTGCCGCGTCGAGGTCAGAGGCGAACTGTGCGAACGCGGCCAGCTCGCGGTACTGGGCGAGCGCGAGGCGCACACCGCCGCCGAGCTTCTTGATGATCTTGGTCTGCGCGGCGCCACCGACACGCGACACCGACAGGCCTGCGTTGATGGCCGGGCGAATACCCGCAGCGAACAGGTCCGACTCCAGGAAGATCTGGCCGTCCGTAATCGAGATCACGTTGGTCGGTACGAATGCCGATACGTCACCGGCCTGCGTCTCGATTATCGGCAGCGCCGTCAGCGAACCCGTCTTGCCCTTCACGGCACCGCCGGAGACTTCCTCGACGTGCGCCGCGCTGACGCGGGCCGCCCGCTCGAGCAGGCGCGAGTGCAGGTAGAAGACGTCACCCGGGTAGGCTTCGCGGCCCGGCGGGCGGCGAAGCAGCAGGGAGACCTGGCGATAGGCAACGGCCTGCTTGGACAGGTCGTCGTAAATAATCAGTGCGTCTTCGCCGCGGTCCATGAAGAACTCGCCCATCGACGCGCCCGAGTACGGTGCGATGTACTGCATCGCCGGGCTCTCGGCGGCGGCGGCGGCCACGACGATCGTGTGGTCCATGGCGCCCTCTTCCTCGAGCTTGCGGACGACACCCGCGATCGAGGAGGCCTTCTGGCCGATGGCGACATAGATACACTTGATGCCCGTGCCGCGCTGGTTGATGATCGCGTCGATCGCAACCGCGGTCTTGCCGGTCTGGCGGTCGCCGATGATCAGCTCACGCTGGCCGCGGCCGATCGGCACCATCGCGTCGATCGACTTCAGGCCAGTCTGTACCGGCTGGTCGACCGACTGGCGAGCGATTACGCCAGGTGCGACCTTCTCGATCGGCGACGTTTCGGTCGCATTGATCGGACCCTTGCCATCGATCGGGTTACCGAGTGCGTCGACGACGCGACCCAGCAGTGCATCGCCGATCGGCACCTCGAGGATGCGACCCGTGGTCTTGACCGTGTCGCCTTCCGAGATGTGCTTGTAGTCACCGAGTACGACCGCGCCGACCGAGTCCTGCTCGAGGTTCAGCGCCATGCCGAACGTGTTCCCCGGGAACTCGAGCATCTCGCCGTAGCGGGCGTCGGCCAGGCCGTGGATGCGGACGATACCGTCGGTGACGGCGATCGCCGTGCCGACGTCGCGCGCCTCTGCGGTCGCCTCGAAGTTCTCGATGCGTTCTTTAATCAGCTGGCTGATTTCAGAAGCTTTGAGTGCCATTTTCAGATTTCCTCTTTAATTGATCAGCGCGTTGGTCAGGCCGTCGAGCCGATTACGCAGTGATCCGTCGATAACGACATCGCCGGCGCGGATAACGGCGCCGCCGATCAGGTTTTCGTCCAGTTGGGTCTCGATCGTGACGCTGCGGCCGAAGCGCGCTTCGAGCGCCGTCGCAATCGCCTGCTGCTGGGCCGCGGAGATTGGCGTCGCCGAGGTCACGGTCACGTCGACCGAGTTCTCGATGTTGGCCTTCAGCGCCTCGAAATGCTCGGCGATCTCGGGCAGGACCGCGGTGCGGCCGTACTCGAGCAACAGCTTCAGGAAGTTCGTGCCGCGGCGGTCTCCGCCGGAGAGCAGCTTCGCGCCCGCGCTCGAGAAGAGCCCGGTCAGAAATTCGAGCCGACGCTCGTCGTTGAGTGCCGGGTCGCTCAGGTAGTCGGCGACCTGGCCGTCGGCCAGCAGCTCGCCGGCGATACCGAGGCTTTCAGACCACGCCGCGAGTTCGCCCGATTCGTGGGCAATCTCGAACGCCGCCTGGGCGTAAGGTCTCGCGATCGTGTTGTTGTCAGCCATCGCGTCTACAGCTCGCTGGCAAGCTTACCGAGGATGTCCTCGTGCGACGCCGCGTCGATCTCGCGATTCAGGATCTTCTCAGCGCCGGCGAGGGCCACGGCCGATACCTGGCCACGCAGCTCTTCGCGCGCGCGGTTCGTTTCCTGCTCGATCTCGGCGGTCGCGGCAACAAGCTGGCGCTCGCGCTCCTTGACGCCCGCGGCCTTGCCGTCGGCAACGATCTCGTTGGCGCGCGCGTTGGCCTGATCGAGGATCGACGTCGCCTGCTGGCGCGCGTCCTTGATAATGTCCTCGGCCTCTTCGCGGGCCGCGATCAGGCGCTCCTCGCCGCGATCAGCGGCAGCGAGACCGTCCTCGATCTGCTGCTGGCGCGTCTCGATCGCTTCCAGGATCGGCGGCCAGATGAACTTCATGCAGAACCAGACGAAAAATACCATCGCAATCGTCTGGCCGATGAGGGTCAAATTAATGTCCAAAGGTTTCTCCTGGCTTCGCAGTTACCCTGTAGGAGCGGCTTCAGCCGCGATCATCGTCGCGCCTGAGACGGCGCTCCTACGCGAGGCAGTCTTAGCCGCCGACCGGGGCCGTGGCAGCCTGGAGCTGCGCGATGAACGGGTTGGCGAATGCGAAGAACAGCGCAATACCCACGCCGATCATGGCCACGGCGTCGAGCAGTGCGACGACGATGAACATCTTTGTCTGCAGCATGGGAGCCAGTTCTGGCTGGCGCGCAACGCCTTCCAAGAAACGGCCGCCGAGAAGGCCCATGCCGATACCGACGCCGAGTGCGCCGAAACCGATCAAAAGTGCGACAGCGATTGCCGTGAGGCCAATAACAAGATCCATCAGTTTCTCCTGGGAAGGACTTTCGTCCTAAGTGTTGAATTAATAAAGAATCCGGATTAGTGAGTCTCTGATGCCAGACTTAAATAAACTATGGTCAGCATCATGAAAATAAATGCCTGCAGCGTGACGATCAGGATGTGGAACACGGCCCAACCAAAGTGCAGCGGCAGCTGCCACAGTCCCAGCATCGCGATAAGAATGAAAATGAGCTCGCCGGCAAACATGTTGCCGAAAAGACGCAGGCTCAAAGACACCGGCTTGGCCAACAGGGCGACCGACTCGAGAATGAAATTGAATGCGATTATCAGCGGCGCAGCGAGCAGGCCAATGCCTTTGGTCGGCGGCGCAATCGGGTGCAGCGTCAGCTCGGCGATAAACCCGCCGATGCCCTTGTTCTTGATGGTGTAGTAAATAATAAGCAGGAAGACCGCGATGGACATCCCGAAGGTGATGTTCACGTCGGTCGTCGGTACGACTTTCATGTAGGCGATTCCGCCAGCGGCTGCCAGTTCAGGAATCCAGTCCACGGGGACCAGGTCCATCAGGTTCATGAAGAACACCCAGACGAAGATCGTAAGGGCCAGCGGCGCGATCAGCTTGCTATTGCCGTGGAAGGTGTCATTTACGGCACCGTCGACAAACTCGATGATGATTTCGACGACTGCTTGTACCTTCGAAGGTTTGCCGGCCGAAGTCTTGCGGGCGACGCCATAGAATATCCAGATGAAGACCAGCCCGAGCAGTACCGACCAGAACATCGAGTCGACGTTGATCGCCATCGGGTTGCCTGCGCACTGGTTCCAGACCCAGGCGCCCGACTCGTCGGGGCATACCTGCAGGTTCTGAAGATGGTGGGAAATGTACTCGCCGGAGGTCTTCGCGCCTTCAGTCGCCATTTAAGTTAACCGCTTCCTGTTCTTTCTCTTGTTTGTCGCCGACGAAGCCCACCAATAGGGGTACCAGCGTCGTAACAATAAATCCTGCAAACAACGGCACCGCCGCGAGCGGCCGCACCGTGGCGAAGACGAGGCTGAAAAACAGCACGGTCAACGCCAACTTTCCCAGTTCTCCGATATACGCTGCCCGGAGCAGGGCTTTCGCGCCCGGATCCCGACGCGGCAGCGCCAGCCTTAACGCGAGAAACGCGTTGGGCACGGCAGCAATCAGGCAACCGAGCATCGCGGAGTAGCCCGCGACGAATCCGTAAACGCCGGCGAGCACTGCGGCTAGCGCCGTTCCGAGCCCGACCTGAGCCGCGAGAACCAAGAGCATTGTTTTTGCCTCCGGCACTAAAAACGCCACGGCTTATCGAGTGTGAACTCCAAGCTTGTGGCGCTCGTCTTTGCGGTGTTTCCAGGCGGGCCCTGCGTTTGAGCGAGCGCATTATAGAGCCAGCCCTACCGCATGGCAACCGAAATGGCAGGTAATAATCCGGCGTTTTTTGCCGTTTTTTCCGGGGTTTTCAGCGCTTTTTGGCCAGTCGCTCAAGCTACTTCAATAAACGGCACTGAGGCCTCAACTTGAGCCGGCATCGGCCGATACTAAAGGGCGTTGGATCAAGCAAAATCGCCGGAGAAACCATGCTGCTGATTGCGAGCGAAACTCTACGAGGTTCCCAGCCGCTCAACGACGTCGTCCGCGAGATGAGCCTTTCCCTGAGCTTCTTCCAGGAGGCTGAGAAGCTGGCCGGCCTGCTCGAGGGCAAGGCGCGGCGCATCCTGCTACTCACGGAGCAGGATCTCGACGACGCCGTGATGGCGACGCTCGACAAGGCCCGCGGCCAGACGCCGTTCGGTGTGATCGTCGCGGCCGAGAGCAAGTCGCTGCGTTCAAGCGCCCGGGCCGGGGTCGTCGACTTCATCGTCGACCTGGCGAATTCCGAGTGGGTCGGCGAGGACTTCGACGTCGACCGTCTCGCCGCCTCGGCGCGCCGCTGCCGCCGGCGGATGCTCAAGCTGTCGCGCGCCGACCTCGAGGCCGCGTTCGACAACTTCGAGTTCGTGATCCGCTACCAGCCGAAGGTCGAGCGCAGCTCGGAGGCCGAATGGCTGACCCGCGAGGCCGAAGCGCTGGTCCGCTGGCGGCATCCGGAACACGGCCTGATGGGACCGCTCGAATTCCTGCCCGAAGTCGAGGCCTTCGGCATGATGGGCCGGCTCACCGAGTTCGTGCTCCGCAAAGCGGCCGCGCAGCTGGCCGACTGGCGCGACCAGGGGCTCGTCCTGAACGGCTGCATCAACCTCGCGCCGAGCCAGCTCGGCGACGAGCACCTCGGCGAGCGCTACGGCGCGATCGTCCGCGAGTTCGGCGTCGAATGCTCGGACTTCACGTTCGAGGTCGTCGAACAGGACCTCGCTGATCCCGAGTCGCCGCAGATGCGTGCGCTCAAGAGCCTGCGCCGCGAGGGCTTCCGGCTGTGCCTCGACGATTTCCGCGTCGCCGCAACCTCGCTCGGCACCTTCGAGAAGCTGCCGTTCGACGAGATCAAGATTCACGCGTCCGCGCTCCGGCATGCCCGCGAGAATCCCGTCGCGATGCAGGTGCTCGCCGCCGTCACCGGGCTCGCCCACAACCTGGGCATGTCGGTGTGCGCCGAGGGCGTCGAGGACCAGGAGACTTTCGATTTCCTGAAGACGATCGAGTGCGACAAGATGCAGGGTTTCCTCGTTTCCGAGGCGGTACTGCCGCACATCATTCGTCGCGTCTACTCGGCGAGCAACGATGAGGTAGCTGACGACGTCGCATAGCGTTCGGCGTCTTCGATAGAGCGTCCCGAATGCGACCGACGACGTCGCCTAGCGCTGGTCGTCACCGAACAGCATGTTGAACTCGACGCCAACGCCGATGTTGCGCTCGCGTTCCTCGATCAGGAACTCGCGCGGCCAGGACAGGCTCGTCGATAATTCCATGAACACCCACGGCCGGAACACGCTGCGCCGATAGCGAACCTCGGCGCCGTAGTCGAGCAGTTCGACCTCGTTCTCGGTCTCGCCACTCGCGTAGACGCTGTAGGCAAACGCTCGGTCGAGGGACAGGCTCTGGTAGGCTGTCAGCTTGCTGGTCCACGCAGTACCCTCGACCTCGTCTTCGACGACGCCGATCGACCAGGACCGGATCAGCCAGCGCTCACTTATCGCGAAGTCGACGATGTTGCTGAGCGAAAAGCCGCTACCGCGCTCCTTCTGCGCAAAAGCCTGCGGCGTGATCCGCCACAGCCAGCGCTCGGCGACCACCGGGTTCCAGTGATAGGAGAGCTTCGCATACGGCTCGACCGGCGATCGCAGTTTTACGCCGACGCCGAAGTCCCAGCCCTTGCGCAGACCACCCGTGTTGCCGAATCCGAGGCCCAGGACGAACTCCTGGTCCTCGATGTCATTGAAGCGCGCGGGCAGCGAATCGATGTTGTCATCGTCGCTGCCGTCGACGAAGTCGTTGGTGTCGACGCGTCCGACCACGAGCCGGGCGCGCTCGTTGAGGGCGGGCAGCGCAATCTTCGCCTTGAAGCGGAAGCGGGCCTTGGTGCCGTCCCGCTCGTCCCAGCGCAATCCCGTGCCAACGTAGCCATAACGGACTTTGCCGGCGCATTCGACATTGCTCGACCCGAACAAACCGTCGAACCAACGCGACGAATGGTAGACGACCTGGTAGACGCGTTTCTGCGTCTTCTCGAGCATCGGGTCTTCTTCCGTGGCGGCGCCGGGTGGGATGCAATCGAGATAGATCAGGTCTTCGGAATCGACCTCTCCGCCAACCACGACTTCGTTGCCGTCAGCATCGGTAATGACCTGCGTGGATTCGGCGGGATCGATCGTCTTGGCCGATTCAGGATCGCTGTCAGTAGCCTGGCCGGCACAGCCAGCCACAGAAAAAGCCATGAAGCCGAGCAGGCTGCGTATTCGTTCGAATAGTGTGCGTGACGTTGTCGATGTTGTGCCACGCATGACCGCTACTTGATGTGTTTGAGAATCCCGTCAAGCTCGTCGAGCGAGTTGTAGGTGATGACGAGCTTGCCCGAGCCTTTGGTCGTGTGCTGCACGCTGACCTTCGCACCGAGCTTTTCGGAAACGTCCATTTCCAGCCGGCGGATATCCGCGTTGGCCGACGCCGCGGGCGTCTTTTTCTTCGCTGTCGCCGGTTCGAGCGCCCGCTTGACCAGTCGCTCGGTTTCGCGAACCGATAGCCCCTTGCGGACCACCTGGCGGGCGACGTCAAGCTGCTGCACCGGGTCAGTCAGGGAAAGCAGTGCGCGAGCGTGGCCCATATCGAGCTGTCGCGCTTCGAGCATCGGCTTCACCTTGTCACCGAGCTCCTGCAAACGCAGCAGGTTGCTCACCGACGCCCGTGAACGGCCGACCGCGGTCGCGGCTTCCGCGTGGGTCAGGTCGAATTCGCGGATCAGCCGGTCGAGCGCACGGGCCTCTTCGAGCGGGTTCAGGTTTTCGCGCTGGATGTTCTCGATCAGCGCCATCGCGATGGCGTCCTCGTCGGCCACGTCGCGGACGACGGCCGGGATGTCCTCGAGGCCGGCCAGCTGGGCCGCGCGCCAGCGGCGCTCGCCGGCGATGATCTCGTAGCGCTGCGAATTGCCGGTCTTGCCGATCGGCCGAACGACGATGGGCTGGACGACGCCCTGTGAACGAATCGAGTTGGCGAGATCCTCGAGCGAGTCCTGGCGCATGTCGACGCGCGGCTGGTACTGGCCTCGCTGCAGCAGGTCCACGGGAACGGTTTTGAGCCCGTCGCCCGCTTCGGCGGCCGGCGCCGCGGCGTCCGCGGCAACGGCCGGCTGTTCGGCGACCGGTTTCGACAGCAGTGCGTCGAGTCCGCGGCCGAGTCGTTTCTTGCGTGCGTTCATGAAAGTCCTTGAATGAGCGTGCTCTAGACGGCCTGGGCGACGCGCGCGTCTTCGCGGCGCAGGATCTCGCCGGCGAGCGCGAGATAGGCGATCGCACCGCGCGAGGATCGATCGTGCAGCAGCACGGGTCGGCCAAAGCTGGGTGCCTCGGCGAGCCGAATGTTGCGCGGAATGACCGTGCGAAACACCTTGGTGTCGAAGTGCTCGATGAGCTGCAGCGACACCTCGTTTGACAGGTTGATGCGCGGATCGAACATCGTCCGCAGGATGCCGTAGACCTCGAGCCTCGGGTTCACGGTCGAACGCACCTGTTCGATCGTGTTCAGGAGTGCCGACAGCCCCTCGAGCGCGTAGTACTCGCACTGCATCGGGATCAGTACACCATCGGCTGCCGTCAGCGCATTGATCGTCAGCATGTTGATCGACGGCGGACAGTCGATGAGGATGAAATCGTAAACACCCGAGACAGGCATCAGCGCTTTCTGAAGTTTCATCTCGCGGCCGATTTCCTGCAGCAGCTGGACCTCGGCGAGCGTCAGGTCCTCGTTGCCCGGCAGGACCGCGAAGCCGCCCTCGGGCGGCGAGACGATCGTGTCGGCCGCCGTTGCCTCGCCGAGCAGGACGTCGCACGCGGAATACTCGACGTTCATCTTGTCGACACCGCAGCCCATCGTGGCGTTGCCCTGCGGATCCATGTCGACGAGCAGCACGCGCCGCTGCGTCGCAGCGAGCGACGCGGCCAGGTTGACGCAGGTCGTCGTCTTACCGACCCCGCCTTTCTGGTTCGCTACGGCTATGATGCGCGTCATTCTTCGGTTCCGCTACGCTTTACATTCTGCGGCGCAACAGCACAGCATGCCGCGAGCCGCTATCGAGCCCGGGCACCGTGAGTTCCGCTACGTCGTATCCCCAGTCGTCTGGTAACGATTGTAGTTCTTCGCCCGGGTAGCGGCCTTTGAGGGCCACGAACACTCCGTCCTCTCCCACGTGGTGCCCGGCGATATCCAGGAGCCCCCGCAACGTCGCGACGGCCCGGGCGATCACGGTATCAAAGCGGTAGCCGGGTGCATAGTCCTCCGTCCGCGCCTTCACGGCGGTGACGTTGTCGAGTCCGAGAACGCCGGCAACGTGTTGCACGAACTGGATTTTCTTGTTGTTACTGTCGACGAGGTCGAACTGGCGGTCGGGCTCCACGATGGCGAGCGGCAGGCCGGGAAAGCCCGCTCCGGTGCCGACATCAAGGATTCTCGTGCCCTTGACGTACGGTCGCACGGCCAGGCTGTCTACGAGGTGTGCGGTGACCATTTCGTCGCGGTCGCGAATCGCGGTCAGGTTGAACTTGCGGTTCCAGCGTTCCAGCTCGTCGAGCAAGGTCGTGAACTTCGCGTTCACGTCGTCAGGGTGGCCGTCCAGGTCGAGCAGCGCCTAGTCCTCGCCAAGCAGGTACTGCGTCAGGAACAGCACGGTCGCCTGCTGGTAGAGATCACGGTTTTCCTTCTTGCGATAGCCGTGGCCTTCGTTCAGCGCGTTCATGTACCAGACGACGTTGCCCTGTTCGCGAAGCGCGGCAACCATCTGCGTCGACTCCGTGACCGGGACGCGCGGATCATTTTCACCCTGCACGATGAACAGCGGCACATCGATCTTGTCGACGTTGTTCACGGGACTGATCTTCTCGAGGTGCGCACGCATGGCGGGGTCGCGCTCATCGCCATACTCGACACGCCGAAGGTCGCGCCGGTAGTCCTGCGTGTTCTCGAGGAAGGT
>JASJBG010000183.1 GCA_030066625.1 Woeseiaceae bacterium
GCCGAACAGGTTCGACTCGCCGGGCGTGATCTCAGCGTAGCCGAATTCGCGGTGCGAAGACGCCTCGACCCTGCCCCCGAGCTCCGCCGCCATGGTCTGCATGCCGTAGCAGATACCGAGCACCGGCACGCCGAGGTCGAAGACCGCGGGGTGTACGCGCGGCGGGTCGTCCAGATTCACTGACTCGGGTCCGCCGGAAAGCACAACACCGGCGGCATTGAAGCCGCGGATGTCCGCCTCAGACATGTCCCAGGGATGAATCTCGGAATACACGCCGCATTCGCGAACGCGGCGGGCGATGAGCTGCGTGTACTGGCCGCCGAAGTCGAGGATCAGCAGCTTGTGGGCGTGGATGTCAGGCGCGGTGTCCGTGTCGAGCGGTAATGCCTTGCTCATCGAGTCTCTCTAGACGTTGGTGCGGTAGTTGGGGGCTTCCTTGGTGATCGTTACGTCGTGCACGTGGCTTTCCTTCATGCCCGCGCTCGTGATGCGCACGAACTGTGGCTTCTCGCGCATCTCGGTAATCGTTCCGGAACCCGTGTAGCCCATCGCGGCGCGAATGCCGCCAATGAGCTGGTGCACGATTGCGACCAGGCCGCCCTTGTAGGCGACGCGGCCCTCGATACCCTCGGGCACGAGTTTCTCGAGCTCCTCGGTAGCATCCTGGAAATAGCGGTCCGACGAACCGTGTGACTGACCCATCGCACCCACCGAACCCATACCGCGGTAGGACTTGTACGAGCGGCCCTGGTATAGCTCGACCTCGCCGGGCGACTCCTCGGTGCCGGCGAACAGGCCGCCGATCATGACCGAATAAGCACCGGCAACGATCGCCTTGGCAATATCACCCGAGTAGCGAATGCCGCCGTCCGCGATGAACGGCACGCCCGGCTTCTTGAGGGCTTCGGCAACCTCCGCCACGGCGGAGATCTGCGGCACGCCCACACCAGCGACGACACGGGTCGTGCAGATTGAGCCCGGGCCAATGCCGACCTTGACGCCGTCCGCGCCGGCGTCGACCAGCGCCAGCGCCGCATCGCCGGTAACGATGTTGCCGCCGACGACCTGCATGTCCGGGTGCGCGTCCTTGACGCGGCGTACGCGCTCGATCACGCCCTTGGAAAAACCGTGTGACGTATCGACGACGATGAGGTCGACACCGGCCTCAACCAGCGCGTCGACGCGATCGTCGGTGTCGTAGCCCGTTCCGACCGCGGCAGCGACACGTAGTGCCCCGCTGTCGTCCTTGCAGGCACGCGGGTAGTCCTTCGCCTTCTGGAAGTCCTTGGCCGTAATCATGCCCTTGAGTGCCATGTTGTCGTCGACGACGAGCACCTTCTCGATGCGGTGCTTGTGCAACAGCGACAGGACCTCTTCCTTGTCGGCGTCCTCGCGCACGGTGACGAGCCGGTCCTGCGGCGTCATGACGGCGGACACGGGCGCGTCGAGCTGCGTCTCGAAGCGCAGGTCGCGGTGCGTGACAATGCCGACAGTCTGCTTCTCGTTGACCACCGGCACGCCCGAGATGCCCATCGCCCGCGTCAGCTCCAGGACCTCGCGGATACTCATCTCGGGATCGACCGTGATCGGGTTCCTGACGATCCCGGACTCGAACTTCTTGACGGCGAGAACCTGCCTGGCCTGCTCCTCGACCGACATGTTCTTGTGAATCACGCCGATCCCGCCTTCCTGGGCCAGCGCAATGGCGAGGCGCGCCTCGGTCACCGTGTCCATTGCGGCGGACATGATGGGTATGCTCAGAGAGATTTCGCGAGTGAGCTGTGTGCTCAGGTCGACTTCGCGCGGCAACACCTCGGAGTAGCCGGGCTGCAGCAAAACGTCATCAAAGGTCAGGGCTTCCTTGGCAATTCGCATAGGCAATAGACAGGCAGGGCGTTTATCGGGGTTAATCGACCAATTCTACGCTGCTCGCATTTGCGGGTAAACGTCAATGTCCTCTGCGCGCTACCGTTATACTCGGCCGACATGAAGGATTTGCTGTCATCCACGCCTGCCGAAGCGGCCGTTTCGGTAAGCCAGCTCAATCGCCGCGCAAAAGCACTGCTCGAACAAGGCATTGCGAAGCTCTGGGTCGAGGGCGAGATCTCCAATCTTGCGCGGCCCGCGTCCGGGCACCTGTATTTCAGCCTCAAGGACGATGCGGCGCAGATCCGCGCGGCGTTTTTCCGGCAACGCCAGCGCGGCCCCACGATCGGCCTCAAAAACGGCGACAAGGTGCTCGCGTTCGGTCGCGTCAGCCTCTACGAGGCTCGCGGCGACTACCAGCTGATCGTCGAGCAGGTCGAGCCGGCCGGCGAAGGCGCCCTGAAGCGGGAATTCGACCGCCTCAAGAAGAAGCTCGCGGCCGAGGGCCTGTTCGACGAGTCCCTGAAGCAGCCGCTGCCCGCCCTGCCCACACGCATCGGCGTGATCACGTCGCCGAGCGGTGCCGCGGTCCGCGACGTCCTCACCGTGCTGGGCCGGCGCTTCCGCGCCGTGCCCGTCGTCATCTACCCGGCCGCGGTACAGGGCGATTTCGCGCCGGCGGAGCTGCGCGCCGCGCTCGAGGCCGCGATTCGGCGCGACGAGTGCGACGTGCTGATCCTGTGCCGAGGCGGTGGCTCCCTCGAGGACCTGTGGGCATTCAATGACGAACGCCTGGCCCGCGCGATTGCCGACTGTCCCATCCCGGTCGTGAGCGCCGTGGGCCACGAGGTCGATTTCACGATTGCCGACTTCGTCGCGGACGTACGGGCGCCGACGCCGTCGGGCGCCGCCGAGATCGTCGTACCAGACCGCGACGACTGGCTGCACCGGCTGAATGCCCTCGCCGCACGAATCCGCCGCGAAGGCCGCAGGAGCGTCGAGGAAAAGGCCCAGTCGCTCGACTGGCTCGGACGACGCCTTGTGCGCTCGAGCCCGGCGGCGAATCTTCAGCGGCAGCACGACAGGCTACGCGCGCTGCGGAGCGCGCTCGCGGCAGCACTCCGCCATGACCTGCTGGAGCGGCGACGTGATCTCGAATCGGCAAGGGCCGAGCTGCTGCGCCGGTCGCCGGCGCTAACCGTGCAGCGCTCCCTGGCGAGACTCGCCGCTGGCCGGCAAAGACTCGCGGCCGCCGCACACGGTTCGGTGGGCGACGCCCGGCACCGACTCGAGCTGGCCATGCGCAGCCTGCACTCTGTAAGCCCGCTCGCGACCCTCGACCGCGGCTATGCGATCGTTCTCGACGAACAGGGTCGCGCAGTAACGAACGCGGCCGATGTTGCGGCCGGCGATCGAATTCGAGCACGCCTTTCGCGCGGCAGCCTGGTCGCCGATGTCGTGGAGTCCCGTCATGGGGACAATACCGATGACGTGGATGATGACTAGGCGCGGATTGGCGATGCTCGCGTTCCCGCTGCTGCTTGCCGCCGCATCGGCCGCCGCACAGGTCGAAAGCTCGGCGCGCCCGGGTGGCATCGTCATCCTCGACCTGGGATCGGCGAGTCAGTCGCAACCCGAGGTCACGTTCAACGGCAAACCGGTGCTCGTGTTCGACGATCGCGGCAGCTGGAGAGCCGCTGTCGGCATGCCGCTGCGAGCGGAGATCGGTGAGCACACGGTCGTCGTTGACGACGAGCCTGTCAGCTTCGCGATCGATGACCACGCCTATCGCGAACAGCGGCTGACAATCTCGAACCAGAACTACGTAACGCCGAACCAGGAGCAGCTCGATCGCATCGGCCGAGAGCGAGTCGTCCTCGACAACGCACTCAACAACTGGCGGGATCAGCCGCTCGAGTCGATCACGCTCGCCTCCCCCGTCGAGGGACCGCGCAGCTCGAGCTTCGGACTGCGACGCTTCTTCAATGACCAGCCGCGGTCACCGCACAGCGGTATGGACATTGCAGCGACCAGGGGCACGCCGATACTCACACCGCGCGACGGTATCGTGACGACGGTCGGCGACTTCTACTTCAACGGCAACACGGTGATCGTCGACCACGGCCAGGGCCTCGTAACGATGTACTGCCACCTGAGCGAGATCGACGTCGAGTTCGGCCAGGCCGTTGCGACGGGCGAGCCGCTGGGCAAGGTCGGCGCGACCGGCCGCGTGACCGGACCGCACCTGCACTTTGGCGTTTACCTGACAGGCACGGCCGTCGATCCGGCGATCCTGCTTGCGAATCCATCGGACTAGACCAGGGAGAAGACTATGAACGTTGGCGTACTCGGTTCCGGCATCGTCGCGCGTGTGCTTGCGAGCGGCTTCCTGAAACATGGCCACAAGATCATGATCGGCAGCCGCGATCCCGCCAAGCTTGCGGACTGGCTTGCCGACAACCCGGCCGGTCAAAGCGGCACGTTCGATGAAACCGCCGCTTTCGGCGACATCGTCGTACTCGCGGTCAAAGGTACGGCGGCGAAAGACGCACTGGACCTCGCCGGCAGCAGCAACATCGCGGGCAAGACCGTCATTGACGCAACCAACCCCATCGCGGATGAAGCGCCAGTGGACGGCGTGCTGCGGTTTTTTACAAACCTCGACGAATCACTGATGGAGCAGCTTCAGGATTCGTTTCCGGATGCCAATCTCGTCAAGGCGTTCAGCTCGGTCAGCAATACGCGAATGGTGGACCCGGACATGGAAGGCGGCCCGCCAACAATGTTCATCTGCGGCAACGATGACGCCGCAAAGGCCACGGTCACCGACATACTCTCCCAGTTCGGTTGGGAGACGGCGGATATGGGCGTTGCCGCGGCAGCGCGCGCCATCGAACCTCTGTGCATGCTCTACTGCATTCCCGGTTTCACGAAGAACCAGTGGACGCACGCGTTCAAGGTTCTTTACTGAAAAAAAGCCGCGCCCGAGGGCGCGGCTGTGGAGAGTTGGCGCTGCTATCAGTCGTCCTTATACGGAGTTCCTGATGGGGAGTCAGGCCGCCACCTCGTCCGCTTTGGCTAGTTCCGTTTGTTCGTACAGCGACACGACCAGTTCGTCGGGAAGCTCAAGTGCGTTGGCGAGGCTGCGCAGGTATAGGCGCCCGTCCTCGGTGGATTCATCAATGGCGATCAGCGACGCCGTATAGACCTCGACCGCCATCTCCGGCGATGTAACGCGCGAGACGATCTGCTGCATGGTCATTGGATGGCGGAGCTCGTCGAACAGCAGTGCCTTCTCGGCCGGCGTAAGGCGAAGCTGCTCCGACTGCGCGAAGATGCGTTCCTGCTCGTGGCCATCCATGTGTCCGTCCGCCGCCGCAGCCGCGATCATCGCGCGGATCAGGAGCAGCGCACCGCCGCCCGGTGCGCGATCGTCGGTCAGCACCTGGACGAAGCGGGACTCGTCGATCTCGCCCCAGCGCCTGGCGTTGCCCGCGGTCGCAGGCAAAGCGGTAGCCGGTGCCGTTCGGGCTGCTTGCGCAGGTCCCTGACCGACACCGGCCGCCGGGGTGCCCTTTTGATAACGTTGATAGGCTGCATAGGCGAGTCCGCCGACAGCGGCGACGGCACCGACCTTCAGCGCCGACTTCGCGATCTTCTTGCCTTTCTTTCCGGTAAAGGCCCCGGCGACAGCCGTACCGGCCAGCCCACCCGCGAAGCCCGAAACGGCGCCGCTTTGCGATAGTCCTTGCACGATGCGATTCAGATCGACCACAGCTTTTCTCCGTCCGAGTGGTCCGTGTTCCCGGACCGTGTATCTGGAGGCTAACGATGCCGCAGGCCAAAACGAATGAAAAACCGATTGTTCCTTCGGTCAGCGAAGCTTTTGTCGAGTCTTGAGGCGAGTCCTCGGGAAGCGTCGCGCATAGCTTACGAACAGCGCGACGAGCGCGGCAGCGACGACGAGCAAGGTGAAGCCGAGACCGGGGTCGCGAAACGCGAACCAAAGCGCGGGCAGCCACGCGAGGTGCGACGCCAGCCCGACGGTGAGCAGCCGGTCCCGCTGCCAGTGCGCGCGCACCGCGATCCAGTAAACGAAGAACGGCACGCCGATGAGCGCGAAGATCAGGTACTCGACGCTTGCCGGTGTGCGCTGCTCCGACAGCGACCACAGGATCAACAGCGTCCACAACGTCAGGAGCATGCCGGTAACACCGATGAGTCTCAGGAAGCGGCTCCGCTTCGGTGCGACCATTTCGGGGCGCCGCGGCACGCGCCGCACGCGTCCGCCCGGGAGCTTCTCGAGACCCGGCGGCGGTGCCGCCGGCAGCACCGGCTGCGCCTCGCTCTTCTTCGGCGGAAGCGCGCTGTAGTCGGTGTCATTGCCGGGCGGCGGTTTCTTCCAGTACTGGTAGCGCTTGTCGATGCGGTGGCTGATCACCTCCTGGTTATCCCAGCTGTATTCGACCTGGAATTGTGACGGTAGATCCTGCACCAGGATTGACAGGTAATCCGTCAGGTAGCTGCCCGTCGAAAAGTCGAAGTAGTGTGCCGCAAAGCGATTGCCCTCGTTGCTGAGCATGTCATCGACGAGACAGTAGTCCCAGCGTGCGTACAACTGCAGCGCGGTCATCTCACGACGCTTGTACGCGGCGATCTGCTCGGCCGAGTCGGCAACGAACTCCTCGCTCATCAGGTCGTTGTCCATAAGCCAGCCGAGGAAAAACGCCGTGTGTACGGCTGCCTGCTCTTCCGGAAGGCCGTCCTCTGCAACGGAGTCCAGATGGTACTTGGCCTTGTCGTACACGACCGGCTTTGTGGGATCGGCGATTGGCCGTTCGACGGGCTTGCGCTCGAAGTTCGTCCAGCCGGCATCGAAGTTCTGGTAAACGCTCACGTCGACGATGATGCTCTTGTTGTAGTCGTCGATATCCTGGTCGTCGAAGGTGAAGAACGGTTCCTCGTCGTCATCCGCGATATCGTGACCCGGCGGGTCGTTCTCGAAATCGAGCGGCAACCCGCGTTCCTTCACCTCGTCATCGCCGGACTCGATGCTCCGCATGAACTCGCCATTGCGGTAGTAGGCCCAGTAGCTCGCCATCGCCGTGCTCTGGAAAATATTGACGACGACGCGTGTCGCCAGCGCTTTCGACAGCGCGCTCGCCATCGCATCGCAATTGTTGAAGCTGTTGAAGTGAATCTCGGTGACGTCGGCCGTCACCTGTTTGACCGACAGCAGTGTGGGTTCGTCGTAGCCGTTCTCGAAGCGCGGCCGCTCGTCGGCCAACGGCCATTCAGTCTCAGTCCGCTCGAATATCTCGTCGCGCTCACGGAGCCAGGCCTCGATGGCCTCGCAGACCTTCTCCTCGCGCCCCGCGACGCCGAGTTTGCAGATCGTCGACATCCTAGTTCGCGGCGTCGATGACGGCGTCAACGATCACGCGCATCTCGTCCCAGGTGACGTTAATGGCTTCGTATTCCTCCGGCGTGTCGTACTCGACCGGCAGCGTCTTGTGCGCGATAACGATGTCGAGTCCCGGCAGAACGACGATGTACTGGCCGAAGTGGCCGCGCGCCGCGTAGCCATCTCTATACGCCTTTGGAAAACGCTTCGAATCGAACACCCACCACATATAGCCGAAACCGAAGCCCGTCTCGCGAAAGCGTTCGGGATTCATCTCCGCGTTGGGCGTTACGAGCGATAC
>JASJBG010000032.1 GCA_030066625.1 Woeseiaceae bacterium
GAGGGGCTGATTCGAGGCGCCTGGGCACAGGGAGATGCAGCCGCACTCCTGTCGCTCGCAAGGCACCTCCAGCAGCGGTACGACTCCGGCGGCGATCCCAGCGCAAAGGTGCCGGCGTTCGCCGCGTTGCACGCGTTCGTATAGCTTCATCGCTCGAGATACGCCAGCAATCCGGATAGCGTGGCCGGACGGACTACGCTCGAGTATCAGGGTCAGCTCGACGCGTTGGGTCCAACACTGCTGCCGCAGGAAATCGAGCGCGCCGAAGAGGAATCGGCCGATCTGATCCACTCGAATCCGAATTGCTGCTACTAGTTCCGCTATGTGTTGCGGCCGAGGTACTCGGTAAAACGTTTCTCGGAAAACCCGATCGCCGTGAAGTCCTTGCCCTCGAGCACCGGCCGCTTCAGCAGCGTCGGTTCGGACAGAATCAGGGCGAGCGCCTTGTTGCGATTGAGGTCCTGCCGGGCCTTTTCCGGAACGGTACGCCAGGTGAGGCTCTTTTTGTTGACGAGCTTTTCCCAGCCGACCCGATCTGCCCAGCGCTCCAGCATCTGGATGTCGACGCCGTCCGTGCGAACGTCGTGGAAGGTGTAGTGGATGTCGCGTTCCTTGAGGAACTTGCGGGCCTTGCGGCAGCTATCGCAGTTCTTTAAACCGTAAACGGTGACCACGTCAATACTCCTAGCGTGCGTTGCGCAGCAGTTCGTTGATGCCGGTCTTGGCACGCGTCTTCGCATCAACGCGCTTGACGATAACCGCGCAGTACAGCGAGTACTTGCCATCGGCCGAGGGCAGGTTGCCGGGCACGACAACCGAGTAGGCCGGCACGCGCCCAAACGACACCTCGCCGGTCTCGCGATCGTAGATCTTCGTGCTCTGGCCGATATAGACCCCCATCGAAACAACGGCGCCCTGTTCGATGACGACTCCTTCGACAATCTCGGATCGCGCGCCGATAAAGCAGTCGTCCTCGATGATCGTCGGTCCCGCCTGCACCGGCTCCAGCACGCCGCCGATGCCGACACCACCCGAAAGATGGACGTTCTTGCCGATCTGCGCGCAGCTGCCGACCGTTGTCCACGTGTCGACCATCGTGCCGCTGTCGACATACGCACCGATGTTGACGTAGCTCGGCATCAGCACGACATCATTGGCGACGTGCGCACCCTTGCGAACGATGGCGTCCGGAACGACGCGTACTCCGTCCCGTGCGAAGTCCGCCGCCGTGTAGTCGGCGTACTTCATGGGCACCTTGTCATAGAAGCGACTGTGGCCGCCGTCTACCACGTCGTTGTCCCGCAGCCGGAAACTCAGCAGTACCGCTTTCTTCAGCCACTGATTGACCGTCCAGCTGTCGTTCGCCGGTTCGGCGACACGTGCCTCGCCGCTGTCGAGCAGTTCGATGGATTGGAACACGGCGGTTTCGAGGTCCTGGCGATCGACGCTGTCGATACCGTCCTCGAAAGCCCGTTCGATGATGTCCTGGCGGTCGCGCATTGGCGTCTCCTGTTCAGGCTGTGGTCGTGTTGTCGAGGCGCTTCAGGAGCTCGGTGCGCAGGCTTTGCTGCGCAGCGTCGTCCAGCGGCCGGCCGGCCTCGTCGGTAATGTAGAACACGTCCTCGGCGCGTTCGCCGATCGTCATGATCTTCGCGGTTTCGATGTCCACACCCTCGGCAATGAAAGCCTGGCCGACTTTGCTCAGCAGGCCCGGGCGGTCAGCCGCAACGAGCTCCATGACCGTGCGGCCCTTCGTGGTCTTTGGGTTGAAGTCGACGCTCGTACGAGTCGAGAACATCCGCACCTGCCGGGGTGCCGAACGCGTTACGCGGGCAACCTTATCGTCATCCGCCGTAAGCACGCGCGTCAGCAGGCGGCGAATCTTGTTCATGCGCGACTCGTCGATGTCGATGCGGTCGTCGGTCTCGACGAAGATATAGGTATCCAGGCTGTAGCCGTTAACGAGCGGCACGATGCGAGCGTCGACGATGGTCATGCCGAGCTCGTCGACAACCGCCGTTGCGTGCGCAAACGTGCGCTGCGCGCGCGGCGTATACAGGACCGCCTCGACGCCGTCGCCGCCCGGCTGCCGGCGAACGTCGACGAGTCCGATCTCTGAGGCCGTGTCCGAGTCGGCCAGCCACTCGGAGTGCCAGGCGATCTCGTCGCTCTTGTGCCTGAGGAAGTAGTTGTCGTCGAGCAGCGCCCAGACTGCGTCAATGCGCGCACCGTCGAGCCCGGCTTCGCCGAGCGACTCACGGGCATTGGCTTTTTTCTCGAGGATCAGCTGTTCGCGATCGACCGGGTTTTCCAGGCCGCGCCGAAGCGCCCGGGAGGTCAGTTCGTAAAGGTCGCGGAACAGCGTCGCCTTCCAGGAGTTCCAGAGCTTCGGGTTGGTGCCGCGGACGTCCGCCACCGTCAGGATGTACAGGTAGTCGAGGTGAAGCTGGTCGCCGACGAGGGCGGCAAATTCGTTCACGACGTCCGGGTCGCCGATGTCCTGCTTCTGCGCGGTCGTCGACAGCGCGAGATGGTGGCGCACCAGCCAGGCGACCGTGCGCGCATCGTACTGGCCGAGGCCGTGCTCGAGGCAGAACGCTTCCGCGTCGACCGCGCCGAGCTCCGAGTGGTCGCCGCCGCGGCCCTTGGCGATGTCGTGAAACAGGCCGGACAGGTAGGCGATCTCGGGGCGCTCGAGGCCCTGCATGATGCGACTGCAGTGCGGGTATTCGTGATCGAAGCGTGACAACGCAAAGCGGCGCATGTTGCTGACGACGAACAAGGTGTGCTCGTCGACGGTATAGGCGTGAAACAGGTCGTACTGCATGCGGCCGACAATGCGGCCAAAGGCGGGCAGGTACAGGCCGAGTACGCCGTACAGGTTCATCCGCCTGAGCTCGTGGGTGACGCCCTTGGGGGCACGCAGGATGGTCAGGAACAGCCTGTGATTGCGCGGGTTCTGGCGGAACTCCTCGTCGATCAGGGGCAGGCTGCGCTTGATCAGGCCGACCGTGTAGGCACTGACGCCGCGAATCTCCGGGTTCTGCTGCAGCAGCACGAACAGCTCGAGCAGCGCCGACGGGTCGTTGTCGAAGACCCGCTCGTTGACGGTCTGCAGGAAGCCGTTCTTGACCTGGAAGCGCGCGTTCAGAGGCTCGGGCGCGGCGGCCGGGTCCATCAGGATCGCCTCCTCGAACAGCTGCAGCAGCATCTCGTTCAGGCGCGACAGGTCCATCACGGTGCGGTAGTACCGCTGCATGAGCTGTTCCACCGCCAGCGTGTAGGTCGCATCCTCGTAGCCGAGCATCTCGGCGAGGCGCATCTGGTGGTCGAACAGGATCCGGTCCTCGCGGCGCCCGGTCAGCACGTGGAGCGCAAATCGCACCCGCCACAGGAACGCCTGGCCATTCTGCAGCAGCCGCAGCTGGCCCGGGGTCAGGAATTCGTGATCGACGAGTTCGTCGAGCGTTGCGCAGCCGAAGTGGCGCTTCGCGACCCAGCCGATCATCTGTATGTCACGCAGGCCGCCGGGGCTACCCTTGACGTTCGGCTCCAGGTTGTAGCCCGTATCGTCGTAGCGGTGATGGCGTGCGATCTGTTCCTTGCGCTTCTCGGCAAAAAACTCGGTCGACGGCCAGATTCGCCCGGGCGCGGTGGCCTCCAGCATGTCGCCGAACAGTGCCTGCGGGCCATCGATCAGTCGTGCTTCCATCAACGTTGTCGCAACGGTCAGGTCGTCGCGCGCCTCCTCGAAGCACTGCGTGAGCGTGCGCACGCTGTGGCCGATTTCCAGCCCCAGGTCCCAGAGCGAGGTCACAAACGCGGCCAGCCGCTCGTCGCCGCCCGGGTCGAAGTCGTCCGGGAGCAGCAGCATGATGTCGATGTCGGAGTGCGGGTGCAGTTCGCCGCGGCCGTAGCCGCCGACGGCGACCAGCGCAATCGTTTCGCAAAGATCGCCGGCCGAGTTGCGCCAGAGATCGGCCAGGGCCAGGTCGACACTGGCCGAGCGGGCATGCACGAGATCGACGATCGACTCGCCGTCGCCGAAGCGTCGCTCGAGGTCCGCTGCCGCTGCCTCGAGCGCGGCGCGAATGTCAGCGGTCGTTGGCACCGAGGGTCAGGACTTCGTAGCCGTCTTCCGTGACCAGTACCGTATGTTCCCACTGCGCCGACAGGCTGTGGTCCTTGGTGACGACCGTCCAGCCGTCGTTGAGGAGCTTCACGTGCCGGCGCCCGGCGTTGACCATGGGCTCGACCGTGAGGGTCATACCCGCCTTGAGCTCCATGCCGGCGCCGCGGTTGCCGTAGTGCAGGACCTGCGGGTCTTCGTGGAAGACCCGGCCGATGCCGTGCCCGCAGTACTCGCGGACCACCGAGAAGCGGTTCTTCTCGACGAATCCCTGGATGGCCGCGCCGACGTCGCCCAGGTGCTTGCCCGGGCCCAGCTCCTTGATGCCGAGCCACATGCCCTCGTAGGCCACTTCGGCGAGCCGCTTGGCCTGGATGCCGGGCTTGCCGACGAAGAACATCCGGCTCGTGTCGCCATGAAAGCCGTCCTTGATGACGGTGATGTCAATGTTGACGGCATCGCCCGATTTCAGGGTTTTCTCGCCCGGAATTCCATGGCAGACGACGTGGTTGACCGAGGTGCAGATCGACTTCGGGAAGCCACGATAGTTGAGCGGCGCAGGCACGGCGTCCTGCACCCCCGTGATGTAGTCGTGGCAGATCTTGTCGAGTTCGGCGGTGGTGATGCCGGGCTTTACATAATCCCCAATCATGTCAAGCACGTCGGCGGCCAGCCGGCCGGCTACGCGCATCTTGTCCTGCTCTTCGGATGTCTTGATCGTGACGGTCATGTCGGCTCTGTCAAAAGGACTCAGACCCCTTTTCCGGCGCCACTTTCAGGTGGGTGGAGCAGGAAAAGGGGTCTGACCCCGAAACGCGTTGTTGGTCGCGGCGGGCTATGGTATAAAGCGCGCGCCCAAGAGGCAATTAATCCCACACGCTTGTCGTCACATCCCGCTGGGTGCCCCGTCTGAAAAGGGGTTGCGGGCTGGGACAAGCGGAGGCTCAACCCGGAGACAATCATGGCAGACGTTACCATGCGCCAGATGCTAGAGGCTGGCGTGCACTTTGGTCATCAGACCCGCTTCTGGAACCCGAAGATGGCACCCTTCATCTTCGGCGAACGGAACAAAATCCACATTATCAATCTCGAGAAGAGCCTGCCGATGGCGCGCGAAGCCTGCGCGTTCGTCAAGGCGACCGTTGCCGATGGCGGCACGGTGCTCTTCGTCGGCACCAAGCGTGCAGCTCGTGACGCCGTCCGCAACCACGCGTCCCGCTCGGACATGCCATTCGTCAGCCAGCGCTGGCTCGGCGGTATGCTGACGAACTACAAGACGATTCGCCAGTCCGTGAAGCGGCTCATGACGCTCGAGCAGATGGCCGAAGAGGGCGGCTTCGAGGGCCTGACGAAGAAAGAGGTCCTGGGCCTCCGGCGCGAGCAGGAGAAGCTCGAGAAAAGCCTTGGCGGTATCAAGGACATGAAGTCGCTGCCCGACGTCATGTTCATCGTCGACGTCGATCACGAGGACATCGCAATCCGCGAGGCGAAGAAGCTCGGCATTCCGGTCGTCGCGATCGTCGATACGAACTGCTCGCCGGAAGGTGTCGACTACATCATCCCGGGCAACGACGATGCCATGCGTGCCATCGAGCTGTATGCATCGCTCGTCGCCGACGCCGTGCTGGATGGCAAGGCATCGCTGCCGGAAGTCGCCCTCGGCGAAGACGAGTTCGTCGAGCTCGATGCAGAAGGCAACGTGAAGAAGACGTCGCGGAAGAAAACCGCGAAAAAGACCGCCAAGAAGACGACCACGCGCAAGAAGGCGCCGCAGAAGAAGGCCGACGAGGCCAAGGCTGACGCGCCGGCCGCCGAGGAGAAGAAGGCGGACGAGAGCAAGGCTGAAGCCGAGCCCGTAGCCGATGATGCGAAGGCCGAGGAAGCCAAGCCAGCCGACGATGCCAAGTCCGCCGAGGCGAAAGCTGCCGATGTGAAGGCCGCCGACGAGGCTGCCGCCGACGTGGAGCCCGAGGCCAAGGCAGACGAGGCTCCGGCTGACGCCGACGCAAAGAAAGAGGACGCGTAACAACGCCGTCCAGTCGTAAAGAAATTCAGAGGATCGAGCGATGTCTATCAGTGCATCAATGGTTAAGGAACTCCGCGAGCGCACCGGCGCCGGAATGATGGAGTGCAAGAAGGCGCTTGTTGAAACCGGCGGCGACATGGACGCTGCGGCGGAATTTCTGCGCAAGTCTGGCCAGGCAAAGGCCGACAAGAAGTCCAGCCGGGTCGCAGCCGACGGCCGGGTCGTAATCAAGGCCAACGGCTCCAAGGCCGTGGTCGTCGAGGTCAACTCGGAGACCGACTTCGTCGCCAAGGACGAGAACTTCCTCGCCTTCGCCGAGGCCGTTGCCGACGCGGCGCTCGCGTCGGGGCAGACCGACGTCGAGGCGTTTTCGAACGACTCGCTGTCCGACGGCCGTACCGTCGAGACGGCCCGAACGGAACTCGTCGCCAAGGTCGGCGAGAACATCTCGGTACGCCGAATCGCCCAGGTCGAAGCATCGGGTCCGATAGGCCACTACACGCACGGTGCCAAGATCGGCGCGGTCGTCGCGCTTGAGGGCGGTGACGAGGCGCTGGCGCGCGACATCGCGATGCACGTTGCCGCAATCAATCCGGCGCACATCGATGAGTCGGCCGTTCCAGCGGAAACGCTGGAGAAGGAGCGCCGCATCCTGACCGAGCAGGCTCAGGACTCGGGCAAGCCGGCGGAGATCATCGACAAGATGGTCGCGGGCCGGGTCGCCAAGTTCCTGAAGGAAATCACGCTCGTTGGCCAGCCGTTCGTCAAGGATCCTGACGTCACGGTTGGCAAACTGCTCGACGGCGCCGGCGCGAAAGTGACCGCGTTTACGCGTTTCGAGGTGGGCGAGGGCATCGAGAAGAAGGAAGAGAACTTCGCCGACGAGGTCATGAAGCAGATCGACGAGGCGAAGAAGAAGGAAGAGGCTTCAGCCTGAGTCCGCTTAAGCCTTTGATTTACCGGGTTCTAGTGCTGTATTTGCGCTAGAATCGGGACGCCGCGGACGGCTTGTCTCGCGAGGGGAGTGCATGGGTAATGGGTGACAGTGCGGCCGGCTACCAGCGCGTCCTGCTCAAGTTGAGCGGCGAAGCGCTGATGGGCGATCTCGATTACGGCATCGAGCCGGCCGTGATCCAGCGGATCGCGGCCGAGATCGCGACCGCCCGCAAAGCCGGCGTTGAGGTCGCGATCGTCATTGGCGGCGGCAATATTTTCCGCGGCGCCGGGCTGGCGCGCGCCGGCATGGACCGCGTCACCGGCGACTACATGGGGATGCTCGCGACCGTCATGAACGCGCTGGCGATCCAGGATGCCCTCGAGTCACTCGACGTCTACGCGCGTGTAATGTCAGCGCTCCAGATCCACGAGGTCTGCGAGGACTACATCCGCCGCCGCGCGGTGCGTCACCTCGAGAAGGGCCGCGTCGTCATACTGGCGGCCGGTACCGGCAACCCGTTCTTCACGACCGATACGGCCGCGAGCCTGCGGGCGATCGAGATTGGCGCCGACGTGCTCCTGAAGGCGACCAAGGTGGACGGCGTCTACGACTCGGATCCGCAGACGAACCCGGACGCCAAGCGTTACGAGACCGTGTCCTACGACCAGGTCATTGCCGACAAGCTCGGCGTCATGGACGCCACCGCGATCGTCATGTGTCGTGACAACGACGTGCCGCTCAGGATTTTCGACCTGACTCGCGCCAACGCACTCGTGCAGGCCATGTCGGGTGACAACGTCGGAACGCTGGTAACGGCATAACAGTAGTAAAGAGGTTTCAACGTGCTGGACGAAATCAAGAAAGACGCAGGTGTGCGAATGTCGAAGAGCGTGCAGGCGCTCAAGCAGGAATTCACGAAGATTCGCACGGGACGCGCACACACGAGCCTGCTCGACCACATCACCGTCGAGTACTACGGTAGCCAGGTGCCGCTCAACCAGGTGTCGAACGTCGGCGTGGAGGATTCACGGACGCTGACGGTAACGCCGTGGGAAAAAGACATGGTGGCGCCCATCGAGAAAGCGATCATGGGTTCGGATCTCGGCCTGAACCCGGCGTCTGCGGGCACCGTCATCCGGGTGCCGCTGCCGCCGCTGACCGAGGAACGTCGCAAGGACATGATTCGCGTCGTACGCCAGGAGGCCGAGGGCGGTCGTATCGCGGTACGCAATATCCGCCGCGACGCGATCAGCGATGTAAAGGACCTCCTGAAAGAAAAGATGATCGGCGAAGACGAGGAGCACCGCGCCGAAGACGACATCCAGGCGATCACGGACAAATATGTCGGCGAGATCGACCAGGTGCTGGCCGAAAAAGAAAGCGAGTTGATGGAAATTTGAGCGTGAGCGATTCGCTGCCTACAGATCCGGCGTTGCCGGGGCACGTTGCCATCATCATGGATGGCAACGGTCGCTGGGCGCGGCGGCGCGCTATGCCGCGAACGGCGGGCCACCGTGCCGGCGTCAAGGCGGTACGCGCCACCGTCGAGCACGCGGCGAGGCTGGGTATCCGGCAGCTCACGCTGTTTGCGTTCTCGAGCGAGAACTGGAAGCGCCCGGCCGAAGAAATTGGCATCCTCATGGGCCTGTTCCTCGAAGTGCTGCAGCGCGAGGTTGCCGAACTGCACCAGAACGGTGTCCGGCTCGAGTTCATTGGTGAGCGCGACCGGCTCGGCCCGCAGCTTTGCGATGCGATTGCCGCTGCCGAATCGCTGACCGCCGACAACGATGGCCTGCACCTCGTCGTCGCCGTTGCTTACGGCGGGCGCTGGGATATCGCGAATGCGGCCCGAACGTTGGCCGAAAAGGCGGTAGCGGGCGAGATCCGGGCCGAAGATATCGACGAAGATCGGCTGGCGGGCGAACTGGCGCTGGCCGGCCTGCCGGATCCGGACCTGCTGATCCGCACCGGTGGCGAGCAACGCATCAGCAATTTCCTGCTGTGGAATCTCGCGTACGCCGAGATCTTCTTCTCCGACGCGCTGTGGCCCGAGTTTCGCGAACGGCACTTCGATGACGCGATGGACTACTTCGCGCGCCGGCAGCGCCGCTTCGGGCACACACCGGAGCAGTTAGAGGCGGCCAAATGCTGAAGCAACGCATCACGACGGCCATCATCGCCGTTGCCGTCCTTGCGATTGTCCTGTTCGTTGTTCCGCCGATCGTTGCCGAACTGTTCATTGCCGCGCTGGTGCTGGCGGGCGCCTGGGAGTGGTCCGCCTTCCTCGGCAGCCGGTCGCTGCCCGTGCGCCTGACCTTTATCGCCGTGATTGCCGCGCTGATGGTCGCGGTCGGCCTGTACTGGCCGGATAACGTAACGCTGATCCTGCAGCTGGCGCTGGTCTGGTGGCTGGTCGCGCTGGTCTGGATCTTCTTCTTCCCGACGCCGATCCCGATCGGGCTGCGCTGGGTCTGCGGGGCGCTGGTGCTCATTCCGCTGTACGCGGCGCTCGTCAAGCTCTACCAGGCCGATCCGTCACTGCTGTTGTTTGCGCTCCTGATCGTCTGGGCGGCCGACATCGGCGCCTACTTCACCGGCAAGCGCTTCGGTCGGGTCAAGCTGGCGCCTTCAATCAGCCCAGGCAAGACCTGGGAGGGCGTCATTGGCGGCCTGCTGCTCGTGGCGATCCTGACGGTTGCGCGGAGTTTCTGGGTCGAGACCGACCTGGCTGTGCTGGTGCCGTTCTGCCTCGGCGTTGCCGGCGTTTCGATTGTCGGTGACCTCACCGTCAGCATGTTCAAGCGTACGGCCGGGGTGAAGGACAGCGGCAAACTGTTTCCCGGGCACGGCGGCGTGCTCGATCGCATCGACAGTGTGTCCGCGGCGGCGCCCGTGTTCGCGCTGGGTCTCGAATGGACGGGGTTGATTTGAGATGCGTTCAGCCAGCGTTCAGATTCGACGTATCACGATGCAGGGGCGGCGGGAACTGGCTCCGCTGGATTCAGTCCAAGTTTTGAACAAGCTTGTGCGGGCTGCCTATGTCTGACCTGATCATCAACCTCGCGTCGTTCATTGTCGCGATCAGTATTCTCGTTGCCGTACATGAGTACGGGCACTACATCGTCGGCCGCTGGACCGGCATGAAAGTGCTGCGTTTCTCCATCGGCTTCGGCAAGCCGATCTGGATGCGCACCGGTGCCGCACCCGACAACACCGAGTACTGTATCTCGGCCATCCCGCTAGGCGGCTACGTACGCTTCCTCGACGGCCGCGAGGGCCCGATCGACCCCGCCGACGAGGGCCGTGCATTCAATCAGCGTCCTGTGCTCGCGCGCATCGCGGTGCTGCTTGCCGGCCCGCTGTTCAATTTCATTTTGGCGATACTCCTTTATTGGGGACTGTTCGTTGTCGGCGAGTTCGTGCCGCGCCCGGTCGTTGGCGAAGTGGCGAACGATTCCTACGCAGAGGCCGCCGGCCTCGAGAGCGGCGACCGGATCATCGCCGTCGACGACCGCCGCACCGCGGATTGGGAAGCAGCGCTGACCTCGATTATCGACACGATGGTGACCGATGGTCGAGTGCCGCTGACCGTCGCGAACGCAGAAGGCGACGAGCGCGTCGTCACCATCGACGTCGGCGCGGAGCGAACCCGCCTGACCGAACCCGGCGAGCTGTTCGATGGCCTCGGATTCAGGCCCTGGGCGCAGTCGTCGCTGCTCGGCGAGCCCAGCGATGACAGCGCCGCGTACGCCGCCGGACTACGAGAGGGTGACCGCATCCTCGCGATCAACGGCGAGCCCGTGCGCTACTTCAGCGAGGTCCGCAACGCCGTCGAACCTTTCCCGGAACAGTCGATCGTCGTCGAGATCGATCGTGACGGCAGAACCATCGGCTTCGACGTCGTGCTCGGCTCGGCGACGCGCGACGGCAAGGCTATCGGAGTGCTCGGGTTCTTTCCCGCGGACGACCCCCGCGAGGTCTGGTACTTCCGTCAGTTCGGTCCGCTGCAATCGATCGGTGAAGCGGTCCAGCGCACCTGGAATTCGAGCGTGTTCACCGTGACGATGCTCGGCCGGATGGTAACCGGTGACGTATCGGTGAAGAACATCTCGGGCCCGATCAATATTGCGCAGTTCGCCGGCGAAACGGCGCAGCGTGGTCTGAGCGACTTCGTCGGCTTCCTGGCCATCGTGAGCATCAGCCTCGGTGTCCTGAATCTGCTGCCCGTACCCGTGCTCGACGGCGGCCAGATCGTTTACCAGCTCGTCGAGGGGGTCAAGGGCACTCCGCTCTCCGAGCGCGCACAGATCGTCGGCCAGCAGGTCGGGATCCTTGCGCTGTTACTGTTAATGAGCTTTGCCTTTTATAATGACATCGCGAGAATCCTGAGCTAGGGAGCGGATATAACGGATGGCAAGAACGGCTGAAATTGCAGGACCAGTGCGGCAGCGCCGCGGTCTTCGCGTGGCTTTGGCGAGCCTGCTGCTGCTTGCGGCATCGCTGCCCGTGTTTGCGCAGGACGCGCGCTTCGTCGTTCGCGACATGCGGGTCGAAGGCCTGCAGCGCATCTCCGAAGGTACCGTGTTCAACTACCTGCCAATCAACATCGGCGACGAGATCGACGGGGTGCGTATTCGCGAGGCGATTCGCTCGCTCTATGACCAGGGCCTGTTCGACGATATCGAGATGCGCCGGGACGGCGACGCGCTCGTCATTGCGGTCCGCGAGCGGCCGTCGATCGAGAGCTTCGAGATCGACGGCAACAAGGACATCAAGACCGAGGACCTGATGGACTCGCTGCGCGGCGTCGGCCTCGCGAAGGGGCGGACTTTTGATCGCTCCGTGCTCGACAACGTCGAGATGTTCCTGCGCGACCAGTATTACGATCGTGGCAAATACGGCGTACAGATCGTACCGACGGTCATCGACCGGCCGAACAACACGGTACAGGTCAAGATCGACGTCAAGGAAGGCGACCGCGCCAAGATCCGCCAGGTCAACCTGATCGGTAACAAGGCATTCAGCGAAGATGAAATCCGCTCGGACTTCCAGCTCAAGACCGGCAACTGGCTGTCGTGGATTCGTCAGGACGATCGCTATTCGAAGGAAGCGCTCGAAGGCGACCTCGAAACGCTGACTTCGTATTACATGGATCGCGGCTATGCCGATTTCAGAGTCGCGTCGACGCAGGTTGCGATCTCGCCAAACAAGAAGGACATCTTTATCACTGTTGCTGTCGACGAGGGCGAACAGTACACGGTGACCGACGTCAACATCGTCGGCGACATGGTCATCGCCGAGGCCTACCTGCGCGCACTGATCCAGGCGCAGCCCGGATCGATCTTCAACCAGGCGCTCCTGACCCAGTCCAGCGAGCTGATGTCATTGAGACTCGGACAGGAGGGTTACGCCAACGCCGAGATCGATCCCGTCTGGGATCTCAACGAAGAAACCCGCGAGGCCGAGATTACGTTCTACGTCCGTCCGAACAGTCGCGTGTACGTGCGCCGCATCAACTTCCGCGGCGTCAGCGAAGTCGAGGACGAAGTACTGCGCCGCGAGATGCGGCAGATGGAAGGCTCGTACCTGTCGAACCTGCTCGTCGACCGCTCGAAAATCCGCTTGCAGCGACTGCCGTATGTCGAGAACGTCCAGGTCAGTAACGACCCGGTTCCGGGAAGCAACGACCTCGTCGACGTCAACTTCGATGTCGAGTACCGGATGCCGGGACAGTTCTCCGGCGGTGTCGGCTACTCGGAGTCGCAGAAGCTGCTCCTGAACGGCAGTATCGTGCACACCAACTTCCTCGGTACCGGTAACCGCGTTGCACTGGAACTCAATACGGGTCGATTCCAGAAGTTGTACAGCCTGTCACACACGGACCCGTACCGCACGATGGATGGCGTTCGCCGTACCGTCTCGCTCAACTTCCGCGACATCACGCAGTTCGTTTCGGGCTCGTCTGACTTTTCGACAACCACGCTCGGTGCGTCGATCGACTACGGCTATCCGATCACCGAATTCCAGACGCTGAGTTTCGGGCTCACGTACCAGAACGCGGAACTCCTGTCGTCAACCGGCGCAACCCAGCAGTCGCAGGATTGGGTCGCCAATAACGGCAATCCTTTCATCAGCGACGTCGGCAACGGCCTCGTGTTCTTCGGCACCGAATTCAACACCTTCGAACTGCTTGCCGGCTGGACCTACGACAGCCGCAACCGTGCGCTGTTCGCCAACCGCGGCACGCGCCAGCAGCTGTTCCTGTCCGGCACGGTCCCGGGCAGCGACGTCGAGTTCTTTACGGCCCGCTACAGCCTGACAAAATACATGCCGATCACACGCAAATGGATCGTTCGTTTCAACGCGGAACTCGGCTGGGGTGAGGCCCTCGGCGACACGACGGCGCTGCCTCCGTACAAGCAGTATTTCGGCGGCGGGCCCCAGTCGGTGCGCGGTTTCCGGGAGTCCTGGCTGGGTCCGCGCGACAGTTTCGGCAATCCCTACGGTGGTAACGTATTGGTTGCCAGTCAGCTAGAGCTTATACTGCCGCTTCCGGACAAATGGGGTAACCAGGCTCGGGCGAGCCTCTTCTACGACGTCGGCAACGTGTTCAACACGGGCGAGGTCGAATTTACCGACAGGCTGGGCAGCCCGGTCGAGTATAAACCCGACTTTGACGAACTCAGGTCGTCGGTGGGTATTGGCGTGCAATGGCTTGCGCCGCTCGGGCTGTTCAGGTTCAGCTACGCGTTCCCGCTCAACGAGTACGAGGGTAACGATCGGTTTTACGGTGATGAACTGGAACGATTCCAGTTCTCGATTGGACAAGCGTTTTAAGGATTGGACGAGTTATGAGTTTTGTAAAGCAACATGTGTCTAAGGCGGTTATCGGGCTGGCGCTCCTCTGCGCGTTTGCCGTGCCGGCTGCAGCACAGGACGTCAAGATCGGCGTCGTTAACGTGCCGTTCCTGCTGGATCGCGCACCGCAGACGAAAGCGGCGATGGATGCTTTGCAGGAAGAGTTTGCGCCGCGACAGCGCGAATTTGCCGCCAAGGCGAAAGACCTCGAGGACCTGACGTCGCGCGTACAGAAAGACGCGGCGGTCATGGGTGAGACCGAGCGCAAGAACGCGGAGCAGGAACTCCGTGACTTGCGCCGCGAGGTGGCGAGACTGCAGAACGAATTCCAGGAAGACCTGAACCTCCGCCAGAACGAGGAGCTGGGCAACCTGCAGCGTACGCTGCTTCAGGAAGTACAGTCATTCGCCCAGGCCCAGGGGTACGACCTCGTCGTCGGCGATGCGCTCTTCGTCAGCAATGCGGTCGACATCACCGAGGAAGTCCTGCGCGCTATCGAGACGAGCTACAACGCGACCAGTTCGCGCTAGCCTCGCGCCGCATGGCGATTCGCCTGGGAGAACTGGCGACCCGGTTCGGCTGCGATCTTAAGGGCGATCCCGATATCGTTATCGACAGCGTTGCGTCCCTGGGCAACGCTGGCGCCGGCCAACTCAGCTTCCTTTCCAATTCGAAACTGCGACCGCAGCTGGCGTCGACCAACGCTGCTGCGGTTATCGTTCGTAGCGAAGACGTCGATGCCGCCAGCACCGCGGTGCTGATCAGCGACGATCCCTATGCGAGCTATGCACGCATGGCGGCCGTGGTGCATCCGCCGCGCGCGCTGCGTGCCGGTGTGCATGCGAGCGCGGTAGTCGCCCAGTCGGCGAGTGTCGCGGATAGCGCCGAAGTCAGCGCGAACGCCGTCATCGATGACGACGTGGTAATCGGTGAACATGCGTTTATCGGCCCGGGCTGCTATGTCGGTCCCGGCTGCCACATCGGCGCCGACTGCCGGCTGGTCGCCAACGTGACTCTGGCACGCGCGGTGACGCTCGGCGATCGCAGCATCATCCATCCCGGGGCCGTGATCGGCGCCGATGGCTTCGGCAATGCGATGACCCCGGAGGGCTGGATCAAGGTGCCGCAACTCGGCGGCGTGCAAATTGGCAGCGACGTCGAGATCGGTGCGAGTACCACCGTCGACTGCGGTGCGCTCGGCGACACCGTTATCGAAGACGGTGTGCGCATCGACAACCTCTGCATGATCGCGCACAACGTACGGGTTGGCGCACATACGGCGATGGCGGCGATGACCGGCATCGCGGGCAGCGCTGTGATCGGCAAGCGTTGCATGTTCGCGGGCCAGTCGGGCTCCGTTGGCCACATCTCGATTTGCGACGATGTCGTCGTCTCGGGTCAGGGTATGATTTCCAAGAGCATTACCGAACCGGGCGTGTATGCATCGCACTTTCCGGCTGAGCCTGCGGGCGACTGGAACAGGAAGATTGCGAGATTCAGGCGTATAGAAAGCCTGTTCAAACGGGTTGGCAGGCTGGAGAAGGGCGACAAGTGAACGAGGCGATACATCCGACGGCGATCATTTCGGACAAGGCCGAGATTGGCGACGACGTCGAGGTGGGTGCGTACGCCGTCATCGGCGACGATGTGACGATTGGCGCGCGCACGGTCATCGGGAGTCACGTTGTTGTGAACGGACCGACAACGATCGGCGAGGACAACCACATCTACCAGTTCGCCTCGGTTGGTGACGACCCGCAGGACAAGAAGTACGCCAACGAGCCGACCAGGCTGACAATTGGCGATCGCAATACGATACGCGAGTACTGCACGTTGAGCCGCGGCACGGTGCAGGACGCCGGTGAAACGATATTGGGCGACGACAACTGGATCATGGCCTACGTTCATATCGCCCATGACTGCGTGGTCGGTAACAACACGATTATGGCGAACAACACGACGCTCGCGGGTCACGTCCACGTCGGCGACTGGGCGATCTGTGGCGGCTTCTCGGGTGTGCATCAATTCTGCAAGATCGGCGCCCACTCTTTTCTCGGCATGTACTCGGGAGCCAATCGGGACGTGCCGGCCTACGTGATGATGTCGGGACAGCCCGCCGTGCCGAAGGGCATCAATTCCGAAGGCCTCAAGCGCCGGGGCTTTTCGGCGGAGCAGATTCGCAATATCAAGAACGCGTACCGGATACTCTACCGGCAGGGCAAGAAGCTGGACGAGGCGATCGAAGAGATTGCCGCACTCGTCGATGCAGAGCCCGAGCTGTCGGTATTCCTCGACTCGCTGCGTGCTTCCGAACGCGGCGTGGCCCGGTAGGTTTCGCGTGAAGTTCGGCCTGGTTGCTGGCGAAGCTTCCGGCGACCTGCTGGGCGCCGGGCTGATCCGCGCGCTCAGGGAGCGCATTCCCGATGCACGCTTCGAGGGTGTTGCCGGTCCGTCGATGATCGCCGCGGGCTGCGATTGCTGGGAGGAGGCCGAGGCGCTGGCGGTTATGGGACTGATCGAACCGCTCAAGCATCTGCCGCGCCTGCTGAAACTCCGCAAGATGCTGGTCGAGCGATGGCGGGCGGACCCGCCCGATGTGTTCATTGGCATCGACGCACCTGACTTCAACCTGGGGCTCGAAGCGCGCCTGCGCGAGTCCGGCATTCGCACTGCGCACTATGTAAGTCCGACCGTGTGGGCCTGGCGACAAGGCCGCATCAAGACCATTGCGCGGGCTGCCGATCTTGTCCTCTGCATCCTGCCGTTCGAAAAGACCTTTTACGACGAGCACGGCATACGGGCCGAGTTCGTCGGCCATCCGATGGCGGACAGCGCGCCGGCCGACGTCGACGTCGCCGCTGCAAGGCGGGCGCTCGACCTTGGCGCTGACGACCTCGTGGTCGCCGTGCTGCCGGGTAGCCGCGGGAGTGAGGTGTCGCGACTCGCGCCCTTGTTTGCCGAGGCGGCCGCCATGCTTGCGGCCCGCTTCGATACCCTGCACTTCGTAACGCCGGTCGCAACGCCCAAGCTCAAGCCGCTCATCGAGACGGCCGTCGACGAAGCCGGTGTTGCCGGGCACTTTCGCTTGCTGGACGGTGATTCGTACGAGGCGATGGCTGCCGCAGACCTTGTCCTGCTCGCCTCGGGCACGGCGGCGTTGGAGGCAGCCCTCTTGCGCAAACCGATCGTTGCCGCGTACAAGGTTGCGCCACTTACCGCGACGATCGTGCGTGCTTTCGGCATGCTGAAGGTCAACCAGTTCACCATGCCGAATCACCTGACCGAGGAACCCGTGGTGCCGGAGTTCATCCAGGAAGAGGCGACACCCGAGAGGCTCGCGGCCGCCGTGGCCGAGCTGCTCGACTCGCCGGAACGCCGCGCCGAGATCAGCGACATATTTGCTACACTGCGGGCGAAGCTGGCGCTCGATGCAGACCAGCGCGCAGCCGATGCCGTTCTCAGCCTGACGGACCATGCAGCAAGAAAACCTGTTCCAGCTTGACGGGATCGTCGCCGGAGTCGACGAAGCCGGCCGCGGTCCGATCGCGGGACCCGTGGTCGCGGCTGCCGTCATTCTGGATCCCGATCAGCACGTTGCGGGGCTCGACGACTCGAAGAAACTGACCGCGGCAAGCCGGGAGGAACTCGCGGTCGAGATTCGTGTCCGGTCGCTTGCGTGGTCCGTCGCCTGGTCGGACCGTGCCGAGATTGATTCGCTGAATATCCTGCATGCAACGATGCTCGCGATGCGGCGCGCGATCCTCGGCCTGCGCATTCAGCCCGATGCCGTTCGTGTGGACGGCAACCGACTACCGAACCTGCGCTTCGGCAGCCGCTTGATTTCCGGCGACGCGGTCGTGGGTGGCGATGCGCTGGTGCCGGCGATCAGCGCTGCGTCCATACTCGCCAAGACGGCCCGCGACGACATCATGCGCGACATGGACGTTCTGTACCCGAACTACGGTTTCGCACGCCACAAGGGCTACGGCACGGAGCTGCACAATGAGCGCCTGAAAGCGCACGGGCCGTGCTCGGAGCACCGCAGGAGCTTCGCACCCGTGAGGGCGGCGTCGTGAGCGAGGGCTTCGTTCATCTGCACGTCCACACCGAGTATTCGCTCGTTGACAGCACGGTGCGTATCCCTGCGCTGATGCAGCGCGCGTCGGCGGCGGGCATGCCTGCCGTCGCGATGACCGACCAGAACAACCTGTTCGGCATGGTCAAGTTCTACACGAAGGCCATTGCGGCAGGCGTGAAACCGCTGATCGGCGCGGACCTGCGGATTGTGAACGACGACGATCCGGCGCGTCCGCATACCCTCATCGTGCTGTGCCAGGATGTCGACGGCTATCGCAACCTGTCGCGACTCCTGTCCCGGGCCTATCTCGAGGGGCAGCAGCGCGGCGAACCGATGGTTTGTCCCGAGTGGCTGAATGCGCAAGGCCTCGAGGGACTGATCGCATTGTCGGGCGGCCTGCGCGGCGACGTAGGTCAGGCGCTTTCGCTCGGCCACGAGCGCGAGGCCGAGCAACGTCTCGAGCACTGGCAGTCACTGTTCCCCGGGCGCTTCTACCTGGAACTCGTGCGCACGGGACGACCCGCCGAAGAAGACTGCGTGCAGGCGAGTCTCAAGCTGGCCAGCCGGCACGGCGTGCCCGTGGTGGCCAGTAACGATGTGCGTTTCATCGACAGCGACGGCTTCAACGCCCACGAGGCGCGAGTCTGCATACACGAGGGCCGCAGCCTCGGCGACAGCGACCGGCCGCGACACTACAGCGACCAGCAGTACTTGAAGACACCCGAGCAAATGGCCGAGCTGTTTGCCGATGTGCCGTCTGCGCTCGCCAACGCCGTCGAGATTGCGAAGCGCTGCAACCTCGACCTGACGCTCGGCAAGAGCGTGCTGCCGGCGTTTCCGGTGCCGGAGGGCCAGGACGAGGAGGCGTTCCTGGAGGCCGAGGCCCGCCGCGGGCTCGAACAAAAGCTCATGAAGCTGTTCGAGGTCGAGGATACGCCGGCGGCGGAGCGCGATGCGCTGAGCGCCCCGTACCATGCGCGCCTCGAGACGGAACTCGAGGTGATTCGAGGGATGGGCTTCCCCGGTTACTTCCTGATCGTTGCCGACTTCATCCGCTGGGCGCGCAACAACGACGTGCCCGTCGGCCCGGGACGCGGCTCGGGCGCGGGCTCGCTGGTCGCCTGGGTGCTCGGCATCACCGACCTCGACCCGCTGGCGCACGACCTGCTGTTCGAGCGCTTCCTGAACCCCGAGCGCGTATCGATGCCCGACTTCGACGTCGACTTCTGCATGGAGGGCCGCGACAACGTCATCGATTACGTGGCCGAGCAGTACGGGCGCAATCGCGTCGCGCAGATCATCACCTTCGGCACGATGGCGGCGAAGGCGGTCATCCGCGACACGGGGCGGGTCCTCGGCCAGCCCTACGGTTTCGTCGATCGCATTGCCAAGCAGGTGCCATTCGAGATCGGCATGACACTCGACAAGGCGCTCGAGCAGTCGGACGAGCTGGCGCAGATGGTCGCCGAAGACGAAGAGGTCGCCGCGATAATGGACCTTGCGAAACAGCTCGAGGGCCTCGTTCGCAACGCCGGCAAGCACGCGGGCGGTGTGGTCATCGCACCCGACGACCTGACCGACTTCACGCCGCTCTACTGTGAAGAAGGCGGCGGCAATGTCGTTACGCAGCTCGACAAGGACGACGTCGAAGCGATCGGTCTCGTCAAGTTCGACTTCCTCGGCCTGAAGACGCTGACCATCATCGACTGGGCCGTTCGTATCATCAACGAGGGGCTGCCGGACAAGGACTTCGCGATCGAGAAGATCCCGATGCGCGACGCGAAGACCTTCGAACTGCTGCAGCGGACGCACACGGCGGCGGTATTCCAGCTCGAATCGAGTGGCATGCGTGACCTGATTAAACGCCTGCGGCCCGACCAGTTCGACGATCTCGTCGCGCTCGTGGCATTGTTCCGGCCCGGCCCGCTGCAGTCGGGCATGGTCGACGACTTCATTACCCGCAAGCACGCGACCAACAAGGCGGACATCGACTACCTGCATCCCGACCTGAAGCCCGTCCTCGAAGAGACTTACGGGGTGATCCTGTACCAGGAGCAGGTCATGCAGATTGCGCAGGTGCTCGCCGGCTATACGCTCGGCGGCGCGGACCTGCTGCGCCGCGCGATGGGCAAGAAAAAGCCCGAGGAGATGGCGAAGCAGCGCGAGATCTTCGTCACCGGGGCGACCGAACGCGGCGTCGCCAACGGTACCGCAACGCACATCTTCGACCTCATGGAGAAGTTTGCGGGCTACGGTTTCAACAAGTCGCATTCGGCTGCCTATGCCGTGCTGTCGTACCAGACCGCGTACCTGAAGGCGCATTACCCGGCCGCGTTCATGGCCGCCGTCATGAGCGCCGACCTCGACAACACGGACCGACTGGTCACGTTAAAGGACGACTGTCGCCAGCTCGGCCTCAAGGTGGTGCCGCCGAGCATCAACCGCTCCGGCTATCACTTCAGCGTTTCGGCCGATGACACGATCCTGTACGGCCTCGGTGCGATCAAGGGCGTCGGCAGGGCCGCCGTGGAGTCGCTCATCGCGGAACGCGAGGCCAATGGACCGTACACGGACCTCATCGGCTTCTGCCGGCGCGTCGATCACGACAAGGTCAACCGGCGAGCACTCGAGGCGATGATAAAGTCGGGCGCAATGGACGATCTCGGCGCATCGCGACGCAGCCTGATGCACGCGGTGCCGGAAGCGCTGCAGAATGCCGACCAGGTGGCTCGTGCCGCTGCTGCCGGCCAGAACGACATGTTCGGTCTCGACCTGCCGGCGGCCGAAGCCGAGGTCGCGAAGCCTGTCGAACTCGCGGAATGGCAGGACGCGATCCGGCTGAGCAACGAGAAGGAAGCCCTGGGCCTGTACCTGACCGGGCATCCGTTCCATGCGGTGACGGCCGATGCCCAGAACTTCGTTGACGGGCGCCTCGCCGACCTGGCCGCGGAGGCGCCTCCCGCCGGTGCCGCCGGCGAGCGCAACTATGCGCAGTCGCGCCGCGAAGTCAGCGTCGCCGGACTGATTGTCGACATCCGCAAACGCGGCAACCGTGTCAGCGTCACCCTCGATGACGATACGGGTCGGATGGAAATCAGCCTGTTCAGCGAAGCGTTCCAGGAGTTTCGCCACTTGCTCGTTAAGGACGAGATCGTTGTCGTCACGGGCGCATTGCGCTATGACGACTTCATCGGGGCCTGGACCGTGAACGCGAAGAACGTCCTCAATATCGACCGGGTCATCGAAAGCCGCGCGAAGAGCATGCTGCTTCGGTTGGCCCCGAACGGCCAGGGCAGGGAGCTCCTGACGCGGCTGCACGACGTTCTGCTGCCGCACCGTGAGGGCAACTGCGACGTGGCCGTCCAGTACTACGGCGATACGGCCGCCGCGCGCCTGAAGCTCGGCCCGGAATGGTCGGTTCGGCCCAGCCGGGAACTGCGCGACAAACTCACCGAGCTCCTCGGCGCGAATAATGTCCGCCTGCTCTACGCACCCGGCCGCGAAATCATGTAAGGTTTGCGGCCCGGATACGACAGACCCGCGCTATGGACCTGAAATTCCTGGAGTTTGAACAGCCGATCGCCGAGCTCGAGGCGAAGATCGAGGAGCTTCGCTTCGTCGGGGACGACTCCGAGATCAATATCAACGAAGAAGTTGCGCGGCTGCGTGACAAGAGCGAGACGCTGACCAAGAGCATCTTCTCGAAGCTCTCGGCCTGGCAGATTGCGCAGGTCGCACGGCACCCGAGCCGGCCGTACACACTCGATTACCTGGCCACCATAGCGCCCGATTTCCAGGAATTGCACGGTGACCGCATGTACGCGGACGACCCCGCTATCGTCGGCGGCATCGGTCGAATCGACGGTCGCGCCGTGATGTTCATCGGTCACCAGAAGGGCCGTGACACCAAGGAGCGGGTGCGCCGCAACTACGGCATGCCGAAGCCCGAGGGCTACCGCAAGGCGCAGCGGCTGATGCGGCTCGCCGAGAAGTTCAGCCTGCCGGTGGTGACCTTGATCGACACGCCGGGCGCCTACCCGGGTGTGGGGGCCGAGGAACGCGGCCAGAGCGAGGCCATCGCCTACAGCCTGTACCTGATGGCCGGCCTGAAAACGCCGATCATCAGCATCGTTATCGGCGAGGGCGGATCGGGCGGTGCGCTCGCTATCGGCGTTGCCGATCGCCTGCTCATGCTGCAGTACGGCATCTATTCGGTCATCTCGCCCGAGGGTTGCGCGTCGATTCTGTGGAAGAGCGCCGAAAAAGCCGAGGAAGCGGCCGAGGCGATGCGGATCACGGCCGATAACCTCGCGGGCTTCGGTCTCGTCGACGAGGTACTCGAAGAGCCGCTGGGCGGCGCGCATCGCAATCCGGCGACGATGGCCGATGTGATTCGCAACGCGCTGATCAAGAGCCTGGACGAGTTCGAGCAGGTTCCGATCGAACAGCTGATCGAGAATCGCCAGCGGCGCCTGGCCGGGTTCGGAGAATTCAAGGAAGCGTGAGCTTCACGCCGGGGCAACTGCTACGGACGCTCGATCGCTTCGAGCAGGACGCTCAAACTGCCAGCCGCTACGTCATCGCCCTGAGCGGCGGCCTCGACTCTACCGTACTCGCCCACGCGCTCTCTGCGACGCGCGAACAGCACGGCAAGACACTGCTCGCCGTACACATCGATCACCAGCTGCAACAGGGCTCCATTCGCTTCAGCGAACACTGCGTGGATCTCGCCGGGTCGCTTGACCTGGACCTCGACTGTATTGCGGTCGACGTCGATCTCGACGCCGGCCT
Source organism: Woeseiaceae bacterium (assembly GCA_030066625.1). Lineage (GTDB taxonomy): Bacteria > Pseudomonadota > Gammaproteobacteria > Steroidobacterales > Woeseiaceae > UBA1847. Next base: position 22,820 of record JASJBG010000032.1, read on the forward strand.
CGGTCCGGAGGCGGCGGCTCGCGCAGCGCGCTACGCGGCGCTTGCCGAGCGGCTGGACGCCGGTGACTGGTTGTTGTCGGCCCATCACCGGGACGACCAGGCAGAAACGCTGCTCCTGAACCTGCTGCGCGGCAGCGGGCCACTGGGCATTGCCGGGATTCCGGCACTTCGACGCTTCGCCGCCGGCTGGCTGGCACGGCCGCTGCTGTCAGTGTCGCGGCAGGCACTCGAGGACTACGCCCGGGAGCAGGGCCTGAGCTGGATCGACGACCCGAGCAACGACGACGCAAGCTTCGATCGCAATTTCCTGCGCGGCAAGATCCTGCCCGAGCTGCGCGCGCGCTGGCCGGACGTAACGGCGCGGCTCGCGAAAAGCGCGGCGCTCGCACGCGACGCAGCCGGTCTGCTCGAAGGCCTGGCAGACCACGACCTGGAACCCCTCACGGACGAGCGTGGGCGCGTCGACGTTGATGGCCTTCTTCGCCTGTCGAGATCGCGGCAGAGCAATGCGCTTCGTCGCGCGGCCCGCAACGCGGGTTTGCCGGCGCCGGGGACCGTGCACGTCGACGGCATCATCGACGAGGTGCTCGGCGCCCGCGAGGATGCATCGCCGTGCGTTCGCTGGCCGGGTGCAGAGGCAAGGCGCTTTCGCGGTCGCCTGTATCTGCTGCAGCCGCTGGCCGATCTGCGCGTCCCCGAGCAGCCCTGGCATGGCGAGGATGCTCTTGAACTGGGCACCGGGCTCGGCCGCCTACGGCTCGAGACCGGGGCCGGCTCGGGCCTCGATCCGGCGCTCCTCACGGCCGGCTTGCGCGTGTCCATGCGGCGCGGCGGAGAAGAGATTCGTGTGGAAAGTCAGGGTCCTACGAAGACAGTGAAGAATTTGCTTCATGAGCGGGGCGTCGCTCCATGGCTGCGAAAACGGCTGCCACTCCTGTGGGCCGGCGATCGCCTGGTGGCCGTTGCGGACCTGTTTCTTGCGGCAGACGCCTGTGTGGATGACGGCGTTGCCGTCGTTTGGGAGGACACGCCGCTTGATCGATGACGCGCGGTTCCGATTGTCTGGGTTTGGTCGTTCTGATATCGTCTAACACCGTCAATTATCCAACGACGGCGCGGTTTTGTAAGGGTTGGAAAGAGCACAAGGGCAGTGCTTCGGTCCAACCCTTTCTTATTTCCCGTCATCATTGAACGGGCTCAATTTATGACAAGGTATGTATTCATTACGGGCGGCGTAGTGTCTTCGCTGGGGAAGGGCATTACGTCGGCCTGCCTCGGTGCAATACTCGAGGCGCGCGGGCTATCGATCAGCATGATCAAGCTCGACCCGTACATTAACGTCGACCCGGGCACCATGAGCCCGTTCCAGCACGGTGAGGTATTCGTCACCCACGACGGCACCGAGACCGACCTCGACCTCGGGCACTACGAGCGGTTCGTGCGCACGACGACCGGGCGCAACAGCAACTTCACGACCGGGCGCATCTACGAGAGCGTGATCGCCAAGGAGCGTCGCGGCGACTACCTTGGCGCAACCGTACAGGTCATCCCGCACATTACCGACGAGATTCGCCAGAGCGTCCAACGCGGTGCCGGCGATGCCGACATCTGCCTGGTCGAGATCGGCGGTACGGTCGGCGACATCGAGTCGTTGCCGTTCCTCGAGGCGATTCGCCAGATGGGTGTGGAGCTTGGCCGCGACCGGGTTGCGTACGTACACCTGACGCTGGTGCCGTACATCGCGACCTCGTCGGAGATCAAGACCAAGCCCACGCAGCACTCGGTCAAGGAGCTGCGCTCGATCGG
>JASJBG010000184.1 GCA_030066625.1 Woeseiaceae bacterium
ACGATGCAGATCCAGGGCGCGGGCGACCTGCGCATGCTGGTCATGCAGTGCACGAGCGACCTCGAGCTGCGCGGCATGGCGACGCCGGCGCCGACCGTTACCGCGAAGAGCTTCGACCAGCTCATGGAGTCAGCACACTGCGCGATCACGGTCGACGCGGGCGATCGGCCCTACCAGGGCATCGTCGAGGTCAACCGCGACTCGCTGGCGGCCAGCCTCGAGAACTACTTCATTCGCTCCGTGCAGGTACCGAGTCACGTCGTGCTCGTCAGCGACGACACGATGTCGGGCGGTATCCTGCTGCAGCAGATGCCGGGCCAGTCGATGAACGAGGATGACTGGAACCGGCTCGGTTTTCTTGCGGCGACGCTGACGGCCGGCGACTTCCCGGACGCGACGGGCGTCGACCTGATCCGGAAGCTGTTCAACGAAGACGACATCCGGGTTTTCGACGGGCATGAGGTCGCGTTCCGCTGCCGCTGTACGCAGGGTCGTGCCGAGGAGGTCCTGCGAATGCTCGGCGAAGAGGAGACCCAGAGCGCCATCGAGGAGCAGGGCAGTATCGAAGTTACCTGCGAGTACTGCGGCCGCCGCCGCAGCTTCGATTCGATCGACGTCTCGAGGCTGTTTGCCGACAACGTCGTGCGCGGGCCCGAGTCGGTGCAATGACATGAGCTACGAGCCGATCAACTTCGCCCAGAAGTTCAGCCTGTTCGACGATCACTGGAAGCCCCGGGTCGTGGCGGAGATGAACGACTACCAGTTCAAGGTCGTCAAGATCGAAGGCGACTTCGTCTGGCACGAGCACGAAGATACGGACGAGACCTTCATCGTCCTTGACGGCCAGCTGCGCATCGATTTTCGCGACGGCTCGGTCGAGCTCGGGCCCGGCGAGATGTTCGTCGTGCCGAAAGGCGTCGAGCACAAGCCGTTCGCGGCAGAGGAAGTGCGCCTGATGCTGATCGAGCCGCGCGGCGTCAAGAACACCGGCGACGCCGGCGGCGAGCGCACGGCCGACAACGACGTCTGGGTATAGGCGACGCTAACCGTCGTTCGCCGCGGTTCGCGTGTCGGCGCTTCGGCAAGCGCCTGGGTTGTTGAGTGCCCACTCGCGCAGGCGCCGCTCGAGTTCGAAGCGCGGCCAGTCCTTCCGGTTGCCCAGTACCGCAATCGCCAGGCCCTTTTCCGGATAGATCGTGAGCAGGCTCTCGAAGCCTGCTTCGCCGCCAGCGTGTCGCCAGACACGGCCCGCATCTGACGTAGCGAGCTGCCAGCCATAGCCCTGTGCTACACCGTTCCAGTTCGTGTCGACCACTTCCGTTGTCATGGTGCGTAGCGATGCCGGCTGAACGACTCCGTCCGTTGCACCGTCAGCGATGTCGAGTATCGCGTCGGCGAACAGCATCAGCTCGCCTGCGGTGGTCTGCAGCCCCGAGCTCGGCAGGAACGCGCGATCCCACGGGTGCCGCAGCGAGCGGCCACGTTTGTCGAATGACGGCACCCGGTCCGCATCCGGGATGTGGAACAGCGTGAAGGTACTGCCGCCCATGTCGAGTGCGTCGAGTACGGCGTCGTCGACAAAGTCGGCATAAGGTCGATCCGCGACCTCCTCGATCACTCGGCCCAGCAGGTTGAAGTTTGCGTCTGCGTACAACCACTTCGCGCGCCCGGCGGTACGCTGCCGGGACAACGAGCCAACGTACTTGTCCACGTCCTCGCGGGATACGCGGCCGTCGGCACGCTGGCTGTCACGCAGGCCGGAGGTGTGTGTGAGCAGCTGTTCGATCGTTATCGGACTGTCTTCAAAGCCTTCGACATAGTCGCCGACGCGGTCCTCGAGTCGGAGCCGCTCGGCTTCCACGAGCCGGAAGACGGCTATGGTCGTGATCAGCTTCGTGATCGATGCGGCATGAAAACGCGGGTAGCTCACGTCGTCACCGGCACCGAGGCCCAGCCCGCAGATCTCCCCATCCACGACGAGCGCGGCATCGAGTGCGGGCGGCAGGTCCAGGTCGCTCACCGCGTCGGCGAGCGAGTCGGCGGCGGTCGGCTGCAGCGGTAGCAGCACCAGCAGCAGTGGCAGAAGTGATCGTCTCATCCCCCCGAATCCTGCGGTCCTGATCGCGCAGTTACAAGATCTTATAAATGTGCACTGGCCCCGCCCGGGGCGCAGTGCTAGACTGTTTCGCTATAAATATAAAGAAATATTTATATTTTTATGAATCCGGCTACCGAACAGCTCATGAATCGCTTCAAGGCCCTCGCGGACCCGGTCCGCCTGCGCCTGCTGGCGCTCTGCGCCCACGGCGAGTGCAGCGTGTCGGAGCTCACCGAAATCATGGGGCAGAGCCAGCCGCGCGTGTCGCAGCACCTGAAAAAGCTCTGCGATTCCGGCCTTGTCGAACGCTTCAGGGATGGGCACTTCGTCTACTACCGGGTGCCGACCCGCGGCAGTGAGGGCCGCACCCTGCGGAACCTGATCGACCTGCTGCCGGCCGATGAGCCCGAGTTCGAGCGCGACAGCGAGCGGCTGCGGGAGCTGCGCGGCAGCTCCGCCGGAATCGTCGACAGCGACGGCGACCGCGCGCTGCATCGGGCACTCGTCGAACTGACCGTATCGACGCCCGTCGGCGACCTGCTGGACATCGGCTGTGGCCAGGGGCGACTGCTCAAGCTGCTGGCGTCGCGGGCACGCCGTGCCGTCGGCATCGACATCGATGCGGACGCACGCCGCTTTGCGCGTGCGCACCTGCTGCTTGCGGGCTTGAGAAACTGCACGTTCCGCCACGGAGACATGTACGCGCTGCCGCTGGCGGAGCGCACCTTCGACACGATCATCGTCGACGACGTACTCGGCGATGCCGACGACCCCGTGCGTGTCCTCGAGGAGGCGCGCCGGCCGCTTCGCGACGGCGGCCGCATCTTCGTCCTGAATACCACCGACGCGCGCGGCGCCACCGAGCTCGCGTCGAGCGTTGCGTCCTGGTGCCGCGAAGCCGGATTGCGGCTGACGCCGCCACGTTCGATTCCCGCGCAGGAGACGCGCTGGCTGCTCGCGGTCGCCACGCCGGCCGAGTCGGCATCGGCCGCAGCCTGAGAGAGATCATGACTACGAATACCCCCAAAGTTGAAGTCTCCTTCGAGTTCTTCCCGCCAAATACAGAGGCCATGAGCGAGACGCTGTGGCAGTCGATCGAGCGGCTGGCGTCCCTCGGGCCGCGCTTCGTGTCGGTGACCTACGGCGCCGACGGTTCGACCCGGGAGCGGACGCACGACGCGGTTGAACGCATCGCGAAAGAGACCGGTCTGACGGCCGCACCGCACCTGACCTGCGTCGGTGCCAGCCGCGAGGAGATCGACGACATCGCCCGCGAGTACTGGGACATGGGCATTCGCCACCTCGTTGCGCTGCGCGGCGACCCGCCGAAGGACGCCGACGGCTACACGCCGCATCCGGGCGGCTACGCGTATGCATCCGATCTGGTGGAAGGCCTCAGGAAAATCGCCGACTTCGATATCTCGGTCGCCGCCTATCCCGAAGTGCATCCGGAAGCGAGCAACGCGATCGCCGATCTCGACAACCTGCGCCGCAAGCTGGATGCGGGCGCCAGCCGGGCAATCACCCAGTTCTTCTTCGACGTCGACAAGTACCTGCGCTTTCGCGACCTGGCGGCCGCGGCGGGTATCGAGTCGTCGATCGTTCCAGGCATCCTGCCGATCACGCGCTTCCCGCAGCTGCTGCGTTTCGCCGAGACCTGCGGCGCATCCGTGCCCGACTGGCTCCGCGATCGTTTCGAGGGTCTCGACGACGATGCCGAGACCCGTCGCATGATCGCCGCAAGCGTTGCTATCGAGCAGGTGCAGCGGCTGCAGGCCGAGGGCATCGAGGAATTTCATTTTTACACGCTGAATCGCAGTGAGCTGACTTACGCGATCTGCCACGCGCTTGGCGTGCGGCCGGACCAGGCTGCGGCATAGGGACCAACATGGAAAGGAATGACCGCATTGCAGCGCTCATGCAGGCGCTCGACGATCGAATCCTGATTCTCGACGGCGCAATGGGCACGATGATCCAGGGATACGGGCTCAGCGAGGATGACTATCGCGGCGAGCGCTTCGCCGACTGGCCGAGCGACCTGAAGGGCAACAACGACCTGCTGTCGATCACGAAGCCGGACGTCATCCGCGAAATCCACACGCAGTTCCTCGAGGCCGGCGCTGACATCATCGAGACCAACACGTTCAACTCGAACGCGCCGTCGATGGCCGACTACGGCATGGAGTCGCTGGTTGCCGAGATCAATACGGCGGCGGCGCGGATCGCTCGCGAGTGTGCCGACGCCTACGCGAAGAAGACCGGCACGCCGCGTTTCGTTGCCGGCGTGCTCGGCCCGACCAATCGAACCGCGTCGATTTCGCCGGACGTCAACGATCCGGGCTTCCGCAACATTTCCTTCGATGCTCTCGTCGAGACCTACACCGAGGCGGCACTGGCACTGATCGAGGCCGGTGTCGATTTCCTGATGGTCGAGACGATCTTCGACACGCTGAACGCGAAGGCCGCCGTCTTCGCCGTCACCCAGGCGTTCGAACAGTCCGGTACGAAATTGCCGGTGATGATCTCGGGCACGATCACGGATGCGTCCGGGCGCACGCTGTCGGGGCAGACGACGGAGGCGTTCTGGAACTCGGTACGCCACGCCGAGCCGTTCATGATCGGGCTCAACTGCGCGCTCGGCGCCGCCGACCTCAGGCCCTACGTCGCCGAGCTGGCGCGCATCGCCGACACGCGCGTCAGCGCGCATCCGAATGCCGGCCTGCCCAACGAGTTTGGCGAGTACGACGAGACGCCGGAGGATATGGCCGCGGTGGTCGGCGAGTTTGCCGAGAGCGGGTTCCTGAATCTTGTCGGCGGCTGCTGCGGGACGCGCCCCGCGCACATCGAGGCCATTCGCGACGCCGTGTCGGTGCATGCGCCACGCACGGTTCCTGAGCTCGAAGTGCGCTGCCGCCTGTCGGGGCTCGAGCCGCTCAACATCGGCCCGGATGACCTGTTTGTCAACGTCGGCGAACGCTGCAACGTCACCGGTTCGGCGCGCTTCCGCAAGCTGATCGAGGCCGACGACTACGCCGAGGCGGTCAACGTCGCCCGCCAGCAGGTCGAGGACGGCGCCCAGGTCATCGACGTCAACATGGACGAGGGCATGCTCGACTCCGAGGCTGCGATGGTCACGTTCCTGAACCTGATCGCGTCCGAGCCCGACGTTGCAAAGCTGCCGATCATGATCGACTCGTCGAAGTGGTCGGTCATCGAGGCCGGCCTCAAGTGCGTACAGGGCAAGGCCGTCGTCAATTCCATCTCGCTCAAGGAAGGCGAAGCCGAGTTTATCGAGCAGGCGAGGCTCGTGCGCGCTTACGGCGCGGCCGTCATTGTCATGGCGTTCGACGAACAGGGCCAGGCCGACACGATCGAGCGCAAGGTCGAGATCTGCCGGCGCTCCTACGAGGTGCTGACGCAGCAGGTCGGCTTCGATCCGGCCGACATCATCTTTGACCCGAACATCTTCGCGGTGGCCACCGGTATCGAGGAGCATGCGGGGTACGGCATCGCCTTCATCGAGGCAACGCGACGCATCAAGTCGGAGCTGCCGCACGCGATGGTGTCCGGCGGCGTCAGCAACGTGTCGTTCTCGTTCCGCGGCAACAACGTCGTTCGCGAGGCCATCCACTCGGTGTTCCTGTATCACGCGATTCGCGCAGGAATGGACATGGGCATCGTCAATGCCGGCCAGCTCGCGATCTACGAGGAGCTGCCCGGCGAACTTCGCGATGCCGTCGAGGACGTCGTCCTGAACCAGCGCGACGATGCGACCGAGCGCCTGCTCGACGTCGCCGAGCGCTATCGTGACCAGGGCGGCGCGCAGGCGCGCAAGCAGGATCTGGAGTGGCGCGGCTGGTCCGTCGAAAGGCGGCTCGAGCACGCGCTGGTCAAGGGGATCGACGAGCACGTCGTCGCCGATACCGAGGAAGCCCGCCAGTCGGCGACGCGACCGCTCGACGTCATCGAGGGCCCGCTCATGGCCGGTATGAACGTGGTTGGCGACCTGTTCGGAGAAGGCAAGATGTTCCTGCCACAGGTCGTCAAGTCGGCCCGCGTGATGAAAAAGGCGGTCGCCCATCTCGTGCCATTCATCGAGGCGGAGAAAGACGGCGACATTAGCTCGAACGGCAAGATCGTGCTCGCAACCGTAAAGGGCGACGTGCACGACATCGGCAAGAACATCGTCGGCGTCGTCTTGCAGTGCAACAACTTCGAGGTCATCGACCTCGGCGTCATGGTGAGCAGCGACAAGATCCTCGATGCTGCGCGCCAGGAAAGCGCGCAGATGATCGGCCTCTCGGGCCTGATCACCCCGTCGCTCGACGAGATGGTGAACGTTGCATCGGAGATGCAGCGTCTCGGCATGGACCTGCCGCTCCTGATCGGCGGCGCGACGACGTCGCCGGCGCACACGGCCGTCAAGATCGAGCCGAATTACGAAGGACCGGTCATCTACGTAAAGGACGCGTCGCGCTCCGTGGGCGTGGCGCAGGCGCTCGTCGAGCCGGACACACGCGCGGCCCTCGTCGACAAGACCCGCCAGGACAACGCGCGCCGGCGCGAACAGCATGCCGGCAAGAAGCGGCTGGCACCGCAGCTTTCGCTGTCGCAGGCACGCGAGCGCCGCCATCGCATTGATTGGAGCGATTATGAGGCACCGGTGCCGGGCTTCCTCGGCACCCGCGTTTTCGACGATATTTCGCTGGCGGCGCTCAGGGACTACATCGACTGGATGCCGTTCTTCAACGCCTGGCAGTTCTACGGCAAGTACCCCGCGATCCTGACCGACAAGGTCGTCGGCGAGGCCGCCGCGTCGTTGTTTGCCGATGCCACCGCGATGCTCGATCGCATCATTGACGAAGCATGGCTTCGTGCACGGGCCGTCATCGGCTTCTGGCCGGCGAACTCGGACGGCGCAGACGACATCCTGCTGTACGCCGACGACGCGCGCGGCGAGCCGCATACGCGGCTTTGTCACCTGCGCCAGCAGCGCGCGAAACCCGATGGCCAGCCGCAGCAGTCACTCGCGGACTACGTCGCGCCTGTCGCATCCGGGGTCGGCGACTATCTCGGCGGTTTCGCGGTGACGGCCGGAATCGGTATCGACGAGCACGTCGAGCGCTTCGAGGCCGACAACGACGACTACAGCGCCATCGTCCTGAAGGCGCTGGCCGATCGCCTCGCGGAGGCACTTGCCGAGTACCTGCACGAACGCGTGCGCCTCGAGCACTGGGGCTACGCGGTCGGCGAGTCGCTGGCCAATGAAGACCTGATCGCCGAACGCTACCGCGGCATTCGTCCGGCGCCCGGATACCCGGCCTGCCCTGACCACACGGAGAAGGGCAAGCTCTGGTCGCTGCTCGACGTCGATCGAAAGATCGGCCTCGAGCTCACGGACTCGTACGCGATGTACCCGACCGCGGCCGTCAGCGGTTTCTATTT
>JASJBG010000185.1 GCA_030066625.1 Woeseiaceae bacterium
CCTGCGCAAGAACTACACCGACGCACCGATACTGCGCATACCGGTGCCCGGCTTTGCCGCGCGAGCGTTCGCGCACGTTTGCGACGTGCTGCATTTCACGCCGTTTTCCTTCGGCCACTGGGAGCTGCTCCGCAAGGACAATGTGCCAAGGCCGAACCGGCTCCCCGAGCTGATCGGCCGCGAGCCGACGCCGGTCGCACCCAGGCACGAACGGCAGACCCGGGATTCCTGACGCCCGAACGCAAAATCAATGTCACAACAAATGCCGCCGCGATGTGCGACACTTCGCGGCCGCATGGGCATCAGACATCCACTCATCGGCGTTGCCGCCTTTCTCGTCACGACGTCTCTGCACGCCGACGTGCTGAACGATCATGACAATGGTCCGTTCACGGGCATCTTCGGCATGCCCGACAGCACGGAGGGAGCAAACCTGCTTGGCCGCGGCGAGCAGCGTTGGGACACCTTCGTGCAGACGGCGAGCCACTCGATCATCGAGACATCGCCGGGCGAAGCCATCCTGCTCGACGGCGAGACCACGCGTTTCGAACTCGGCTACCGCATTGGACTCAGCGATCGCCTCGAGGTCGGCATCGAGATCCCTTACCTGTGGCATGAGTCGGGCGGCCTCGACACGCTGATTGACTCCTGGCACGACGCCTTCGGCTTCCCGGGGCGATTCCGGGAAGTTCGCCCGCAGGATGTGCTGCAGTTCACCTATATCGAAACGCAGGGGACGACGCTCGACCTCAGCAACAACGCTAACGGCCTCGGTGACGTGCGCGTCATTGCCGGCTGGCGCTTGGGTAGCCGCGAGGATTCCCGGCATGCGCTGCGCTTCGGCGTCAAGCTGCCGACGGGAGACGGAGCGACACTGCTCGGCAGTGGTGGCACGGACGTTTCCGTCGGGCTGGCGGGCGATTTCGATAACGCCTTCGGGCAGCCATCGCTAACCGGCTTTTATCGACTCAGTGCCGTTCGTATCGGCGAGCCGGATCTACTCCCGGACCGCTATCGCGAATTGGTCGGCCAGGCGTCGTTCGGCATGGGCTGGAACGTATCGTCGCTGGTCGAGCTGCGCGCGCAGGCCACCGTAAGAACGGCAGCCTACGACTCCGCGATTGAGACACTCGGCGAGACGGCGGCCACGCTGACGGTTGGCGGCAGCCTGCGCTTTTCCGAACAGTGGCGGCTGAGCATTGCCGTCGCCGAAGACATCAAGGTCAACTCGGCGCCCGACGTCGCTTTCCAGCTAGGCCTGCATTACCGGCCGTAGCCCTTCGTTACTGGGTAATGACGAGAGCCGCCGACAAAGACGTTTCGAGAATCGTCCCGCGCGGCACGTTGATGTTGGAGCCGCGCGTCAGGATGGACGCGCCCGCGCCAACGCGCGCGCCGGTCCTTGCCCCCGAACTGCCGTCAATGAGCCCGCCGATGGCCGCGGCGCGAGCCGTACGGCCGACCGTACGGCCGGCTTCGCCCTGCGTCTGCGCAGAAAGTTCGCCCGTCGCGATCGGCACCAGCACGTCGTCGATCATGAAATCCGTGAACTCGATGGACAGCGCCGAGCGGCCGACCGCCCGACCCGACTGCTGCGCCTGCGTGACCCGACCGTGTACGAAGGTACCGCGCGGCACCACGGTCTGACCGTTGACAACCAACGCGCTCTCCAGCTGGCCGCGGAACCGGTGACCGGAGCCGTGACGGCTCGAATCGACCGTGTCGGTCATGCGAATGACGAGGCGCGTACCGGCCGGAACCGTTACCTGTCTGGAACTCGCCTCGGCGGCCAGGCGCTCCGCGGTCTGGACGCCCGCGCTGAGGAACAGGCCAACTACCTCGGCCTCCGGAAACGCTTCGATGCCCTCGCCCGTGTTGAACATGATGATGCCGTTCGAAGAACCAACGAAATCGCCCTCGAGCAGCGTGCCGTCGGCAAGTTCGAGTGTGTCCGCCGAGGCAAGGCCGGCGGCGAGCGTCAAGAGCGCCGCGAATAGCGTAGTCATTGCTTTTTTCATGAGTGACTCCTGTCAGGGAAACTGCGCGAATATGTCGGTGATCGCACGATCGACGACCGGCTGCAGGTTCTGCCGGGTGCTGTCGGTCACGCGCTGTGACGCAGCGCCCTCCCACACCAGCATGTTGCGGGCCGGGTCCACGATATCGACAGCGATCGTGCCCTCGGTTCGCTGTACGACCTCGGTTGTCGACACGCCGACGCTGTAACCCCGCCACGTGCTGTAGCGGCCGCGACTGTGGTGCATCGATGCCGACGTCGTTGGCCGTGACTGTATCGTCTCGCGGGTCGACACGAAGAAATTCACGAGCAGGTCCGGGTTGCTGTCGACGCGCGTGAGGCCGGCGGCTTCGAGCTCGCGCGTCGTCGAGTCGATCAGGTAGTTGCTGAGCAGCGAGCGGACACTTCCGCGGTCGGTTCCCAGCGGCTGCATGTAGGCGAATGTACGAACCCCGGCGATATCGAAGTCAGGCGCACTGTTCGTGATGACGCGCGGGCCGCTCTCACAGCCGGCGAGGAAGGCTAGCGCCGCCAGCAGACCCGCCAGCGGCGGGCCCAGGCTTGAATGGGTAGGCATGGATGCTACTCCCCTGGTTGTTTTGCTTGTTGTCGGATCGTCGCGTTTCCGCGCGGCCGATTCTATCAGGTAAAGCGCCTTCGTTTGGCTCAGCCGCCGAACTGCCAGGTCAGGCGCACGAACGCGTCGAACACCCGCAGGTCCCGCAAACCGTCCGTCACGGGTTCGAGGTCCTCGCGCCAGCGGATGCGGGCCTCGAACATCGGCCATTTTGCTGGCCGCCACTGGTAGCGGAGCTCGAACTGCTCCTCGTTGCGGCCGAACTGCGGCGACAGCAGCCAGCCGCCGCCCGTCTGGGCGTAGTTGATCGCAATGCTGTGATTCGGCACGACATCCATGAGGCTCGCGACGACGTTCCAGGCGAGCCCGCTCGCGCTCGACTGGAGACCGAGCGCGTCGGCCGTCGGCCGCTCCGGCGCATAACCAACCTCGACGCCGGCGCGAAGCCGGACTCCGTCGGCCCGCTGCGGCCAGCGCCCGACCAGTCGACCGACAACGCCCCAGTAGTCCTCGCGGCGGCCTGACAGGTCTCCGTCCACGAGCAGAGAATCTGGCAGGAACGACACGTCAAGCGCCCGCTGCACGATCGGGCCCAAGGTGTTCGTGTTCTCGAAAGCGACGAAATAAGTCTGGCGCGCGGCGCTCGTCGAGAAATCGAGCGGACCGCGGCGAATGCTTCCCGTACCGTCGGACGCGTTCTGCTGTACAACGACATGCGCCGTCCAGCCTTTCGCCGGGAAGAAGCGCGCATGCAGGCCGTCGGTCCAGGTCACGTTGGTGTTGTTGCTGTCGACGCGGTCGAGGGAGCGCGCGAAGACACCGCCGCGCAGTACGAAGCGCGTCTGCTGCCGGCCGATGGTGATGTTAAAGCGCTCCCGGCGAAAGAAGTGCACGTAAAGCTCGTCGAACGTCGCCTGGCCCTGTGCGAGGCCGACGCTCGTCGGTTTGGCGCGATCCCAGACCCAGTCTGCGCCGCAGTCATCCGTTGAACAGCGGCCGGCGACCCGGCCGGCAACCTGGATGCCTTCAATGAACTCGAAGGACGCCTTGGCCCGGTAACGAAGCAGGCCGAGGCGGTCCGATGCGCCGTTGCCGCTGCGAAAGTCGATATCCGCGAAGTTGACCAGCGGCCGCAGGTCTCCCGACACGGTGAACCGCCTGCGCTGTTCGGCGACGTCCATGCTGCTCTCGGTATCGATATTCGCGGTGTCGTCGACGTTGGCCGATGCCGGTTCCTGGGCGACGGCCAGCGGGCTCGCCAGCAGGACGAGGATTGCGAAACAGCTCGATAGCTTCATCGGTGAGAAAGGATACGGCGCGGGCACGTCGATACAAACTGTTACCGAACGTTCAGACATTTATTAGACAAATATTAGACACTATTAATTTGATTCCAGAGGGGGTGCTAGCCAATGAACACGACGCCTGAGACCCGAACCGCCGATTTCCGTGAGGACCGCGCGCCGCTCGAACTCGACGCGGCCAGCGGAGCGCATACCGTGCGCGCCGACGCCGCGGATCGCCATGCAGCCCCGTTGTCGCGACTCGTCGTCGTTGGCGGCGGCGCCGGCGGGCTCGAACTCGTCGTGAAGCTCGGCCGCCGCTACCGACGCGACGCCGCGACCGAGGTCGTGCTGATCGACAAGAACCCGACACACATCTGGAAGCCGCTCTTTCACGAGGTCGCCACGGGTTCGATGAACAGCTATCACGACGAAGCGAGCTACCGCATGCTCGCGAAGAAGCACGGCTTCAAGTTCATCCTTGGCGAAGTCGTCAACATCGACCTGGATCGCGAAACCGTGTCGCTGGCAGCAGTGGCCGATGACGTCGGCGTCGAGATGATGCCCGGCCGCGAGATTGGCTTCGACAAGCTCGCCGTCGCGGTGGGCAGCCTGAGCAATGACTTCGGCATCCCCGGCGTTCGCGAGCATTCCCGGCAGCTGGACTCGCGCGAACAGGCCGAGCGCTTTCACAAGCACTTCGCGGCGGAGCTGCATCGGGTCAACTCGCGCAACGACGCGCTGTCGACCCTTTCCGTAGCGATTGTCGGCGGCGGTGCAACCGGCGTCGAGTTGGCGGCCGATATGCACAACGTCGTCGAGCGCCTGCGTGAATACGGCTTCGAGCACTTCTCGCCGGGGCGGCTCGCTGTCTGCATCATCGAGGCAGCGCCGGGGCTGCTGCCGCGACTGCCCGGCCGCATCGGCGTCTCCGTGAAGCGGGAACTCGAGCGCATCGGCGTCACCGTCCGGGTCGCAACGCGGGTCTCGGAAGTCCGCGAGGATGCCGTCATTACGAGCGATGGCGAGGCCATCCCGGCCGACATCAGCGTCTGGGCGGCCGGCGTCAAGGCGCCGTCGTGGGTCGCGGAATGCGGATTCCCGACGGACCGGCTCGGTCGAATCGAGGTGAATCCGGACCTGAGCGTCAAGGGCCACCCGTCCGTGTTCGCGATCGGCGACTGCTGTGCCTGCTTTACCGAAGACGGTACCGAGGTGCCGCCGCGCGCGCAGGCCGCTCACCAGATGGCATCGATCGCCGCCCGCAACATGCACGCGCAGCGCAAGGGAAAAACGCTGAAGCGTTTCGTCTACCGCGATTTCGGCAGTCTCGTCAGCCTCTCCAAGTATTCGACGATCGGCAACCTGATGGGCAACCTCGTCCGCGGCACCGTCTTCGTCGAAGGCTGGGTTGCCCGCCTCGTGTACCTGTCGCTGTACCGGATGCACCAGGCGACGGTGCATGGGACGTTCTCGGCGCTGCTCATCATGCTCGGCGACCGTATTTACAAGGCCACTCGCGCCGAGGTCAAACTGCACTGATTGGCGGCATCAGGCGGGACAAAAACCACGCCTGTGTCACATTTTGCGCTCATCGTCGCGCCCGTTGCCGCGAAAAGCGAAACCCGTCACTGAATAATAGACCGGCCCGGACGATACATAATGTGGGCATATTCGGAGACACGGCCATGAGTGCCACCCTCCTCTGGACCGCACTGTTCCTGGGCAACGTCGCCCTGTTTTTCGTGTGGATCCACTACATCGTCAAAGTGCTGAAAGGCCAGTGCCCGCACTGCGGTAACTGACCCGGAGGCTTTGACCGTCAATCAGGGCGCGTTGCAGGCGCCCGCAACGCCCTTTTGCCCTGCGTCACAGGTCGGAGATGCCCAGCTTCTGCAGCGTGGGGGACTTCTTGTGCTGGTGTGCCTGCATCCGCGAGAGGATCTTGTTGAGGGTCTTGATGGCGGCCCGGATGTGCGGGCCCTTGTTGAGCATCACGCAGTCGGCGCGCTGTGACATGGCCGCATCGGTGATCTCGGCGCGCGACGGCAGCCCTGTCTTGGCCTCGTGCTCCAGCACCTGTGTCGCCCAGATCACGGGCATCTCGGCGGCCTCGCACATCCACAGGATGACCTCCTGGAGCTCGGCGAGGCTCTCCCAGCCGCATTCGACCGCGAGGTCGCCGCGCGCAATCATGATGGCGGCCGGATACCGCTGCATCGCCACCAGCAGGATTCGCGGCAGGTCGTTGAAAGCGGCGACGGTCTCGATCTTGATAATGACGCCGAGATCGTCGGCACCGTGCTCATCCAGCGCGGCGTGCAGCTCCCTGACGTCCTCGGGCGAGCGCACAAACGACAGGCCCACGGCGTCGGCATTGGCCGCAACAAAGCCCAGGTTCTTGCGGTCGGTCGCCGTCAGGCCGCCGATCATGATCGTGCTGTCCGGAAAGTTGATGCCCCGGTCGGCGCGAAGCCGGCTCCCGCGACGCTTTGCGCGAGTGATCTCTATGCTGAGCTCGTCGTCCGACCGCGAGCGAACGACGCCTTCGATCTTGCCGTCGTTGAATAGCACCGCCTGGCCCTCGGCTACGAACTGAAAGACCTCCGGCTGCCGGCAGGCAATGTGCGCCGGTGCAACCACGCTGCCATCCTCGTCGGTTCTCGCTGGCTCGCCGGGTGTCGCGCGGGCATGCAGCACGAGCTCGTCCCCTTCGTACAGGACGATGGGGTTGTCGGTCGGCGGCAGCGTACCTACCTTGTATTCGGTTTCCCTGCCCTCGGCGCTTTCCAGGACCAGCCGGGTGCCGCTGGCGAGGTACGTCGTCTTGGCACATTCGGCGACGACGCCGCGGTCGTCGTTGCGGATGACCCGGAGCCTGCGGTGCTTGCCGCGTGCGTCCGAGAATCGAATCGTGTCACCGACCGCGGCCGTCTCGCAGCAGGCACGCGTCACCGGTATGACGGAGACATCGGGCCGCAGCAGGTAGTCCTCTTCGGGAACCAGCTTGACGCGCCAGGGCGTCCGCGTGCGGCCGGACGCATCGCGTTTCGGCCGGAAGCGCATGACGCCCGGACCCGGTCGCATGTCGCCGGTTCGCATCTTGGGCCCGGCAAGGTCCATGGCAATCCTGCAGGAGCGGCCCGTTTCGGCGCTGGCGCTACGAACGTTGTCCACCAACTGCCGCCATGTGTCCTCGTCGTCGTGCGCACAGTTGATGCGCGCAATGTCCATTCCGCCTTTCAACATGGCGCGTATCAGCTCCGGCGCGCCGGCGGCCCGCGCCGGCAGCGTCACCATGATCCGTGTTTCGCGCTTGCCGCGTGGCGGCCCGAGAACGTCAGCGACATGTCGGCGAAGGCGCTGCTCGCTTTGTTCGAGACGATCCACGTCGGTCATTGGCACGAAGTCGCTGCGATGCGCAATGGCCTTCAGCAGGCCGAGCACGGTTTCGATGGATGCCAGTACGCTCGGCTCCGCGCTCCCGAGCGACGACAGGCCCAGCCGCGCAAGCTGCTTCTGGACCTCACGGATGTCCACATGACGCATCGCCACGTAGGCGATCAGGTTGCGCGCACCGTCGGCAAACTGCGGATGCACGCGCTCGAGCGCGTCGGCGAACCGGGCCTCGAGCTCGCTCGCGTGTGTCACGATCCGCTCGAGCTCACGGATGAGCGCGTCAATATCGGGTTGCTCGGCCATCGCTGAACTTATAGTCGAACCCCCGGCAACGCACAGTTATGGAAAGCACCTACGCTGCCGGAGCGTGTACCATGAGCCGCGTCGAATGAACGAGGACAGGACATGCCAGCCGACGAGCTTTTCCGAGACGACAGCTACCTGCAGGAATGCAAT
>JASJBG010000025.1 GCA_030066625.1 Woeseiaceae bacterium
CCGACGGTGACCGCCTGGGCGGCGTGCACAGCGAGGGGTGAGCGGATGAACAGGGACAGCGTGGACTGGTGGGGGCCGATGCCGGCCGTCATTACGCCGGTCGACGTTCTCCTGCATCGCCGCTGCATCGATCTTGCCGTCGGCATCGAACGGCGTAATGACGGCCGGCATCGGCCCCCACCAGTCCACGCTGTCCCTGTTCATCCGCTCACCCCTCGCTGTGCACGCCGCCCAGGCGGTCACCGTCGGTACCCGAGAACACGTGGATACGTTCGACACGCGGCGCCAGCCGAACCTGGTCGTCGGCCTTCAGGTCGAGCTCCGGGCTGACGCGGCCGACGATGCGCGCACTGTCGATCTCGAAGACGACGATGACCTCGTGACCGGTCGGTTCGACGATGGCGACCCTGGCCGCCTCGCCATCGTCGCGCAGCACGACGTCTTCCGGCCGAAACCCGACCTTCACCGTCTGCTCACCAGAGTGCCCCGGCCCGTCGCTGGCGACAAACCGGTATTGCCGACCGAACACGCTCAGATTCCCGTCGCCGTCGAGTTTGGCGTCGACCAGATTCATCGGCGGCATACCGATAAAGCCGGCGACGAACGCATTGGCGGGCCGTGCGTAAACTTCCTTCGGTGTCGCCAACTGCTGCAGCGCCCCCTCGTGCATGATCGCGATGCGGTCGGACATCGTCATGGCCTCGAGCTGGTCATGCGTCACGTAGATCATCGTTCGGCCGATGCGGCGATGCAGCTGGATCAGCTCCGCGCGCATGTGCGAACGCAGCTTGGCGTCGAGGTTCGACAACGGCTCGTCCATCAGGAACACGGCCGGGTCGCGAACGACGGCGCGGCCGAGCGCGACTCGCTGCTGCTGACCACCCGAGAGCTCGCGGGGCTTGCGGCCGAGGAGATCTTCGAGCTTGAGCATCGCCGCGGCCTGGCGGATGCGTTCCTCGCGCTCTGCCTTTGGGACCTTGCGCTTCTTCAGCGGGTACTCGATGTTGCCCGCCACCGTCATGTGCGGATACAGGGCATAGGACTGGAACACCATGGCGATGTCGCGATCCGCCGGGCTCTTGTCGTTGACGACCTGGCCGCCGATCGAGATCTGGCCCTCGGTCGGGAATTCGAGCCCTGCCAGCATGCGCAGCAGCGTCGTCTTGCCGCAGCCGCTCGGCCCGAGGATGCTGACGAACTCACCCTCCGCGACCTCGAGATCCATCGCCTGTACCGCCTGCACGTCGCCGAAGGACTTGCTGACGCCTTGTACGCTGATTCCGCTCATCCCTTCACCGCTCCCGCGCCGAATCCGCGCGTCAGGTAACGCTGCAGGAACACGAACACAAAGATGAGCGGCACACTCATCATGACCGAAGCCGCCATTAGCAGCGACCACTCGATGTTGAAAGACGTGACCAGCATGCTCATGACGCCCGTCGTCAGCGGCCGGACGTCGTCGCTGTTCACGAGCACCAGCGCGTACAGGTATTCGTTCCAGGCGAGGATCGCCGTAAACAGCGCCGTCGAGATGATGCCCGGCAGGGCCTGCGGCAGGATCACATCGACGAATGCCCGCATGCGGCTCGCGCCATCCACCATCGCCGCCGCCTCCAGGTCGTCGGGGATGCCCGCCATGAATGAGCGCAGCAGCCACAGCGCATACGGCAGCGCGAAAGTCGTATAGGCGATGACGAGGCTGGCCAGCGTGTTGCCGAGGCCGACGTTGATCATCAGGAAGTACAGCGGAAGTATCAGCACGACCGACGGCAGCAGGTACGTGAACAGCACCGCGCGAGCCAGGAACTCGCGCCCCGGATAGGCAAACCGCGTCAGGCTGTGCGCGCCAAGCGTCGCGATGATGATGACGATCAGGGTCGTCGCGGTCGCGAGCACCGTCGAATTACGCAGGTAGGTCAGGAACGGCGTTTCGGTCAGGAGCCGCCAGTAGTGTTCGAAGGTGACCTGCTCCGGGAAGAAACCGGGCGGAATCATGAACAGCTCGGACTGCGGCTTGAGCGAGGTCAGGATCATCCAGATCAGCGGGAACACGATCACCAGCACGATCGTCCACGCAAACGCGTTGAACATCAGCTTTCGAGCGAATGATCGTTGCCCGGCCATGGTCAGTCCTCCGCCTTTCGCAGGTAGAAGAACATGAACACGAGCATGAACAGCATCATCATGACCGCGACGGCGGACGCACTGCCCATCTGGTTGAGAGCAAACGCCTCCTTGTAGACCATCAGCGGCAGCGTCTGCGTCGAGATCACGGGACCGCCGCCGGTCAGCAGGTAGATCAGGTCGAACTCCTTGAAGTCCCAGATCGTGCGCAGCAGGATAATAACGACGAGGACCTCGCGAAGCTGGGGCAGCGTGATGTCCCGGAAGCGTGCGACCGGGCCTGCGCCGTCGATGGTCGCGGCTTCGTACAGCTCATCCGGAATCGTCTGCAGCCTCGCCAGCACGGCGATGACGACAAATGGAAAGTACTTCCACGCGCCGACGAGAATCATGCTGATCATTGCGTTCGGCATCGTGCCCAGCCAGTCGATCGGCATGTCGATGATGCGCGTCCACATCAGGAAGTGATTGAGCACGCCGTAGAGGTCGTTGAACAGCCAACGCCACACGAGCACGGCAACAACGGTCGACAGGAAATAGGGAAACAGCACGAGGCTGCGCGCCAGCGACCGAAACCACAGGTTCTGATGCAGGACGAGCGCGACCAGGATGCCGAACACGATCTGCAGCGTGAGCGTGCCGACGGTCCAGACGAGGTTGTTGCCAAAAGAGCGCCAGAACTCGCCCGACTGGATCAGCACCTTGTAATTGGACAGCCCGGCCCAGTCGCCCTCCATGGTCGGCGTGTAGATCGAGAACAGGCTCAGGTAGATCGCCGAGATGAGCGGATAGACGATGACCGCGCAGAACACGAGCACGGTGGGTGCAATCAGCATGAGGCCGAGCATGCTCGAACGCGTGCCCGGCGAGAGTCCGGTGTCCTTGGGTGCGGGGCGCGTCGAACTCTCCATCAGGCTTTCAGGATGCGTTCGATCCTGGACGCCGTCGTCTTGAGCGCGTCCCGTGGCTTCTCGCCATTCAGTGCGACGCGCTGCACCATCTCGGCAAGGACGCCGCTGTTCACGACAGCACCCGCGCGCGGGTTACTCGGGTGCGCGGTCGTCTCCCAGCCGAGGTTTTGACCGGCTGCCGCAGCCGCCGACAGGCGTTCGATCTCGGTCGGGTAGCGCGCGATGACCTCGTTGGACAGGTAGCGCTCGTCGCTCGCGACGTCGCTGACGACCGGCAACACGTGCCCCGGCGTTGCGTGCAGCTGGCGGATGTAGCCTTCGGGTTCGAACAGCCACGCGGCGAAGGCGCGGGTCAGGTCGAGGTCGGCTGCATCGGCCGGGATAAACACGCTCGGGAAGTCGTTGAAGGTCCAGGGCGTCACGTCGGCCGAAATCGTCGGGTAGGTCGCACAGGTAATGTGATCGGCAATGCGCGGGTTCTGCCGGGTCACATTGATCAGCACGCGGCCCGCGTAAAGGCCCGTCGCCGTGGCACCGCTCACGAACGCGCTGAGCGCTTCGCCCCAGCTATAGCCGGTCGCGCCCGCGGGGCAGAACTCGCGCATCGACGCGTAGAACTCCAGCGCGTTCTCGGCCTCGTCGCTGTCGAGCGTAACCTCGAGATCGGGCGAGAACACGGAGCCGCCTGCCTGGTGAATGAAGCCGATGATGACCAGCGTGGTCATGCTGTTGCGCGCGTACGGCAGCGGCGCGCCGTAGATGCCACGACCCTGCATACGCGAGCAGGCGTCGCGAAGCTCATCCCAGGTCGTCGGGATGGCATCGACGCCATGCTTCTCCATCAGGTCGGTGCGAATCCAGAGCATGTTCGCGGCCGTGTTGCCGAGCGCTGCCGCCGCGTGCACGCCCTCATCGATCTCGTAGACGCGATTCGCGCCCTCGTTGAAGCGTTCGGCGCCGATGCTCGAAATGACGTCATCGAACGGCAGGATCAGGCCCGCATTCCAGTAGTCCGCGACGGCGAAGGACGGCAGGTGGGTGACGAGGTTCGGCACGTTGCCGCCCGCGAACGCGGCGGCCAGCTGGGCCGCGTAGCCCTCGTCCGAGGTGCGTTCGAACACCACCTCCACGCCCGGATGCGCGGCCTCGAAGGTCTCGATCTGGTAGCGGTACGCGGCGAGCTGTTCGGGCGAGGACTGGGTCGACCACCAGCGCAGCTTCGTCGGCGCCGCCGCGGAGAGTCCCGGGACGGCCATTGTTGCGGCTGCAGCGCCAGCTGCACGAAGCACATCGCGGCGCGAGACCTGCCTTGCGCCGTGCTCGGCGCATTGTTTTTTGAGTCTTTTTTTCATGCGAGGCCGGTACGTTCGCAATACGAACAAACGTCCATTAATGGTACGCCATTCGCGAGGTAAGGCAAAGCTCGGCCCGGCATCTAGAAGCGCTCCGGCCGGAACTGATCGATGGGCTGCGACACGGGCCGGTCGAGCATTCTGTCGGCCAGCAGGCGCGCGCAGATCGGCCCGAGCGTGTAGCCCGCATCGCCGGGCACGGCGACGAACAGGCCCGGCACGGACGGCGCCTCCCCGAGCACGGACACGAGGTCGACGAGCGGATTCACGCCCGCCCAGGTCCTCAGGAGCCTCAGGCTCGCGACACGCGGCACAATCTCGCAGGCAAGCTCGAGATTGCCCTGCACGCTGTCGGAGAGCACGCCGGGCGGCGCCTCGCCGTCACCCTCGGCCGCAGGCCAGCCGCCACCAACGACGACGTGCCCGGAGTAAAGCTGCTTCAGCGTAATCGGCCGGCTCGCGTGCTGGACGAGGTGCTCGATCAACGGCTCCGCGGCATCGGTCACGTTCATGTGCAATGGCTCGGCGCGGGTCGGCAGGTCAATACCGAGGCCGCCTGCCAGCTCGCCGCTGCCGGAACCGGCCGCGAGCACGACGCGCTCAGACTGGTAATTGCCCTTGTTCGTGTGGACGTCGAACCCGGGCTTGCCCTGCTCGATGCCGAGCACCGCAACCTCGCGATGAATGGCCGCGCCCGCCGAGAGCGCGCGGTGTTCAATCGCGGCGTTCGCCTTGAGGGGATTGACCTTGCCCTCGTGCTCGCAGTAGCACGCACCGTGAAGCCGGTCGCTCAGGTACGGGGCGATACGCTGCAGCTCGCCGCGGTCGAGAATCCTCGTGTTGACGCCGTGGCTGTTCTCGATCGCGCACTTCCTGCCCAGCGACTCGAGCTGTTCGGCGTCCTCGGCAACCATGAGGCCGCCGTTGATAACGAGCTCGACATCGTCTTCGAGGTCTGCGGCGAGCTGCTGCCAGAATTCGACCGCCAGCGGATACAGCCACAACGTGCGCTTGAAGTCCTCCAGGCGATCCGGGAACAGCCGGATGAGCCGGCTCTGCATCTGCACGTGCATGCTGCCGGCGTTGGCGGTGCTGCCCGAGTCGCGCCCGTGGTCGAGACAGGCGACGCTAAGCCCGGACTCCGCGAGGAACCAGGACAGGCACATCCCGGTGATGCCGCCACCGACGATGACGACGTCGTATTGACCGCCGCTTCCGGGTTCGTTCGGCCCGGACACCGGTCAGGGAAGGCCGCCGTCGATCGGCACGATCTGGCCGGTGATAGCAGCGGAACCGGGGCTGGCAAGGAACACGACCGTCGCGGCGACGTCCTCGACCGTTGCGATGCGGCCGAGCGCCGCATCGTTGGCGAAGCCCTCGAGGACCTCGGCGGCGGGCGGCTGCCCCTCCCCGGCTCGCTTCTCGACGCGCTCGACGAGCGCGTCGGTCGCGATCGGTCCCGGCCCGACCGCGTTGACCCGAATGCCGTGTCGGCCGAGATCCAGCGCCGTCGCGCGGACGATGCCGAGCACCGCGTGCTTGGTAGCTGTATAGAGGCACTGGCGCGGGTGCGCGCGGCGAGAATTCAAAGAGCCAAGCACGACGATAGCGCCACCGGCGCGCTTCATCGGCTGAACCGCGTGCTTGATCGTGGCCATTACGCCGCGGACGTTGATCCCGAACACGCGGTCCCATTCGTCGAGATCGATGCTCTCGCTCTCGCTCCATTCGGGAACGACGCCAGCGTTGGCGACGACGATATCGAGCCGACCGAAGCTGCCGGCCGCATCGTCCATGGCAGCCTTCAGGTCAGCCTCCACGCTCACGTCGCAGCGCCAGAATCGCCAGCCGTCGGGTAACGCCGCCGGTTCCGCCACATCCAGCACGGCGCCCGTGGCACCGGCGCTCGTAAACGCGTCGACGATCGCCCGACCTATGCCGGTGGCGCCGCCCGTAACGAGAACGACCTTGCCTTCGAGCGGCGAACCCATCAGCGCAATACCGAGGGTCGCCTTATTGGCTGTCCATTATCTTGCGGATGTCCGAGTCGTCGCCGGTCAGCTGCCAGTGAGTCAGTGCAATCGGGATGCTGTCGGCCGCGGCCAGCTCGTCGAAGAACATCTTGAGCGTGTACTCCTCGCCGGCCAGTTCCATCTGCTTGGTGCGATGCGCAAGCGTGCGCTCCAGCAGGTACTTGCCCGTCACGTAGCTCGTGCCGTAGCCCGGCTGGCGCAGATAGAGGTGCTGCTCGAACTGCAGTAGCTCGGGCTCATTGTTCATCCAGCCGCGCGGCGTCCAGTAGACGTGCACAGTGCCGGCTTCGGCCATCGTCATCTCGTTGGCGTGCGCATCCAGCGAGCCGAGCCCGCGGGCCGCACGCTGGGCGAGCATGATCCAGACGAGCTCACGGGAACGCGGGTTGTTCGCATAGAGACCCGCGTGCATGAACATCTCTTCGACGCCCGTGGCCTTGCCCTCGTTGCCGCTGTCGAAGATGTTGTAGAGCAGCGATCCCTGCCGTACCGGGCTCTCGTGCGGCTCGTTGTCCATGCGCGCAAGCTCGATCCAGTGGTAAAAGTGCGAGTACAGCGGTAACGCGTCAATGTGGGTCACGATCCAGAAGAAGTTGCGCTCGTCCGCGGGAACAAACGTACCCATGTGTTCGCGCAACGCCGGCTCCATGTAAGGCTCCCAGGTCATGATCTCCTGCTCGTCGAGGAACGCGACAAGCTCCTGCACCGATTCTTCGGCAAGGGCGTTGTACTCCTCTTCCGTCGCGGCCGCGACCTGCTCTGGAAGGGCGCGATTGGCGTGCTCCTCGAGCTTCAGCGTTGACCACGAGCGATCGAGCTCGCGCTCCAGCAGGAAGCGCTCCTGTTCGAACGTCAGCGGTACGTAGTGAACGTGCTGCTGGTACCACTCGTAGTTCTCGCGACCGAGGCCGGACGGTCCGTCCTTCGACGGTTCCTCGGCCTGCAGCCAGGCCACGAGTTCGTCGGTGGCTACCTGCGCATCCGCGATCGCCTGCATCAGCGTGTCATTGCCCTCGTCCGCGAGGTCCTCGGCCATGCTGTCGAGAATTGTGCGCTGCCGCTGGATGTTGCGGATGCCGGCCACCCAAAGGTCGCGCGCGTTGCCCGTAAGGTTCTGCTGCGCCTGCGCCATCAGCGGCGGAATGACCGCGAGCTCCGAGATCATGCGCTCTTCCTCGGAATCGGACAGCGGCAGGTCGTAAGTCCAGAGTTCCAGCACGGCGTGGTGCGTGGGCCCCTCGTGGCCGGGCACGTCGCTGCGGTAGGTCCAGATCGACTGGTAGTACGCCGGATCGCGGACCCATGGCTTGAGGATGCGATGGTTGAAGTCGAAGCCGTTCATCTCGGCATTGACGAGGTGCCAGTCGACTTTGTGCTCGACAGTCCAGCCATCGATGTCGAACGCGTCAAGGCGCGCCCGGTAGTCGGCGAATTCCTCGTAGCGCTGGGCGAAGCGCTCAGCCGTGTAGTCCGGGGCACCGTCTAGGTTCGGCGGACGCTCGAACTCGCGCCAGTCCAGGAAGAGCTCTACGAGCGCCTCGTGCGTGTTCGCGGCGCCACCGCCCTCCTGGGCACAGGATGCGCTGATGACGAACAGCGGAGTGGAAACCAGTACGACGAGCCGCAGCGATCGGGCAAAGCGGGCAACGAGAGGCATGGGGCGTCTCCTAAATTATTGTTTTCCGGGGGTGTCGAGCCGGCCGGACCGAAACCGGACGCAGAACGAACATTTGTTCACTTAGTATATATCAGATCGCCCGTACTTCATTACCGTCGTATGCCCCATGGCCTCGAGGCCTAATCCGATGACACCTGCCAGTGGCCGGTCTCGGTGCCGGCCGGCGCGTGCTCCGCAACGAAGTCCGCGATCACGGCGATGAATTCGCGGTACTTCATCTGCTGCGACGGATCGTTGGGACTATGGCCGATCCACGAGTGCCGGCCACCGATGCCGTACTGGAACGTGGCGTTGGCGGGCGGATTGTCCAGAGCAGCCATGCGCTCCTCGGTCAGGTAGACCGCCTGCTCGAGGTAGTAGTTGTCGCGGCGGCCGACGGCGAAGTTCAGCTTGCCGGTGAGCTTCGGCCCGAGCGTCGCCCAGTCGCGAGCGATGATATGGCTCAGGTCCCAGTTCTCCTTCCAGTGGGCGGCGACGTCTTTGTCGATCTCGCCCGTTTCCGGATCCCAGAGCGGCACCGGGTAGCCGTTGTCACCGATCGGGCTGTACAGCGCCTGCCAGATCGCCCACTGGCCGCCGGAGCGGTCGAAGGTCGCGACGGTGTGCTCGTAGGCATGTTCGTCAACCACATGATAGTTGACGAGCCCGTCGGTCTCGCGCTGCGCTGGCAACGGTGTCTTGATCCACTCGAGCTCGTTCAAGAATGCATTGTCGAACTCGTAGATGTCGATCTGCATCAGCTTGCGAAAATCGATCGGGTCCGGTGCCCACGGATAACTGGCCGCGAACAGGTCCGGGTAGAACACCATCATCGCAGCCGCTTCCCAACCGCCGGTCGAACGCCCGGCGAGAACTCGGCCCCATGGTTCGTCGACAATCCGGAAGTTCTTTTCCAGATACGGCATCAGTTCCTGGGTCAGTGCGTCGCCGTACGGGCCGACGTTCGGACTGTTGACCGAGTACGACGTATCGAAGTACGGGTTCGCATCTCGGAACGTGATGATGACGAAGCGCGGCAGCTCACCAGCCGTCCAGGCTTCATAGAAACCTTCGAGCTGCGGCCCGACCGCCGGGTGACTGGGCTCGTAATCCGGCACGAACCACTCCTCGGGCGCCCACGGCATTGGTGTAAAGCCCGATGAATGCCCCTGCATGTAAAGCACCGGATAGCGTTCGTCACCATCTGGGTCGTAGCCCGGCGGCAGCAGAATGTTCGCACCGATATACATGTCCTGTCCCCAGAACTCGGACAGCATGTCGCTCTTTATCTTGACGTAGCGGACCCACTCAGTGTCTTCGAAGTTGCCCTGCTGCAGGACCTCGCCCTCGGCGAGCGGCCGCGGCGGCTGGATCACTTCGTCGATGACCAGTTCGAGATCGGTGAGCCCGCCCTCGCCGACACTGATCGTGCCGACCGCGCTCTTGGCATTGCCGGGCGCCTTGAAGGGATTCTGGAACGCCCCGCTGTTCAGGTGCGCCTCGAGCACGTGCCCGTCCGCGCGGTTGAAGGTCGTGTAGACGTTCAGGAAGGCCTGCACGGCGTAGTCGCCCGGCGGCAGCGCGCTCAGGTCTTCGAGCGGATAGCCGCGGAACGTATCGGCATCCGCAGCGACGACCGCAGTATCGCCGGCCGAGAAGCCGCGAACGTCGACGCCCCAGAGGGGATTACCGGTCACTCCGGTCCCGAGATGCGGCTCCTCCTCGGTATTGCGCGACACAATGACGAACACGCGTCCGGTTACCGGTACCTCGAGGCCGAGCTCGGCGATGGCGCGCGCGGCTGACTCGTCGAGCGTGACGCGCACGTCGGCGGTGGCTGTCGTGCTTGCGGCTATTGTGAGCAACAGGAGAAAGAGTCGATTCTTCATGGCTGATTCCTTTTTCGAGGCGCCGGCGGCTTTGTTATTGACTGACCCGATAATACAGAACCTCGCCGGTCGGCGAGGTTCTGTGCGATCCTTCTTTTTGTAGATGCCGGGCGGACCCTTACCGGGCGTCACTGTCGCAATCGTGATCCTGGGACTTCGCCTCGAGATCGCGGTCCTGGCACATTGCCGCCCGGCGGAACGCCAGGGCAACACGGGCAAGGTCGTGATTCTTGTAGGTTCCGCTGTAACGACCAGTGGAAAATCGTCCTCGCATCCTGTGTTCCGGATCTCGCATGCTGACGTCCTCGTTCAGGATTCGATGGATCTCGCGTTTACGAACACGCCGGAGGACGATGCTGCGCATCTGCGCAGGGCGATTGACTACATCGCCATTATCGATCGACGCGCGCAGTGAACAGTCGATGAACTCGCCGCGCGCAAAGGAATACTTACCGAAACGGCTCCCGCAGAAAACCAACCACCCGAATCCATGGCATTCCTGCGCGTATGCCCCGAGCGGGTCTGAGTCGGTAGCATTAGCGCCGGCACAGCGAACCAGGCGATGTCCCTGGTAGCGGTACAGCACACGCTTGTTGCCGATACCAAAGTCGATCTGGGTCGAGAAGAGCCAGCGCAACTCGCGGCCGTGTTCGTCAAAATTCCAGATATGAATGACGTAGCTATTGTCGACGGCGTTGTATTCGATCGAGAGCAGAGAGTAGGTCACGCCGCCGTTGCAGCCGGGCGTTGCGGTCCGCTCGATCCAGAGCCCCTCCGCAGCCGCTCGCGGGTCCAGCAGCCACCGCAGCGCGTACGTAGACAGAGTCAACTTTCCGGCGACGGTCTGTACCGTGAAACCAGCGAGTGCGACAGCGCCGACGGCCCAGGCACTGGTAGCGGCATCCGGCGATGATCTGCCCGTAATGAGCAGTGCTGCCGCAGACGATGCGATCGCGATCGACGTGATGAACACGAGTTGAAACAGGGCGTGAATAGTATGTTGCATGGTGTCTCTCCCGTCCCCCGCAAGCGAGGAATATCAGTTCAGCTAATCAAATAGGCTCCTTGGTTTTGCGTTAGTCCGTTGATGCAAGAGTCCTTGGATTCGATTTCACCATGATCGACGCTATTATGGAATAGCCTATCTTTGTTATGAGATAATGTCTCATAAACTTATTGCAGACGAAACAATTCATGCTTTGGTTCGGAGGCCGTGTCCGGACGGGAGGGAAAATGGCAGAAGAACGCAAACGTGTCCGCAAGGGGTCGGTCGAATACAAGCAGTACCAGGCGGCGGCAGCTCGTTTGATGGCGGACAAGCGAAGCATTGACTTTATCGGCGACAAACTCGGCGTTGCCAGGGCTACCGTTGCCCGATACCTGACAGACAACGAATTCCTGCAGCGAGAAGTTCGCTATCTGTCGACCGAGGCCAATAAGTACGGCCCGCAGTTCATGACTCGTGTCGACGAATTGGTCGGCGAACTCGGGCTGCGGGACGCGCTGTCGGCCCTGAACCCTCACCGCGCCCCCATCCGCGTAAAGGTCGTATATCCCGAAGGTATCCAGCAGAAGTATGAGACAGAGTTCGCGCAGTTGGCTGCACCGCGGTTTGCCAAGTGGCTGGCCCGGTCCAGAAAGTCTCGCCCTGCGAGAGTCGGCGTCTGCTGGGGCGGCACGATCTCCGAACTGGTTGCGCCTGCGGCCAAACACATTGGGACGCTTAGGAAGCGACCCAAGAAGATTGAGTTCATGCCGCTATCCGGCATCATCTCGGCAAATCCGGACGCGACTTACTTCTCTTCCACAAATGTGGCGCTGCGGTTAAGCAAGGATGTCAACCGCGCTCTCAAACGCGACACTGTGATCAACGTCCCGATCTACAACCTGAACTGCATACCGATGCGCTTTCCGCGCGGCTTCGGTTACAACGAGACGCATCACTCGCTGCTGCGCGAGTACCTGGACAATGCGTTTCCCGACTACGTCAAAATATTCGGACCGGAGGATGACGGTGACGCTGGTCCGCGAACCCCCGCCTATTCAGTGACGACGATCGTTGCCGGTATTGGCGGTCATCTCAAAAGTCGACTGGACCATCTGGACGCGGAGTCGCACTTTCCTGTCTTCGCGCCTGCATCCGGGATTCGCTCTCGCCCGAAGCCACTGAAGTGGCAGAAGAGGAACGTCACGAAGGAGAGACTCCTCAAAGAGATTATCGACGGCGATATTGCAGGAATATTGCTCACGCGGCCCCAACCAACACAGTCCCTGCAGGACGCGGCCGACCAGATTGTCGACGCACTCAACGCGCGCCTTGCAACCCTGCGTGCGAGCCACCTGTACCGCTGCGCAAGCCGCTCGACAGACAAGACCAGGAACGGTGTCATCGTGGTTGCTGTCGGCGCGCACAAGGCAGAGGCGCTGATTCGCGCCATACAGTCCGGCTACGTGTCGCGGATAATCATCGACTCGAAACTCGCCACGGAACTGATCAAGATCCTCCGTAAGTCCAACGACTAGCCAGAGTCAGCGCACTGAATGACTAGCTCGGTATAACGATGTTCTGATGCACGTCGTCGATGTCCTGGTGCAGCGTTATCCGCGGCTCACCGCCGTCCCCGACCTCGGTGAATCCTGCAATCGAGTCCACGAATCGGTTCAGCGTCTGTTCGATGCCCTCGGCATCCGCGTATTCCGGAGACATGACGACGCCGATCCCGCCGCCCGGCAGCGTCGCGGATAGCGGATCCACCGGCCGGAGCCGATTGACGGCACTCGCCAGCGTCGATGCATCGACTTCCTCGACGGACGCGCGGAACTCATCGAACCCTGATCCCGCCTCTGCCGACGGCGGAACACTGGGTCGCGCCGTCTTGTCGGGGCCAGAGTCTCCTACCGGTGGCAAGGGCGGTGGTGCAATCGTCGCGCCCTTGTCCCGCGGCGGAACCGGCAATGCGCCATTGTCGAACGGCGTGCCCATAGGCAACGATGGAGGCGACGGCGGCGGTGCGATAGTCGCACCCTTGTCCTGCGGAGGTACTGGCAGGGCGCCGGCGTCGTACGGTGTGCCCATCGCCAGCGAATCTTCGGCCGGCGGTGAAGGCGGCGTCGACGGATCCGCGGTCTTGTCGGGTATCGGCAGCGCGCCGTTGTCGTAGGGAGTGCCCATCGCCAGCGAGTCATCCGGCTGGCTCGCATTCCCGGTAACCGGCGGCGTGTAGCGCGTCGCATCCCGTGTTCCTTTATCTACGCTGCCGGGGCTGCCGTATTCCTGCGAGATTCCCGGCAGGCTCGTAGCGGTTGGCGTCGTGCCCGGCCGGGTCAGCGCTACGCGTCGATCGTTGGGGTCCACTGGCGGCTCATCCCGCACGGCAACGAGGTCCATCCCGTAAGCCACTGCGACTTCCATCTGCTGGTGCAGATAGGGGCGGCCAAAGACCTCCTGTTCGCTGTCGATCGCTTGCGCCATCATGATGTCGGACATTCCGGTCAGCGGTCGACTGCGGCTCGTATTCGGCGTCGGCATCGATGCGACCAGGTCATCTTCCATGGAAGAGAAGATCGATTCGAGACTGCTGCTCGTCGCGGAAACCGCGTTTTGCGGCGTACTGCCGCCGGTCGCAATGATCGCGTTGATGTCGGCCGCGGTCAGAACGACCCCATCGTCCGAGGTTTCAACGAAGTCGATTTCCTGCGACTGCGACAGGAACCAGTCCTCAACGCGAATGCGCTGGCCGGACGGGCCCACGTCGATGAACAGGTCGTTGCCGGAACGGCGGAAGCCGAGGTCCAGTGTGGTCGCGCCGCCGCTAATGACGAGTCGATCGAGCGCCGCGTCGGCACTCTGATTGTCGATGATGTCGTTGCCGTCACCGACGACGTGGACGTAAACGTCCGCACCATCGCCACCAAACAGGTTGTCGCGAGCGGCCCCGCCGATCAGTGTATCGTCGCCGTCTTCGCCGCGCAGGGTGTCGCGACCGCCGCCACCGTCAAGCGTGTCGTTGCCGATGCCGCCCTCGATGACGTCGGCGCCGCCCTGCCCAAGGGCGGTGTCGTCACCGGCGCCCGCGAAGATTACGTCGCCGCCACCGTTGCCGCGAATATCGTCGGCGCCATCGCCGCCGTCGATCGTATCGGCGCCCGCACCGCCGATCAGCGTATCGTTACCTTGTTCGCCGAACAGCTGATCGTCTCCATCCTGCCCGCGCAGCGTGTCGTTGCCGTCGCCGCCCTGTAGCAGGTCGTTGTCGAGACCGCCAAACAGGTCGTCGTTGCCGACACCGCCGATCAGGGTGTCTTCACCTTCGTCGCCCGACAGGGTGTCGCTGCCGATACCTCCCATGATCGTGTCGTTGCCGGCGTTGCCCTGGATGGTATCGGCGCCGCCCTGTCCGTCGATCATGTCGTCTCCGAGACCGCCAGCGATCGTATCCTGGCCACCGTTGCCGCGAATGTCGTCGTTGCCATCGCCACCGTCGATCGTATCGTCGCCGGTACCGCCGAGCAGCGTGTCGGCACCTGCGTCGCCAAACAGCTGGTCGTTGCCGTCGCCGCCGCGTACTACGTCATCGCCATCCCCACCGGACAGGATGTCGTCGCCGGCTTCGCCGAAGATGCTGTCGCGGCCGAGTTCGCCCGAAACGACGTCATTGCCTTCGTCGCCGTGCAGTTCATCGTTGCCATCGCCGCCGGAAATGGTGTCGTCGTCGAGGCCGCCGAAGATGTCGTCGGCGCCGGCGCCGCCTGCGATCAGGTCGAACCCGTCGCCGCCCAGAATCGTGTCGCGACCGCCGCCGCCGTCGATGGTGTCATTGCCGGCATCACCCTGGATGGTGTCCGCCCCGCCCTGGCCGAGAATGGCGTCGTCACCGAGACCGCCGATGATGGTGTCGTCGCCACCGTTGCCACGCAGGTTGTCGTCACCGTCACCGCCGTCGAGCGTGTCGTTGTCGGCACCGCCGCGCAGCGTGTCATTGCCGTCGTTGCCGAACAGCTGGTCTTCGCCTTCGTTGCCGCGCAGCACGTCGTTGCCTGTTCCGCCGAGGAGGGTGTCGTTGCCGAGGCCGCCTTCCATGACGTCGCGGCCCGAACCGCCGGACAGCGTGTCGTTGCCGTCTTCGCCGAACAGGAAGTCACGCCCGGCGTCGCCGCTGAGGTCGTCGTCTCCCGCGTCACCATGCAGTTCGTCCCTGCCTGCGCCACCCTGGATAGCGTCGTTGCCGTCGCCGCCGTAGGCATCGTCGTCACCGTCGCCACCGAGCAGCGTGTCGGCGCCCAGCCCACCAAACAGCATGTCGTTGTCGGTGCCGCCGTCGATCGTGTCATCGCCGTCGTTGCCGCGCAGGATGTCGTTGCCGGCAAGGCCGAACATCTGGTCAGCGAGCGCAGTGCCGTCGAGTATGTCGTCACCCGCGGTGCCGGTGATCACGCTGCTGCCGTCGCCGATCGTGATGAGGAAACTGTCGACCGCGGTCAGTCCGCCGGTGTCCGTTGCAACGACCTCGATGTCGATAACACCCGTCGATCCCACCGGCGGCGTGCCCGTGAAGCTGCCGCTCGCCGCATCGAATATCAGCCAAGTGGGCAACGCTGCGCCGCCCGCCAGGCGGGCAGACAGCGTCAGTGAGTCACCGATGTCCGGGTCGCTGAAGACGTCGCCCGCCAACGCGTAGTTGAACGGCTGGCCTTCAGTGGCGTTGGTATCCGCGATTTCGTTATCGACTGTCGGCGCGAAGTTCGCGTCGGCAATGGTCAGCATGAACGTATCGCTGGCCGTAAGGCCGCCACTGTCCGTGGCGATGACGTCGATGTTGATGTCGCCGTTGGAGTTGTTCGGGGGTGTGCCGGTGAAGGTCTGCGTGTCTGCATCGAAGCTCAGCCACGCGGGCAATGCACCGCCGCCCGAGAGCTGCGCCGTGTACGTCAGGACATCGCCAGCATCCGAATCGCTGAACGCGTTCGTCGGTACGGCAAAGTTCAGCGCCTGGCCTTCCGTGGCGTTCTGGTCGGCCAGCGCGTTGTCGAGCGTCGGCGCAAAGTTGGCATCGGCGATGGTTAGCGTGAACACGTCGCTGGCCGTCAGGCCGCCGCTGTCCGTAGCGATCACTTCGATGTTGATGTCGCCATTGGAATTGTTCGGCGGTGTGCCTGTGAATGTCTGCGTCAGCGCGTCGAACTCGAGCCAGGTCGGCAGCGCGGTCCCGTCAGACAGGCGCGCCGAGTACGTGAGGCTGTCGCCATTGTCCGGATCGCTGAACGCGTTGCCCGGCACTGCGAAGTTGAGCGCCTGCCCCTCGGTCGCGCCGATGTCAGCGAGCAGAGTATCGAGGTTGGGTGCGAAGTTCGTGTCCGCGATGTTCAACGTGAACACGTCGCTCGCAGTCAGGCCACCCGTATCAGTGGCGATGACCTCGATGTCGAGGCTGCCGTTCGAGTTATTTGGCGGCGTACCGGTAAACGTCCGCGTCAGCGCATCGAACTGCAGCCAGGTCGGCAGCGCCGTGCCGTCGCTGAGACGCGCGGAGTACGTCAGCGTGTCGCCGACGTCCGGATCGCTGAAGGCATCAGCGGCAACAGCATAGTTGAAGCCCTGTCCCTCTGTCGCATTCGTATCGAGAATCGGATTGTCGAGTACCGGCGCAAAGTTCGTGTCCGTTACGCTGATCGTGAACGTGTCGGCCGCGGTCAGCCCGCCGGTATCGGTGGCAATGACCTCGACATCAATATCGCCGACGTTGCCATTTGGTGGCGTGCCGGTGAAGGTCCGCGTCAACGCATCGAACTGCAGCCAGCTCGGCAGCGCCGTGCCGTCGCTGAGACGTGCAGAGTATGTCAGCGTATCGCCGACGTCGGGATCGCTGAAGGCGTCCGCCGCGACCGTGTAGGTGAAGAGCTGCCCCTCCGTCGCACCGGCGTCCGCGAGCGGGGTGTCGAGATTAGGCGCGAAATTTGTGTCCGCGATGCTCAGCGTGAACGTGTCGCTGGCCGTCAACCCGCCGCTGTCGGTGGCGATGACCTCGATGTCGAGGCTGCCGTTGGAGTTGTTGGGCGGCGTGCCGGTGAAGGTCTGCGTCAGCGCGTCGAACTGCAGCCAGGTTGGCAGCGCGGTGCCGTCGCTGAGTTGGGCCGAGAACGTGAGCGAGTCGCCGTTGTCAGGATCGCTGAACGCGTTGCCGGGCACCGCGAAGTTCAGCGCCTCGCCCTCGGTGGCGCCCTGGTCGAGCAGGGCGAAGTCGAGCGTCGGCGCAAAGTTCGCATCGGCTATGTTGAGCGTGAAGACGTCGCTGGCGGTGAGGCCGCCCGCATCGGTAGCAATGACCTCGATGTCGATCGAGCCGTTCGAGTTGTTCGGCGGCGTGCCGGTGAAGGTCTGCGTCAGCGCATCGAACTGCAGCCAGCTCGGCAGCGCCGTGCCGTCGGACAGCCGCGCCGTGTAGCTCAGCGAGTCACCGTTATCCGGATCGCTGAACGCGTTGCCCGGCACCGCGAAATTGAGCGCTTCGCCCTCGGTCGCGCCCTGGTCGAGCAGTGCATTGTCGAGCGTTGGCGCAAAGTTGGCGTCGGCGATGTTCAGCGTGAAGACATCGCTGGCGGTCAGGCCGCCACTGTCGGTCGCAATCACCTCTATGTCGAGGCTGCCATTGGAATTGTTTGGCGGCGTGCCGGTGAAGGTCTGCGTCAGCGCGTCGAACTGCAGCCAAGCGGGCAGCGCGGTACCGTCGGACAGCCGCGCCGAGTAGCTCAGCGAGTCACCGTTGTCCGGGTCGCTAAAGGCGTTACCCGGCACCGCGAAGTTCAGCGCCGCGCCCTCGGTTGCGCCCTGGTCGAGCAACGCATTGTCGAGCGTCGGTGCGAAGTTGGCATCGGCGATGTTCAACGTGAATACGTCGCTGGCGGTGAGGCCACCGCTGTCGGTGGCAATCACCTCGATGTCGAGGTTGCCGTTGGTGTTGTTCGGCGGCGTACCGGTAAAGGTCTGCGTCAGCGCGTCAAACTGCAACCAGCTCGGCAGCGCGGTGCCGTCGCTGAGACGCGCCGAGTACGTGAGCGAGTCGCCAATATCCGGGTCGCTGAACGCGTCACCTGGCACCGCGAAGTTCAGCGCCTCTCCCTCGGTGGCGCCCTGGTCGGCGAGCAGGTTGTCCACTGTCGGCGCGAGGTTGGTGTCCGTGACCGTTAACGTGAACGTGTCGCTGATCGACGCGCCGCCGGTGTCCGTCGCGATGACTTCGACCTCGATGTCGCCATTCGTGTTGTTCGGCGGCGTGCCGGTGAAGCTGCGTGTAACCGCATCGAACTCCAGCCAGGTGGGTAAAGCACCCCCACCCGAGAGCTGTGCAGAGTATGTAAGGCTGTCGCCGACGTCGCTGTCGGTGAACGTGTCCATCGGCACGGTGAAGTCGAGCGCGTCGCCCTCCGCGACACTGACATCGGAAATCGGGCTAGCCACCTCCGGCGCGAAGTTGGCATCCGCGATGGTCAGCGTAAAGCTGTCGCTGGCGGACAGCCCGCCTGCATCCGTCGCAGTCACCTCGATATCGATGCTGCCGTTGGAGTTGTTCGGTGGAGTTCCCGTGAAGGTCTGCGTGCCAGGGTCGAACGACAGCCAGGCCGGCAGTACAGCGCCCCCGACCAGTGTTGCGGTGTAGGAAAGGATGTCGCCAACATCGGGGTCACTGAAGGTAGCGACCGGAATCGCGAAGTTCAGCGCCTGACCCTCGGTCGCGTTCTCATCAGCGATGGCATTATCAAGGGTTGGTGCCGAGTTCACGACATCGAGCAGCGCTTCTATATCCGCCGCCGTCGACACGACCTGCTGGCCCTGATCGTCGTAGGTGATGAACTCCTCGATCTGGTTCGCAGTCGACACAAACCAGTTCTGGATAGTGATGCTGTCCGTCGACGATATCGTCAGTACGAGATCGTCGTTGACGCGGGTGACCTGCAGGTCGCTGAGCTGAATGCCGGAGCCGTTGACGAACTCGATGGTGTCCTCGACCAGGAAGGTCGAGAAATCCAGATTGCCACGGTCAGAAATGACGTCGTTGCCATCGCCGAGATCGTACAGGTAGCGCTCACCGCCAATGCCGTTGGGCACATTGTCATTGAACACATCGTCGCCGCGGCCGCCGCGGATGATGTCCTGTGCGTCGATGCTGCTGCCACCACCGCTGATCGTATCGTTGCCGTCGCCGCCTTCGATGAAGTCGGCTGTGGTACCGCCGCTTATCAAATCGTTTCCGTCACCGCCGAAGATCTGGTCGGCACGCGCGTCGCCAAACAACTCGTCATCGCCGGCACCACCGACGAGTATGTCGACCCCTTCGCCACCGATCAGGATGTCAGCGCCATCGCCGCCGTCGAGGTTGTCGTCGCCGTCTTCGCCCCGAACAAAATCGTCGCCACTGCCAGCCTGTACGATGTCATCCCCACTACCGACATTGATGACGTCGTTGCCAGCGCCGCCCGAGGCGAAGTCATCGCCGGCCCCGGCCGTGATTCGGTCGTTCCCGTCTTCGCCATACAGCATATTGCCGTTGTCGAACGAAAAGCTCGGTCCGAAGTACCGGCCAAGGATCGTATCGTCCCCGGCTCCACCGAATACGGCGTTGTTGTCGAGTCCAGGGAACAGGAAGTCGTCACCGTCGGTCGGCGTTAACGCGATGTCGATGACCTCGGTCAGCGTCAGACTCTGCCCGTCATCGAACTCGAAGACATAGTTGGTCGGATTGCTAGAGGTCGCTGCCGCAGCGGTGCCATCGTTACCACTCCGCAAGAAGACCGTCTCAATGAGGATCGAATCATCCAGATCCAGCGGATTGAAATTGATAGTCAGGTCAAAGGTCTGGCCGAAGCCTTCAAACGACCCGCTCAGGTCTGCGATATCAACGCCCGGACCGAACTGGATCGTGTGCGTGCCGAAGTTGTAGAACTCGAGCGTGTCCGTGTTGCCGCCAATACCGGTCTCGTACGTATTGGCACCGTCGCCGCCGTCGAACAGGTCGCGACCATCGCCGCCAACATGGCGGTCGTCGCCGTCACCGCCGAACATGCGCGCACCGATACCGTCGTTCTCGCCCGCTATGAGCGTGTCGTTACCGGTGCCGCCATTGAGCGTATCGAAGCCGAGACCGCCATCGAGGACGTCGTCACCTGCCTCACCGAACAGATCGTCACGACCTGCGTCACCGCGCAGGAAGTCGTTGCCGTCACCGCCGAACAGGTCATCGTCGCCGCCGAGGCCAATGATCGGGTTATCGAACGCGTCGCCGTTGAGGACGTCGTTACCCTCGGTGCCGATGACGAGGTTTGCGCCGACCGTGAAGGTGAAGGTGTCCGTCGCGGACAGGCCAACCAGGTCGAACGCCGTAACCACGATGTCGAACTGATCCGCGCCCGTTATATCCGGTGTCGTACCGCTGAAGGTCTGGGTTGTCGGGTCGAACGACAGCCAACTGGGAAACGGGGAGCCATCCGTCGTTCTCGCGGTGTACGTCAAGGGATCGCTGTTCGCATCCGTGAAGCTGTCCACCGGTATCGAGAACGAGAACGGCGTTTCGAAGTCGATCTCGACGTCCGCCAACGCGGTTGACACCTCGGGTGCGAAGTTGCCGGTGATCAGCGCGTTTATGTCGTCAACATTCAGGACTGTGCCGTCGTCGAAAACGAACTGGTCGATAGGGCTGTCCGGGCCCTCCCCCCATTCGGCGATCAATATCCTGTCGTACCCATCCGGATCGCCGATCCGCACCGACAACAGGCCGATGTCGAGCGTTATCATCAGGTCCGCCGGGGTTATTCCCGGACCGAACTGAATCGTGTCAAATCCCGACTCGTCCGAGATGATGTCCTCGTCATCACCAATAAAGTAGAGATACGTGTCGTTGCCCGGCCCGCCGATCAGAGTGTCAGGATCGTCGCCGCCGGCTATCAGGTCGTCGCCACCGAGGCCGTTGAAGATGTCCATGCGGCCGCCGCCCGAGAACGTGTCGTCAAGGTCTGTGCCCGTCGACAGCGACTCGTTAATTCCGCTCTCGTATCGCCGCGGAATTGAGCCGACGTCCAGCAGGTCGCGGAAGCCGCTCTGGGGATCGCTGATAAAGGTCAGGTACGGCGCCTGTGCAAGGTAAAAGTTGTTGAAGACGACCGCAGGAGTCCCTGGATCAAATCCGAACCGCTCTGCGTCGACCTCCTGGAAGATGATGTCGCGACCGGAGAAGGCAGACGTATCGAGCCAATCGGCTTCGGTTCCCGTGTAGACAAGGACGAGGTCGTTGTTGTAGCCAAACACGTTGACATCTGAGACGCTCGCGCCCGCCTCGAGAGAAATATTGCTTCCCGAGGACCCTCCCGGCTGCGTGAGCTCGCGGAACAGCTCCGGCGTCAGGGTAACGCCACCGTCAAAATTCATCCTTTCGATCGAATTGAAGGTCTCCGGGTCCATGAACAGGTAGCTGCCGGGCGCGTAGTCGATGTAGTAAAGGCCGTTCTCGAGCGAGATCGACAGATCCGTCGGCACAAAGCTGAACTCGATGGTGTTGTTGCCTTCTATATCCGTCAGCTGATCCTGGCCGTCAGCGCCAGAAATTACATAGGTGTCGTCGCCCGCCCCACCAAACAGCAGGTCGTTACCTTCGCCACCAAAGATAGTGTCGTTTCCTGCCCCACCCTGAAGGTCGTCAACGCCGCCCCCACCGAGGAGAAAGTCGTCACCGTCGTCGCCAAAGAGCGCATCGTCCATGAGGCCCCCGTCAAGAACGTCGTCACCAGAACCGCCGATCAGCTGGTCCATGCCGTCTTCGCCGTAAAGCTCGTCTTCGTCTTCCTGGCCGAACAGAATGTCGTTGCCATCGCCGCCGTACAGCAGGTCGTCGCCTTCGTTGCCCTGAAGTTCGTCGTTGCCGCCATCGCCGAGCAGGATGTCATCATCCTGACCGCCGGCCCCTACGTCGTCGTCTTCCCCGCCCTCGATGAGATCTTCGCCGCCGTACCCGAGCAGCACGTCATTACCAGGACCGCCGAGGAGGATGTCATCGCCGTGAATAGAAATCGGGTCTGGTATCCGTGACAGCAAGCCGGGTCGTTGATCGTCAAATGCAAAGACGAAGTCGCCCTGAAGCCGGTCGTCGCCCGGCCCACCGATCAGGGAATCGGATCCGGCGCCTCCGTAGAGCGTATCGTCGCCCTCGCCGCCGTCGAGCGTATCGTTACCCCACTGCGCAGGATCCGTCGCGTCGAAGCTCAGGTTGTCGCCATTGAATTCGAATTCGAAATCCGCGGGCACGGTTCCAGGGACCATCTGAAAGATATTGTTGAAGATGCGGGTATCACCGCCGAGGATATCGTTACCGCTCCCCCCAATTAGCACGTCGTCGCCAGCGCCGGCATACAGTTCATCGTCGTCAGCGCCGCCATCCATTACCTGGTTGCCGCCATGCGCTACGATGTAGTCGTTGCCGGCGCCGCCAAATAGCTTGTCGTTGCTGCTGTTGCCCTCCGTCGACACCCACGACAGGTCACCATAATCAAAGAATGTGATTGGCTCGCCGTTTATCGCCTGGCTGACGTCGAAGCCCGCGTGACTGTCGATGATCTTGTCATCGCCCGGACCACCTTCGACGTAGTCATCACCGCCATTCGTACGGATCCAGTCTTCGCCGCCGCCGCCGAAGATAACGTCGTCTCCTACACTGGGCCCCATATTGTAGGAACCCGTAAAGAACGTAGTCCCGTCGTCGGCGAGGATATTGAAGCCATTGTCGCCGTACATATAAGTGTCACCGAAGCCGCCTACGTGCGTAACAAAAGGCGTTAAAGCTGGTGTCCTAATGACTTCGACGACGTTGACGACTTCTGTGTCTTGCCGGTTGAACCAGTTCCCCGGGCTGTACCAATCTTGCAGACCGAGCGCGTACTGTCCGAATGTCTCGATATCTTGGTCCGTTACGAACTCGAACGGTAAATTGTTGTAGTCGACGTTGTAGATCGGCGTGTCAGCTGGGACGTCCACACCCAGGAAATCAACCAGGTCGATACCTAACGGCACGAGGTCAGGATCGAAATCGTTAATCGTGATCAGCGCACCGTCCGGCGAACGGACCGACAGCTTTGTGCCATCCAGCGTATACGTGAAGTTCTCGTTGTCGCGGTAGATGTTGGAACCAACGGCGGTCTGGATGATAGTTTGCGAGCCGAGCTCATGAAACGTGCCGTCCTCCCGCTCGACCAGGATCGTCCCCAGAATATCGAGATCGGTAATGTCCGCTTTTTCTTCGAGGCTCACACGGTAGGTGTCGTCTCCTGCGCCACCGAACAGCTGGTTGTAACCTTCGCCACCGCTTATGTCATCGTCGCCGGCCCCACCTTCGATGAAGTCGTTTCCAAGGCCGCCAACCAGCACATCATCGCCGCCCATACCGTAGATAGAGTCCGCTTCGTCTCCACCCGTGAAGTTATCAACGCCTTCGCTACCGAAAAGGAACTGTTGTGTCTCTGAAAGCGGCGGCGGATCTATTGGCGACACGAGGACCGTGCGGTCGCGCTCGTCGTTCAGGCGTGACTCGTAGTAGCGGATATCCAGGCGGTTCGCGATTCGCTCACCGTCGACCACGTCCTTTGCGTTAGCTCTGAAGATGGCAAACGCCATTGCGGCGAGGTCGTCGAGATACTGATCCGAAAAATTATCCCGGTTGTATCTGCCATCGCCATTGAAAACGTTCTGATAGTCGAGACCTTCGAGAACGAAGGGCTGGCCAAGCGTCATTGC
Source organism: Woeseiaceae bacterium (assembly GCA_030066625.1). GTDB lineage: Bacteria > Pseudomonadota > Gammaproteobacteria > Steroidobacterales > Woeseiaceae > UBA1847. The sequence goes on from JASJBG010000025.1 coordinate 23,738, forward strand.
AACTCGAAACGCAAGCCCCCTGTCCGAATCCTCGTCCGCGTAGAATCGCATGTTGCTTTCACCGAGCCGATAGAGTGAATAGAGCTCGGTTGCCCGGGGATTAGCCTCGAGTTCGGCGGCGATTCCGATTGCCAGAGCCTCGAATGTCCCGTCCGAGGATTCTGTGAGATCGGGGTTGGCTTCCCCGGGCAGCGTCGTCACCGCGCTCGGGAGCAGGAGACGCCGTACGTGATTGGTGACCCGCTCGAGACTCTCGAACGCGTTGTTCGAACTCGCCAGCAGTATGTCGCGCATCTTGATTGGGTCGACTTGAGTTATGCCATTCGCATCAACGCCGGCAAAGCCTTCGAACATGTTGTAGACGAACAGACCATCAACGAGCGGTGCAATGGTGTGATTTTTCGCCGGGCCCAGAAAACCTCGTTCGCTCTGGTCTTCTGTGAAGATCCGGTAGTCTTCTCCCGGGCGCGCACCTGTTAGCCAGGTCGGCACGAAATCGAGACCGGCATTGCTGATGTAGTTCTCGATACCGAAGTTGCCGTCGTTCCACAGGTAGTTGCCGGACAGGACGGTGTACGTGGTCTCCAGAAACCCGTAGATCTCCACTCCGGTCAGCGTTGTCGTGAACCAGTTCCTTAGGTCCAATCGCGTGGGCACTCCGAGCTGCAGCGCAGGGTTGCCCCCGATTCCGGCACCATTGAATGTGTACCCATCCGCGAATGTATTCCGTGGGACGCCATCGAGTGGGTCACCTCCGGTTGCCTGGTACTGGCCGACTGCGTATTGAACGAGGTGCCCCCCGAGCGAATGCCCCGTCAGATCGATCGTGTCGCTAAAGCTGAGTAGGTCGTACCCCCCAAGGCTCGGCGTGGTGAACAGCCTCGATATCCATGCCTTGAGCGCCCCGGACTGCCCGACTGTGGAACCGATCGTCCCGAGCAGTACGTCCGCGGATAGGTCTACGAGATCATCGGTACCCTCGAAGGCGATCATGTATTCACCGTCAGGATTCTCGAGCTCGACGAGTTTTCGCCATAGGGACGAATTAAAACCAACCCGTACCGCAATGGGTTCGTCGACAATGTTGATAGCGCGCACAAGCTCGTAACGATCTGCGACGTACTCGGCCTCCGATTGAGTGAATCGCTCTGAGCCTACGAGCTGTGCAATAAGGAAATCCCGGTCTCCCCACGTGAATGGCAATAGCTCCACGTACGCCGCTTTCGCCAACAACGCCGCGTCCAGAACCTCGCGCATGCTGCTCTGCAAATTGTCTCTAGGCATTCCCCAACCCCTGTTGAATCAGTATTTACTTATCGCTCGCGCGCACTTTCGGATTTGTAACGAAGCAGCGGTGACAGCAGAAACTCGATCACTCGCCGCTTGCCGGTTTTTATTTCCACGGTGACGGCCATCCCTGGCGAAAGGCCGACTTCGCGGCCCTCGACCATCAGCGTGGTTTTGTTCAGGTTGATCTTCGCGGCGTACGCGAGCCCGAGATCCTCGAAGGGCACCGCGTCATCGCTCAGGTTGCCGACGGCCGCATCGATGTGGCCGTAGCGTGTGTATGGAAAGGCATCGAGCTTGACGACCGCTTCCTGGTCCTCGCGAACGAAACCGATGTCCTTGTTCAGCACGAGCGCTTCGACTTCGAGTTCCTGTACGTCGGGCACGATTACCATCAGCTGCTCGGCCGGCGTGACAACGCCGCCGATCGTGTAAACGGACAGCTGCTGAACGACGCCATCGACCGGTGCGATGAGCTTGCGGTGGGCGGTCGCCTGTGACGCCTTTGCCAGTTCCTGCTCGAGACTGTCGGCGCGACGCTGCAGCTCTTCCAGCTCGACAAGGATGGAGCTCTTCGCACGCGCCACTGTAGCGGCGAGTCGGTTGGTGAGCTCATTG
>JASJBG010000026.1 GCA_030066625.1 Woeseiaceae bacterium
GGCCGGACTCGAACCCAATCCGCCCACCAACATCGAGCGGACACGCCACCGGCAATCGCGGATTGATCTTTAGGGCGAGGATAGTGACTCTAAACACGCCCTTCGCTGTGAGTCCCCCGGGGTGACAGATACGAAAACGCCCCTCAAAGAGGGGCGTTTACGTATCTGGCTCCCCGGGCCGGACTCGAACCAGCGACCAATTGATTAACAGTCAACCGCTCTACCAACTGAGCTACCGGGGAATGGTGTGCAGGGCGGGTGCCCTGAGCCTTTTGGCGAGGGCCGGGATTCTCGGTCAGGACCTTAGGGAAGTCAAGCCGTTAGCAGCCGTTTTATGCGGTCTACCGCGTCTTTGAGGGTCTCGAGCGAACAGGCGTAGGAAAACCGCAGGTAGCCCGGCGCGCCGAAGGCCGCGCCAGGAACGCAGGCCACGCTGACTTCGTCGATCAGGCGCTCGGTCATGGCCGTGTCGTCGGCGATTCCGGTCGTCTCCAAGGCCCCGGCGACCCTCGGAAACGCGTAGAAGGTGCCCTCGGCAGCCCGGCACTCGAAGCCCGGCAGGGCATCCAGCGCGGCTACAAAGTAGTCGTGACGGGCCTTGTAGGCCGCCGCCATCTCGCGGACCGGGGCCTGGTCGCCGTCGAGTGCGGCCGTGGCCGCAACCTGGGAGATGCTGCAGGGGTTCGAGGTGCTCTGGCTCTGGACGAGCTTCATCGCCTTGATGAGCTCGACAGGGCCCGCGGCGTAGCCGATTCGCCAGCCGGTCATCGCATAGGCCTTGGAGACACCGTTCGTTGTGACTGTGCGGTCGAAAAGCCCCGGGCAGGCGGTTGCGAAGCTCGTGAACGGCTCGTCGGCCCAGTAGATGTGCTCATAGATGTCGTCCGCGACGACGACAATATCCGGATGCTGATCGAGAACGGCACCAAGGGCCTCGAGCTGGGCCCTCGTGTAGCTGGCACCGGTCGGATTGCTCGGGCTGTTCAGAACCAGCAGCCGGCTCTTCGGCGTGATGGCCGCCTCGAGCTGCGCGGGCGTGATCCGGAAATCGGCGTCGATTCCGGTGTCGATAATGACCGGGTCGGCGCCCGCGAGCTTGACCATGTCGGGGTAGGACACCCAGTACGGGCCGGGAATTATTGCCTCGTCGCCGGGTCCGAGCACAGCAAGGCACAGGTTGAATAGCGACTGTTTGGCACCACTTGATACGACGATCTGCGAGGCGTCGTAGTCGAGACCGTTCTCGCGTTCGAACTTGCGTTGAATCGCGGCCTTCAGATCCGCAGTGCCGTCGATCGGCGTGTACTTTGTGTGACCGTCTACGATGGCCTTTTGCGCGGCTGCCTTGATGTGATCCGGCGTGTCGAAATCGGGCTCGCCGGCACCCAGGTCGACGATGTCCCGACCCTCGGCTTTGAGTTTCGTCGCCAGGCTCAGGACGGCACCGGTTGGCGACGGCTTGACCCGGGTCATGCGGGACGAAACTGATACACTCACAGGCTTGCCTCCGAAACGGACGACCGATGGTACGTGAATCCACAGCCCTGCCCAAGAAGACCGAGGTCGACGAGCGAGACCGGCTGACGCTCGTCTCCAGCTACTCGCCGGCGGGCGACCAGGGGCCGGCAATTGCAGGCCTCATCGAGGGTCTCAACGACGGTCTCGCGCGGCAAACGTTGCTCGGCGTCACCGGCTCGGGCAAGACATTCACGATGGCCAGCGTCATCAACCAGACACAGCGGCCGGCGATCGTACTCGCGCCGAACAAGACACTCGCGGCGCAGCTCTACGGCGAGATGCGCGAGTTCTTCCCGCGCAATGCCGTCGAGTACTTCGTCTCTTACTACGACTACTACCAGCCCGAGGCGTACGTGCCGAGTTCGGACACGTACATCGAGAAGGACGCCTCGATTAACGAACACATCGAGCAGATGCGGCTGTCGGCGACCAAGGCGCTGATCGAGCGGCCCGATGCGATCATCGTCGCCACGGTGTCTGCCATCTACGGCCTGGGCGACCCCGAGGCCTACTTCAGCATGGTCCTGCACCTGGTGCGGGGCGATCGCACGGACCAGCGCGGCCTGCTGCGGCGGCTGGCCGAGCTGCAGTACGTGCGCAACGAGCTCGACTTCAAGCAGGGCACCTATCGCGTACGCGGCGACGTTATCGATATCTTCCCGGCGGAATCCGAGCGCGATGCGGTACGCGTCGAACTCTTCGACGACGAGATCGAGTCGCTCAGCTATTTCGATCCGCTGACCGGGGAAGTGACGCGGCGCGTGCCGCGGCTGACGATCTTCCCGAAGACGCACTATGTGACGCCGAGAGAGCGCCTGCTGGAAGCCTGTGAGCACATCAAGGTCGAGCTCAAGGACCGGCTTGTGTACCTCCGTGAGCACCAGAAGCTGCTGGAAGCACAGCGCCTCGAGCAGCGCACGATGTTCGATCTCGAGATGATCAAGGAGCTCGGCTACTGCTCCGGCATCGAGAACTACTCGCGCTACCTGTCGGGTAGGCAGGAAGGCCAACCGCCGCCGTGCCTGTTCGACTACGTGCCCGACAACGCCATCCTGATCATCGACGAGAGTCACGTCACCGTGCCGCAGCTCGGCGGCATGTACCGGGGTGACCGCAGTCGCAAGGAGACGCTCGTCGAGCACGGTTTCCGGCTGCCATCGGCGCTCGACAACCGGCCGCTACGGTTCGAGGAATTCGAGCGGTTGTCGCCGCAGACCATCTACGTCTCGGCTACGCCGGGCGACTACGAGAAGCAGCGCTCGGACAACACGGTCGAGCAGTTGGTTCGACCGACCGGTCTCGTGGACCCCATCGTGGAAGTTCGGCCCGCGCGCACGCAGGTCGACGACGTGCTGTCCGAGATCCGACGGCGCGTGGAAGCCGACGAGCGCGTGCTTATCACGACGCTTACCAAGCGGATGGCCGAGGATCTGACCGACTACCTGCAGGAACACGGCGTCCGGGTGCGTTACCTGCACTCGGACATCGGCACGGTCGAGCGCACGGAGATCATCCGTGACCTGAGACTCGGCGAATTCGACGTCCTCGTAGGCATCAACCTTCTCCGTGAGGGCCTGGATATGCCGGAGGTGTCGCTTGTGGCCATCCTGGACGCGGACAAGGAGGGCTTCCTGCGCTCGGACCGGTCGCTGATCCAGACCATCGGCCGCGCCGCCCGCAACGTCCACGGCACGGCGATCCTGTATGCCGACGACGAGACCGGATCGATGCGGCGCGCCATGGATGAGACGGCACGTCGCCGCGAGCGCCAGGTCGCGCACAACAAGAAGCACGGAATCACGCCGGCAACGATCGTCAAGCAGGTCGCCGACATCATGGAAGCCGCCTATCCGAGCCCGAAACAGGCCAGGAAGAAGGCCGCGGAGGAGGGTGCGCGATACGCTTCGATGTCGCCCGAGCAGCTCATGAAGCGAGCCGCGGCCCTCGAGAAGCAAATGCTGAAGGCAGCCCGCGACCTCGAGTTCGAGGAGGCCGCAAGGCTTCGGGACGAGATCCATCGCATACGGGATATGGGCCTCGGCATCTCGGACCTGAAAGCCGGCTAAAAACACTTGCCTGCAGGATGGGCTTTGAGTATCGTTTGCCGCCCTCGAAATCCCGGCCCGTTTAGGGCCCGGTGATCGTAGGGTCAGCTACAAAAGGGGCGATTAGCTCAGGGGGGTCCGAATCGGAGCCCAGCAGCTGAAAGCTGGCAAGACCGGAAACCAGGGCGAGGTTAAAGCCTTAGGCATCCGAGGCCGAAGGGCAAACTGAAATTGGGGCGATTAGCTCAGGGGTAGAGCGCCACGTTGACATCGTGGAGGTCGGTGGTTCGAAACCACCATCGCCCACCAATCTCTGATGACCGCGGACGAAGGGTCCGGCGGTTTGAGGTCGGTGGTTCGACAAAACGCGAAAGCGTTTTGGACGCGCGAAGCGCGCCCGCGGGGCGAGAATCGCCATCAAGGCGATTCGAGTCTAAACCACCATCGCCCACCAGTTTCGAAGACGGGTCCGAACGGACCCGTTTTTCGTTTCCGGTGAAATGGCCCGCAAGCGTGTTGCGCCAGGCCAACAAAACACCTGATTTTTTTGGAAAAATACGGGTTTACACGGTTGTGTCCCGGCTTTTTGCTATATAGAATCGCGTTCCCGCGATGGAACTGCCGTCGAGGCCGACTGTCGCCGGGAACTTGTTGAATGTAGGAGGATTTCAGGATCGCAGTTTCGAAGCGCGTGCGGCGCAATGATGAAATAGATGCCCGCGAGGTGCGAGTCATTGACTCGAACGGAGAACAACGTGGGGTGATGCCGCTGCCCGAGGCCATCGATGTGGCCAAGGACGAAGGACTGGATCTGGTCGAAGTATCTCCAAATGCCGACCCGCCGGTGTGCCGAATCATGGATTTCGGCAAGTACCTGTTCGAACAGAACAAGAAGTCACAGGCGGCCAAGCGCAAGCAGAAACAGGTTCACGTTAAGGAAATCAAGTTCCGTCCGGGTACGGACGAGGGCGACTACCAGATCAAGCTGCGTAAGCTTGTGGCTTTCCTCGAAAGCGGGGACAAGACAAAAGTTACGTTGAGATTTCGGGGTCGGGAAATGGCGCACAAGGAACTGGGCGCGCAGCTCCTGGCCCGGGTCAGGGATGACCTGGAAGAGTACGGCTCCGTTGAGCAGATGCCACAGATGGAAGGTCGGCAGATGGTCATGGTGATTGCACCGAAGAAACGGTAAATGCCGGGCGCAGGGCCCGGCCCGCGCCGTCAAACCAAGGATGTAAACCGGCATCGGGCAAAGTGCCCGGTTGCCAAAACGTTCCCGCCTGCAATGGCCGTAGCAATTTCGCGCGGTACGGAGCATGGCTTTTCAAGTGGAGACGACAATGTCGAAGATGAAAACGAACCGGGGCGCTGCCAAGCGCTTCCGCCGGACGGGTAAGGGTGGCTTCAAGCGCGCCCAGTCCCACCTCAATCACATTCTTACCAAGAAGAAGTCGAAGCGTAAGCGCCAGCTGGGTATGACCAAGCAGGTGGCCGATGCCGACCAGAAGAGCGTGCGCCGCATGCTCCCGTTCAGCTAGGAGGAGATTGAGACATGGCACGAGTAAAACGTGGCGTAGTCGCCAAAGCCCGCCATAAGAAAGTCCTCTCGAAAGCGAAGGGCTACTACGGTGCGCGCAGCAAACTGTTCAAGACCGCGAAGCAGGCCGTCATCAAAGCCGGCCAGTACGCGTATCGCGATCGCCGTCAGCGCAAGCGCCAGTTCCGTGCGCTGTGGATCACGCGTATCAACGCGGCCGCACGCCTGCACGGCCTGTCGTACAGCCGGCTGATCAACGGCCTGAATCGCGCCGAGATCGAGGTCGACCGCAAGGTTCTGGCCGACATCGCGGTGCACGATCCCGAGGCATTCGGCGCGATCGCCGAAGCTGCGAAGGCCGCACTGGCCGACGCCGCCTGATTATTCCCGGTGCCGCGGTGCTCTGCGCCGCGGCCGAGGGATCGGTATGCAGCCACTCAACGAGCTCGTAGCGCAAGCTGCGTCCGAGATCGACGCAGCGGTCGATCTTGCAGCCCTCGATGCTGCCCGTGTGCAGTACCTCGGCAAGAAGGGCGCGCTCACGGAGCGCCTGAAAGGCCTGAGTCAGCTGTCCGCCGACGAACGACCGGCCGCCGGGCAGGCAATCAACCAGGCCAAGAAAGAGCTTATTGAGCGCGTCAACGCGCGTCGCGATGCGCTCGAATCCGCAGCGCTCGAGGAGAAACTCGCGGGTGATGCCGTTGACGTGACGCTGCCGGGCCGCGGCGCCGATATCGGCGGTCGTCACCCGGTCACGCGCACGATGCACCGCATCGACGAGATATTCCGTAACGCGGGCTTCGGCGTGCGTTCCGGGCCGGAGATCGAGGACGATTTCCACAATTTTACGGCTCTGAACATCCCGGACAACCACCCGGCTCGGGCGATGCACGACACGTTCTACTTCCCGGGCGGTAACCTGCTCAGGACGCACACGTCGCCGGTACAGATCCGTTCGATGGTATCGGAGGGCGTGCCGATCCGGATCATCGCGCCGGGCCGCGTGTATCGCTGCGACTCGGACCAGACCCATACGCCGATGTTTCACCAGGTGGAAGGCCTGGTCGTTGATCGCGGCATCAGCTTCGCCAACCTGAAGGCAATCCTGCACCAGTTCGTCGAGGCGTTCTTCGAGCGCAAGGCCGAGCTTCGGTTTCGGCCCTCCTACTTCCCGTTCACGGAACCGTCGGCCGAGGTCGACGTGCTCTGGGGCGAAGACAAGTGGCTCGAAATTCTCGGCTGCGGCATGGTGCATCCCAACGTGCTCGAGAGTGCCGGCGTCGATCCCGAGGAATACACCGGCTACGCGTTCGGCATGGGGGTCGAGCGCCTCGCCATGCTCCGCTACGGCGTAACGGACCTGCGCACGTTCTTCGAGAACGACCTGCGCTTCCTTCGACAGTTCAGGTAGCGGCATGCGAGTAGCAGAATCCTGGCTCCGCGAGTGGGTCGACCCGGATCTCGATACGGCGGCACTCGGCCACCAGCTCACCATGCTCGGCCACGAGGTCGATGGTATCGACGTCGAGGGCGAAGGCATCGGCGGTGTTATCGTCGCCGAGGTGCTCGAGGTGTCGAAGCACCCGGATGCAGACCGTCTGAGCGTCTGCAGCGTCTCGACGGGCGAGGGCGACCCGGTCGAGGTCGTCTGTGGTGCGCCTAACGTCGTCAAGGGCATGAAGAGCCCGCTGGCCGTCCCCGGGCTGACCTTGCCGAACGGCATCAAACTCAAGAAATCGAAGATTCGCGGTGTCGTCTCCAACGGCATGCTGTGTTCGGCTGTCGAACTCGGTCTTGGCGACGAATCCGACGGCATCATCGCGCTGCCGGCCGATGCGCCCGTTGGAACGGAGCTGGCCGAATACCTGAGCCTGCCCGACGCGGTCTTCGACCTCGACCTGACGCCCAATCGCGGTGACTGCTTCTGCGTACTCGGAATCGCACGAGACGTCTCGGCCCTCACCGGTGCGCCGCTCAAGAGCGCGGAGGTCGACGCTGTCGACAAAGCGATTGACGACGTCGTCGCAGTTGAGCTGCCGGAGCCCGCAGGGTGCCCGATTTTCGCTGGGCGAGTGATTCGCGGAATCGACCCGAAGGCGCGTTCGCCGCTGTGGATGGTCGAGCGACTGCGTCGCGCCGGCCTCCGGGAGATTTCGCCCGTCGTTGACGTCACCAACTACGTCATGCTGGAACTCGGCCAGCCGCTGCACGGTTACGATGCGGCCAAAATCCAGGGCGCGATTCGTCCCCGTCTCGCCAAGTCCGGCGAGGAAGTGACGCTACTCGACGAGCGCCACCTCGAGCTCAACGAGGACACACTGGTCATCACCGATGACAGCGGCGTGCTCGGCCTCGCCGGCATCATGGGCGGCTTGAGCACGGCCGTCACCGACGAGACCGTCGACGTCTTCTTCGAGGCGGCGTTCTGGCCCCAGGACTACATGGCCGGTCGTGCGCGCGCCTACGGCATGCACACGGACGCGTCGATGCGTTTCGAGCGCGGTGTCGACTTCCGCGGTCAGGGTCGCGCGGTCGAACGTGCCACGGCCTTGCTGCTCGACATTGCCGGCGGCAAGCCCGGGCCACTCGTCGTAACGACGAGCGATGAACACATCCCCGTACCGCGCCAAATTCACCTGCGACGCTCACGACTCGAGCTGTTGCTCGGTACGTCCGTGCCCGACGAGACGGTGACCGACATACTCAACCGGCTCGAGCTGTCGGCAAGCGTCAGCGATGATGGCTGGGACGTTGTTGCACCGCCGCACCGATTTGACATTGCGATCGAGGCAGACCTTATCGAGGAGGTCGCTCGCATTCATGGCTACGATGCAATACCCGAGACCACGTCCGTCGCAACGCTGCCGCTGGAGACCGTCACGGAGTCAATGATCCATGCGGACATCGTTGCGCGCACACTCATCGCTCGCGACTTCCAGGAAGTCGTCACGTACAGCTTCGTGGATGCCACCGACGACAAGACGGTGAGCGGCATCGTGTCCGAGATCGTGCTCGCGAACCCGATTTCTTCCGAGATGTCCGTCATGCGTTCGTCACTGTGGTCCGGCATGTTGCACGCGACGTCGAGCAACGCTGCAAGGCAGCAGGAACGCGTGCGTCTCTTCGAGATCGGCAAGACGTTCCACGGTGCGCTCGACAAGCACGAGGAAGTCGTCAGGATCGCCGCCGCAATTACCGGCCCGGTGCTTCCAGAGCAGTGGGGGAGCAAGTCGCAGGCTGTTGATTTCTTTGACATAAAGTCCGACCTGGAAGCCGTACTCAGACTCTCGGGCGACGATACGGAATTTGTTTTCCAGAGTGCTGACCACCCGGCTTTGCAGCCCGGCCAAACGGCCGAGATCGTTCGCGACGACGTAGTCGTCGGCGTTGTCGGCAAGCTGCATCCGCGGGTCGCGAAGCAGTTCGATCTCAAGCGTGACGTGTTCGTATTCGAGCTCGACGCGTTCAAGACCTTTGCTACGCGGGCGCCCGTCGCCGAAGCCGTTTCGAAGTTCCCGGCGATACGCCGCGATATCGCCGTGGTCGTCGCAGAGACGGTCACGGCGGAGCAGCTCACAGGCGCGGTGCGGAGCGCGGCGCCGAGCCTGGTCACGGACGTTCGAGTGTTCGATGTCTACCAGGGTCCGGGCATAGAAGCAGGGCTAAAAAGCGTCGCAATAGGCTTGATTTTGCAGGAAACATCCCGCACCCTTACTGACGGCGATGCGGACGCCGCTCAAGCCGCAGCACTACAAAAACTTCAAGAAGAATTTGCGGCCGTTTTGAGAGACTGATTCAATGGCGCTAACAAAAGCAGACATGGCCGAATCGCTGTTCAACGAACTCGGGCTGAACAAGCGCGAAGCTCGTGAACTTGTCGACATGTACTTCGAGGAACTGCGGGCTTCACTCGCGGTTGGAGAGCAGGTCAAGTTGTCGGGGTTTGGAAACTTCGACCTGCGGGACAAGAAAGAACGACCGGGCAGAAATCCGAAGACCGGGGAGGAGATTCCGATCTCCGCACGTCGCGTTGTGACGTTCCGGCCGGGACAAAAACTAAAAGCCCGAGTGGAAGCATATGCTGGAACCGGGGAATAACGACGAGCTACCTCCAATTCCTGGCAAGCGCTACTTCACGATCGGTGAAGTCAGTGAGCTGTGCGCGGTAAAGCCTCACGTACTCCGTTACTGGGAACAGGAATTTCCTCAGCTCAAGCCCGTCAAGCGCCGCGGTAACCGCCGCTACTACCAGCGCCAGGACGTGCTCATCATCCGCCAGATCAGGAGCCTGCTGTACGACGAGGGCTTCACGATCGGTGGTGCTCGCCAACGCCTGACGGGCGACACGGCAAAGTCAGATGTCTCGCAAAGTCAGCAGATTATCAAGCAGATGCGCATGGAACTTGAACAAGTTCTGAAGATTCTGCGCCGCTGAAAAAGTTCACATTTCGCGCAAAACGGCCGCCTTGGCTTATGTCAAGGCGGCCGTTTTCGTTTGCAATTGGGCTGCGGTGCTGAAAAACAAAAAGGCCGCCTCAGCGGAAAGCAAAGGCGGCCATTTTGATTTTTTATGGTCGGGGCGAGAGGATTCGAACCTCCGACCCCCACAACCCCATTGTGGTGCGCTACCAGGCTGCGCTACGCCCCGACCGGGACTCGCTAGTAAGCGAGCCGGCAATGATACAGAGGTCAGTCGGATAGATGAACATCAAATTCGCCGCCATAACCTGCGTCTTCGATTGGAGCAATGAGGACAGCCCGCCGATCGAAGATCCAGAGATCCTCAAGACTTTCGACGGGCTCAAGTACGACGAAGAAACTGTCGTTGATTACATGGGAGATGGTTCGGACACCCGAGGCCTGTACCAGTCCGCGAAGTTCACCGGCGGCTACCTGCAGTTTCAGTACGATGAGGCGACGAATCGACTTGCCGTGATTACAGAGTACGACGTTGATCGCGACCTGGACGATCAGGAGATTCTGCAACTGCGCGAATACACCGGCGGGCAATGGTCGGATGGCGTCGGCTCGAACTTCGCCCAGAGCTATCCCGAGAAGACCGGCCTTTCGCCGCAGATAATGGGATGGGACGACGATATCCTTACGCTCGTCGATGACGTCGTCTATGAGCTACCCGCTACCAGTTAGTCCCTTTGCAACACCAGCACCAGCCGATGCAGTTGCCCGATGAATATCAGGCTCCACGCAATTCGAATCAGCCCGTCAACACCGTGCCGCTCTTCCAGCGCGTCGGTCGTGGCCTTCGAGACACTCGAAGGATCGATCCAAAGCTGCTCGGCGAGTTCCATTTCGTAGCGGCCCTGGTCGGCCGTCCAAATCGGCCAGTTGCGGACCTCTTCAGCAGTGACGGTGGCTCCATCGGCCGGCATCAGCAAGGCCATGATCGGATCGTCCGTATCGACGCCGTGAAGTTGCGCACTGCGCATCGCACAGGCCGCGACAATTTCCGGTTTCAGGTCCCGGCTTTCGCTGAGTGAGACGAGGCGCTGCCGGATCACGTTGGCGAGGCTGTCCGCCACCATCGGCAGGTCCACGTCGGGATCCAGAACTGAGCCGCTGAGCTGCGGCCAGTCAGTGCCATCAGGGGCATCGCTCCGTTGCCCTCGAGCGCGTTCGAAGATGTTGCTGCCGGCGGGCTCGAGGTTCTCGCCGAGCGCGATTCGCAGGTCGGCGGACGCGAAAGCACCACAGGCGAGCAGAACCTCCATAACGCCGGCAGTACCCAGGGTATGTGCGATCGCCTCGCGTTCGTCCGGGCGGCGCGGATCCTTCAGGAAGTGATCCACCAGCGTCAGCGCGGCATCGTGTTCGGCGCTTACCTCGGCGCGCGAACCCGGTACATCGAGGTTCGAGATATGGTCTTCCGACAGCCCGTCCTCGATCGCCGCCGTAATGCGTACCGCGGAGCAGAACGCGCAGCCGCGGATGTTCGCGCAGTGCAGGCGCACCGCCTCGGTGACGGCGGGAGAGAGGGTCGTGTTGCCCCAGACGGCATCTTCGAGAGCGGAAAAGCGCTCGAGCTCGACCGGGTCCGCGTAGCTGAGCAGCGCGGCCGCGCCAACAGGATCTGATCCGGTAGCCTGCAGGATACTCACGTGTTCGGCCTCTTTTGAACCAGAGAGACCCAAGTTAAGCATGAGTTGGCGTGGCATGCGATCCCCGCCGGGATGGCAGCCGGGTTATTCCCGGGGAGTTCGTGTCCTGGATGCTTTGGCGCCGTCCGCGCAGGCCTCGTAGACGCCCTGCGCGAATTCCTGGTTCTGTGGAGCCGGCACGTGCTCAATCAGCTCATCGGTGATGGGGACGGCACCCTCGCAATGGCCGAGTTCGAGCAAGGTGTTCGCCGCGACCCACATGACGTTCTCGTATCGCAAAGCTGTCGGTAAAGCGTCATACGAGGTCACGATGTTGTCTGCATCCCTGAGTTCGACGTAGGCCATGAACCGCAGAATCAGCCAGTCTGTTTCAACCTCGGAATACGACTGCACCTTGGCGAAATGGAAGGCGTCATGAAGGTACTCGATCGTCTCCTCGAAATTTCCGCGTTCGAACTCCTGACGTGCCTGTATGTACCAGGCATGGGCGTATGGAATGTCGGTAGCGTCAAGATACTCCGACAGGTAGGTACCGGCCGTTTCGAAGTCCTGCTTCCGGTCGGCGGCAACCGCCGCCAGGTAGAGCGCGGTCGAGCGCCTGTCGCCTGGCTCCGACTCCACACCGAGAACGATTTCGAAGTTGCGCAGCGCAGCGGCGAATCGCCCCTCGGCCAGGTTGACGAGCCCGAGCACCTCGTAGCCGTAGGACTTGACGTACTCGTCGGCGGTCTCGCCGTCGATGATCTTCTGCGCGTTGCGCAGCGCGAGGTCGTTTTCGCGGATCGTCAGTGCGTCCTGCGCGTCGTAGATCATCTGCGAGTGGCGGTCCGAGACCTCCTGCGAGTCGGCAACAGGCCCGACCAGCAGGCCGATAAGGAGAACGGCCCAGGGAACGGGCTTCAAGCGAGCTGCCTCGCCTCCGGGAGCTTACGATCCTCGATGCCGAGCAGGATCGGCTGCGCCGTCTCGCGGTAGATGTTGACCTTGGCGTTGTAGGCGACGCGGGACAGACCGTGCTTGTCCTTGATGTGCAGGCGGCGGATGTTGAACTGGCCGCCACCCATGTTCTCGCCGGTCAGGTAGCACTTGATGGCCGAGACGCGCTCACCCGACAGCTCCAGGCCACTGAGCTTCGACAGGTTGCCCTGTGCGCGCTGCAGGAAGGTGACGGCATCGAGGTGCGCCTGCGTCTCGGCAGGGTCCAGTTCGCGGCCGCTGGCGAGGTCGGCGAGGAAGTCACCGACGAGGATCTGTCCGGGCAGGGCGGCTTCGATCATTCGCGCGAGCTCGATTGTCACGTCGCCGACAATGAAGTCGTGCATGGTCGGGTTCAGACCTTCCGCCTGGTGGAACTCGTAGCAGCTGCCGACGTGGAAGCAGGCTCGCAGTCGCGGCACGGCTTTGGAGGCCGACTTGCTGCGCGCAATCGCGTTGTCCGCGAGCACGATATGAAGAAAGTGATAAAGATTGACGTTGGCTTCGAGGCCTTCGTCGCGGTTCCAGACGTAGAATCCGTCACCGCTCGACGAGCGCGCGAAGTTGACGCCGACTTCCTGTTCCATCATTTTCGCGTGCGCGGAATTCAGCGAGTACGACAGGCTGTTCAGCTGGGTCATCTGCTCGAACGGCGTCAGCAGGCTGAAGCCGACGATGTCGAACAGGCAAACCGCGCGGCTGCCGACGTAGTTGATCCCGTAACGCCGGATCATCTTCTCGATGATCTGTGTCTCGACGGGATGACCGCTCAGTCGCTCGCGCAGCGAAATGTAAACCGGCTGCACGTCGAGCAGCCGGGCGACCTTCTGCATCTGCGTGAAGTTGAGCTGCCGGTCACCCGAGATCAGCTCGGTGATGAAGCGCGGCGATACGCGTGGCGGCAGGTCTTCCGGCCGCGCGGCGGTGTACTCGGAAATTGCGTAGTGCGGAATGACGAGAATGAGCACACCCTCGTCGAGCGGCGCCCAGCTGAGGATGTTGTTCTGGCCCAGCGACCAGTGCTGGTGCAGCGCACTTTCGAGCTGCACGAGGTTGCTTCGCTGACGCAGCGGCATGTCCTGCGCGAGCCCCGCCAGTTGATCGAGATACGGCGAGAAGTCGGCAATACGGCGGATGCTGGATTGGGAAAGTTCGTCGAGTTCCATACGCCCGGTCGAAAGTAATCACATCCCGGGGTGACCGCAAGTATTATCCGGACTTATGACACATCGTGGACCCAATATCGAGGCAATTTCCGGCGCCCGGGAGGCGCTCGGCGACGCAATCCTCCGGACCCCGGTCCTGCGCTGCGCGGGTCTCGAGGATCTGCTCGACAATGGCACCATCGTCGAGGGCAAGCTCGAGTTCCTGCAGCGCACCGGGACCTTCAAGGCGCGGGGCGCGCTGGCAACCGTCCGATCCCTGGCGGGCGAACAGCTGGAGTCGGGGATTACCGCAGTCAGCGCCGGCAACCACGCGATTGCCGCGGCCTATGCCGCCAAAGCCGCCGGCACCCACGCAAAGGTCGTTATGATCGAGACGGCGAATCCGTATCGCATCGAAGCGTGCAAGCGCTACGGCGCCGAGGTCGTTATCGCCGGTGACGCGCACGCGGCTTTCGATGTGGCTGAAGGAATACAGCGCGACGAAGGCAGAACGCTTGTGCACCCGTTCGAGGGTCCGGGGGTCGCACTGGGCGCAGGCACGCTCGGTCTCGAAATATGCGAGCAGCTGCCCGACTTCGAGGCGCTGCTCGTACCGGTTGGCGGCGGCGGACTGATCGCCGGGGTTTCGAACGCCGTCAAACAGCTTCGGCCCGACTGTACGATTGTCGGAATCGAGCCGGAGGGTGCCGACTCGATGAGCCGCAGTTTCGCGTCCGGCAAGCCCGAGTCGATCGACAAGGTCCGTACAATGGCCGACAGCCTCGGTGCCCCTTATGCGCTACCGTTTTCATTCGCGCTCACACGCGACAATGTCGACGAACTCGCGCTCGTCAGCGACGAGGCGCTTCGACGCGCCATGGGCGTGTTGTATCGACATATGAAGTTCGCGGTAGAACCCGCGTGCGCGGCAGCCACGGCAGCGCTACTGGGGCCGCTGCGTGAGCGTCTTGCGGGCAAGCGAGTCGCCCTGCTGTTCTGCGGGTCGAATACTGACTGGGCAACGTGGCAGCAGCATGCAATCCTCGACTGACATGTTGATCGAAACGCTGAAGGAAATTGTCGGCCCGAACGGTTGGACCGTCGATGCGGCAGACCTGGAGCCGCACCTGACGGAATGGCGGAACGTCGTTCGGGGCGCGACGCCCATCATGGTGAAGCCGGCTACGACCGACGAAGTGTCGGCCGTTGTCCGTGCCTGTGCGGCGGCAGGCGTTGCGATCGTGCCGCAGGGCGGCAACACGGGGATGTGTGCCGGCGCTGTTCCCGATCCGTCCGGTGAGCAGGTGTTGCTCAACCTGTCGCGGATGAATCGCATACGCAGCGTCGACGCGGCCGATTTCTCGCTGGTTGCCGACGCAGGCTGCGTGCTGGCCAACCTGCAGCGGGCGGCGGAGGAGGTCGACCGGCTGTTTCCTCTGAGCCTCGGCGGCGAGGGCACCTGCCAGATCGGCGGCAACCTGGCGACCGACGCCGGCGGCATCAACGTGATTCGCTACGGCACTACCCGAGATCTCGTGCTGGGCGTCGAGGCGGTACTCGCAGACGGCCGCGTCTATGACGGCCTGCGAACACTGCGCAAGGACACGGCTGGCTACGACCTGAAGCAGCTGTTTATCGGCAGCGAAGGAACGCTCGGCATCATCACCGGTGTGGCCGTCAAGCTGTTCCCGGCACAGGAAGCCTCCAGGACCGCGATGCTGGCTATCGATGACGCAGAAAAGGCGGTCGAGCTGCTGGGCGTGCTTCGCGGCAGCCTCGATGACGCCATCCAGTCCTTCGAATTAATCGGTATGACGGCGCTCGACCTCGTACTCGAGCATATCCCGGACACGCGACTGCCTTTCGAGAGCGCGGCGCCGTGGTACGTGCTGTTGGAGGCCACGACCGGCGAGGGCGACCGGCTCGAGCGGGCACTTCTACCGGTAGTCAATTCCGGCCTCGCGAGAGACGCCGTTATTGCGAAGAACGACAGGGAGTCGGATGCGCTTTGGCGCATGCGGCATTCCATTTCCGAAGCCGAGAAGAAGATCGGCCAGGGTGTAAAGCACGATATCTCGGTGCCGATCGGCCGCATGCGGGATTTTCTCACCATGGGCGACGCGAGGCTCGCCGAACAGATCCCCGAAGCGACCTTGGTTGCATTCGGTCACGTCGGTGATGGCAATCTGCATTACAACGTCGTGCTGCCGAAATCACTGCTGGGCGACGACCTTGTCGCCCGCAGAAAGGCGGTAAGCCGGCTGGTGTATGACCTGGTGGCGGAGCTCAACGGCAGCATCAGCGCGGAGCACGGCATCGGCGTGTTGAAACGCGACTGGCTGCACGAATACAAGGACCCGGTTGAACTCGATTTGATGCGCACTCTGAAGACCGCGCTCGATCCGCACAGCATCCTCAATCCTGGCAAGGTAATCTGACGACCAGTTCCGCGTCGCCGCTTGACGATACCGATAAGATGTTCAATTGGCCGATCTCTTTTCCGCGTTTGCGAGCATGAGTGCAGAGTCCGAGAAAATCCGCGAAGCGCTGTCCGACCAGCTGTCGGACCTCGACGATAGCCTTGACAACGTCGGGGACGTCGAGATGCTGGCCGATCTGCAGGCCGGGATAGGGCGCCTGCTGGCCGATAACGGCAGTGTTGAGGCAGAGATTCGCGCCGTGCTCCAGGAACGCTACGAAAGCGGCAAGCTTCGCCAGGAGACCTTCCAGCTGGTCAAGTCGATGCTGGATCGATTCGTAACCGAGCAACTGGCGACCACATCGCCGGTCTCCGCCGACCCGCGCGAGGGTGACCTCGACTACGTGCCCGAGCCGGCCGCGGACGAGTTTTCATCGACGACGGTGCTCGATACCGAGCCGCTGCGCCCGCCGACGGCCGAAGACAGGGTCCAGGTCGGATCGGTGCTTCGCGACCGGTTCCTGCTGCAGGAGCGCGTCTCGGGCGGCAGCATGGGCGTCGTATACAAGGCGCTCGACCGACGGCTCGCCGAAGCCGGCGCGGAGTCACCGTGGGTCGCGATCAAGGTGCTCTCGCCGCAGTTGTCAAAGAGCGGCCCGGCGCTGAGGGCGCTCCAACAGGAGGCCGCCAAGGGACGCTGCCTGCTGCATTCGAACATCGTACGGTTCATCGACCTCGATCGTGACGACGACCTGTACTTCATCGTCATGGAATGGCTCGAGGGCAGGACGCTCGCCGACATCCTCGATTCTCCCGACAGCAAGTCCGTCGATCGTGAACGCTCTCTCGAAATCGTTCGCCAGGTCGGCGAGGCGCTCGAATACGCGCACCGATGCGGCATCATCCATGCCGACGTCAAGCCTGGCAACGTGATGATTGCGCCCGACGGCAGCGCGAAGCTCTTCGACTTCGGCGTCGCCCGTGTGCTGCAGACGCAGGAAAACGGTCCCGGCGATTTCGATCCGGCCGCACTCGGTGCGCTGACGCCGGCGTACTCGAGCATGCAGGTGTTGACGGGCGACGAACCGGTTCCATCCGACGACGTGTTTTCGCTGGGCTGCCTGATGTACCGGCTGGTTGCCGGCTACCGTGTCTTCGGTCCGCGCAACGCGGCGGAAGCTGCCGAGGAAGGCATGAAGCCGCAACGCATTCCCGCGCTGAACGACACCGAGTGGGCGGCGCTCAAACGGGCGATTTCGTACTCGCGGGTAACGCGTTTCGATTCGATGCGCGCGTTCCTCGATGCGCTCGAGGCACCGGCTCCTGAGGCGATATCGGTCACAGCCGAACAGCGTGTCGTCGAGCAGGAAAAATCATCCTCCGGGGGGCGCGGTCTGCTGATTGTCATGAGCGTTCTCCTCGTCGGCGGGGGAATGGCGGCCTGGCAACTCGGCTATCTCGACAGTATCCGTGACGAGTTGCTTCCGCCGCCAGGTGAAGAAATCGTCGATGTACCCGCCGAACCCGAACTCCCGATTGCCGCCCCGCCGGAATCGGAGCCGCTGCCGGAGGCCACGGATGTCGAGACGCTCACCGATGAGGCGCCGGCTTTGGAACTGCCGGTGGAGCCGGTCGAGACGACACCTGCCATCGAACCTGACCCCGTTACGGATTTCACAACGCTGCCGCCCGCCGACTTCACCATCGAACTCGCGTCCGGCGCCGAAGCCGCACGCAGGATGGTCGTCACACTGCGCGAGGACGGCGGCCCGGTCACGGTCGACCTGTTACGCAGCAACATCGACTTGCCCCTGACCCTCAGGATCGAAGAGGTAGGTCACAGCGGCAATCGTTCGCCGTGGACGGCGGAGCAATACTCGCTGTCCGAGGACATCGTCAGCATTCCGGCCGGGCAGGACCGCGCGCGCGTGGAACTCGAGATGGCGAGTGATCCGCTCCGCGAAGCGGACCAGCAATCGACGCTCCGGGTCCGGGAGGTCGACACTGCCACGTCGGAACTGGCCATCCTGGAGGTTGTACTGGAGGACGACGACCAGCGAGCCTTCGAGGCAGGGTTGCCGACGAACACAGTGGCCTTCGCGGTCAGCCAGGTATCCGTCAGCGAACGCGACCCCGCAGTGCAGGTCGACATCCTGCGGTTCAATCCGGACAGCCAACCGCTCGTCATCGATTACGTGCTGCGCGACGTGACCGCCACCGAGGGCGAAGACTATTTCTCCACCGGTGGCTACACGGTCGAGTTCGGACCGGGACAGCGCAGCGCGCGTGTACTGATTCCGCTGGTGCAGGATTTCGACGTCGAGGGCGACGAGGCATTCACCGTCGAACTGACGGTAGTCAATCCCGAGCTGTCCGCCGACGTCTACCAGCGCATCGTCGTCATGATTCGCGACGACGAGTTTCCGCGGCCCTGACACTCGACTTCGCGAGAGACCCGGCCGCCGAAATCGGGCCTCACGGCGTGCCCCCGTTGGGCGAAGGCCCTCCTACTTCTTTGTTGTCGTACTTGCTAGACTCCGGCCGATCCGGCCCTGCGCCGTGCCCGCAACACAACGGTCAATCAAATGGACGAAAAAGAACTGCGACGCTACTCGCGCGTCGTCGTGGATGGCGTCGAACAGGCGCCGAGCCGCGCGATGCTGCGCGCGGTTGGATTCAGTGAGGCGGACTTCGAGCGACCGCAGATCGGTATCGCCTCGACATGGAGCATGGTGACGCCGTGCAACATGCACATCGGCGGTCTCGCCGATGTCGCGGCCAAAGCCGCTGACGAAGCCGGCGCGAAGGGCGTCGTGTTCAATACCATCAGCGTTTCCGATGGCATATCGATGGGCACGCCGGGCATGCGCTACTCGCTGGTCTCGCGCGAGATTATCGCCGATTCGATCGAGGCCGTGACGGGCGCCGAGGGCTTCGACGGTATCGTCGCGATCGGCGGCTGCGACAAGAACATGCCGGCCTGCGTGATGGCCATGGCGCGTCTCAACCGTCCGTCCGTCTTCGTCTACGGCGGTACGATCAAACCCGGCGCGAAACGCCGTGACATCGTCTCCGTCTTCGAGGCCGTGGGCGCCGCGTCGAGCGGCAAGATCAGCGACGAGGAACTCCTCGAGGTCGAGCAGACGGCAATCCCGGGCCCGGGTGCATGTGGCGGCATGTACACGGCCAACACGATGGCCTCCGCCATCGAGGCGCTGGGTATGAGCCTCGCAAACAGTTCGGCACAGGAGGCCGTGTCGGATCACAAGCTGGAGGACTGTCGCGCTGCGAGCGCCGCGGTCATGCACCTGATCGAGAACGACATCAAGCCGCTCGACATCATGACCCGGCCGGCGTTCGAAAATGCGATCGCCGTCGTGATCGCGCTGGGCGGCTCGACCAACGCCGTGCTGCACCTGATCGCAATTGCGCGCGAAGCAGGCGTCGACCTGAGCCTGGACGACTTCACACGCATCGGCGCGAAGACGCCGGTGCTGGCCGATTTGCGGCCCAGCGGTCGCTACCTGATGTCAGAGCTCATCGCTATTGGCGGCATACAGCCGCTCATGAAGCGCATGCTCGACGCAGGGCTCCTGCACGGGGACTGCCTGACCGTGACCGGCCGGACCCTGGCCGAGAACCTCGCCGACGTGGAGGACTATCCGGACGGGCAGGACATCGTTCGCGACTTCGACCACCCGATCAAGCCCGACAGCCACCTTGCGATCCTTTACGGCAACCTGGCGCCTGACGGTGCGGTCGCCAAGATTACCGGCAAGGAAGGCCTGCATTTCGAGGGCACCGCGCGCGTGTTTCCGTCGGAAGAGGACGCGCTGCAAGCCATCCTCGATGACAAGATCAAGGCGGGTGACGTCATTGTCGTGCGCTACGAGGGCCCCAAGGGGGCTCCAGGCATGCGCGAGATGCTGAGTCCAACCAGCGCGATCATGGGCAAAGGTCTCGGCAGCGATGTGGCGCTCATCACGGACGGGCGCTTCTCCGGCGGCAGCCACGGCTTCGTCGTCGGCCACGTTTCGCCCGAGGCCGCGGTCGGCGGCCCGATTGCGCTGGTCGAAGACGGCGATGGCATCGTAATCGACGCCGAGAAGAAGGAAATACGCCTCAACGTGGATGCGGAAACGCTCGAGAAACGCCGCCAGGGCTGGAAGCGGCCGCCGTCGGCGGTCCGGCGCGGCGTCCTCGCCAAGTACCGCGCGGAGGTGTCGTCGGCCTCGGAAGGGGCGGTCACGATTCCCGCCGATTGGGACTGAACGAGGCGCGGACTTGACCTTTGGTCGCCGGTCGGCTCTACTCCGTAGCAGAACGATTTCGACACCCACGTAAAGTGCCACGGCATTCCCTGTACGAATGCTAAAGAATTCCTAAAACAGATGGCGCGCCAGAGGTGCGTGGGTGACAATGGCATCAGTACCGGCTAGCCAATAAGGTCGGACGATGCTAACGAACCCGCAGGGGCGATCCTCGCGGGTTTTTTTTTGCCGGTTCTTGTCAGTATGAGCGAAGCCGCATTCGAATCGAGCCAGAGCGTCGGTGCGCCGGCCCACATCGCCAACTCCGACTGGGTCGTCATGAAGTTCGGCGGCACCAGCGTTTCGTCTGCCGATAACTGGGCGCGGATCGCGGATATCCTCAAGGCGCGGCTCGATGCGGGCCTGCGGCCGGTCATCGTCCACTCAGCGCTACAGGGCATCTCCAACGCCCTGGAGAAGATCCTCGACGACGCGGCCTATACGGATACGTCCGGCCAGGTCGAGGCCGTGCGCAGCCAGCACCTCGAACTTGCGAAGGCGCTCGGCCTCGATGGATCAGCGCTGCTCTCGGACATGCTCCACGAACTCGAGCAGCTGGTTGCCGGCGTGCGACTGGTGCGCGAGGTCAGCGTGCGCGTCCGCGTGCGGGTCATGGCGCTGGGCGAGCTGATGGCAACCACCCTCGGCGCCGCGTACCTGGAGTCCCGCGGCCTGCCGGTGCAGTGGATGGATGCTCGCGAGATGCTGACCAGCCTCGGCCGCAGCGGCCCGCAGCGGACACGCGACTACCTGTCGGCGATCTGCGATCACGACGCCGACCCGGCGCTGGCTGAGCGGCTCGAGACGACCGGCAAGGTCGTCGTCACGCAGGGTTTCATTGCGCGTAACCAGCAGGGTGAGACGGTGCTGCTCGGTCGCGGTGGCTCGGATACGTCAGCGGCCTACCTGGCGGCCCGGCTCGGCGCACGTCGCCTGGAGATCTGGACAGACGTGCCGGGCATGTTCACCGCGAATCCCCGGCTGGTGCCATCGGCGCGCCTGCTTGTGGCGCTGCGCTACGACGAGGCGCAGGAGCTTGCGTCGGCAGGCAGCTCGGTTCTGCACCCGCGCTGTATTT
Source organism: Woeseiaceae bacterium (assembly GCA_030066625.1). Taxonomy (GTDB): domain Bacteria; phylum Pseudomonadota; class Gammaproteobacteria; order Steroidobacterales; family Woeseiaceae; genus UBA1847. The sequence goes on from JASJBG010000026.1 coordinate 21,144, forward strand.
CGCCGCTAAGGCCGCACGGCATCCCGCTGTTTATCCGCTGCACCGAGCGGCCCGAACTCGCCGGCACGGTGATATCGCCGGTGACCGACGAGGTCGAGCCGCAGGTCAAGGGCATCTGTGTGCGCCCCGGCATTACCCTGATCTCGATGGACAGCGTCGGCATGTGGCACGAGGTCGGCTTTCTGGCGCGGGCGTTCGCGGTGTTCAGCGAGCACGGCGTGTCGGTCGATTTCGTATCGACGTCCGAGACCAATGTGACCGTATCGATCGATACAACCGATGGCGGCCTGGCCGCCGATACGCAGGAGGCGCTCGTATCCGACCTCGCGCGGCTCTGCCGTGTGCGAGTGATCACGGACTGTGCCGCCGTCAGTCTCGTCGGGCAGAAGATCCGCACGATCCTGCACCGTCTTGCGCCGGCGCTCGAGGTGTTCGAGGAGGAGAAGATCCACCTCGTCAGCCAGGCGGCCAACGACCTCAACCTGAGCTTCGTTATTGGCGAAGACCAGAGCGAACGTCTTGTCGGCAAATTGCACTCGACGATCATTCGCCGATCGGGTGGCAGCCCGGCTTTCGGCGCGAGTTGGGAACAGCTATTCAGCGGCGAGAGCCGCCTCAGGCCGGATGCCGACACCTGGTGGCTCGACAAGCGTGGTGAACTTCTCGAGGTCGCGGAGCAGCATCCCAATGCCTACGTCTACGACCGGGCCAGCGTGCAGTCCGCGGCGCGCAGCCTGCTGAGCCTCGAGAACGTCGATCGTGTCCTGTACGCCGTCAAGGCGAACTTTAACGCGGAACTCCTGAAGACGCTTGAAGCGGAAGGCGTCGGCTTCGAGTGCGTGTCGCCGGGCGAGGTTGAGTGGCTGGAAGAGGTCCTCCCGGAGCTCAATCCATCGCGCATCCTGTTCACACCAAATTTCGCGCCTCGCGACGAATACGCCTGGGGACTCGAGCGGGGCCTGCGGGTCACGCTCGACAACCTGCATCCACTGCAGCGCTGGCCCGAGCTGTTCAAGGACCGCGAGATCTTCGTGCGTATCGACCCGGGGCAGGGCCGCGGCCACCACGAACACGTCAAGACCGCCGGCGTGCATTCCAAATTCGGCGTGCCGCGTTTCGAGGTGGAGGAACTCGCCGAGCTTGTCGACAAAGCCGGTGCAACGATCGTCGGCATTCATGCGCACAGCGGCAGCGGTGTGTCGGACCCCGAGGCCTGGCGCAGCATCGCTTCCGAACTGATCAAGGTCGCCGAACGATTCCCCGGGGTTCGCGTCATCGATCTCGGCGGTGGCCTCGGTATACCCGAGAAGCCCGGTGATCGGCCGTTCGATCTCGGCCGGATGGACGAGACGCTGGCCGAGGTCAAAGCGGCGTACCCGCAGTACGAACTCTGGATCGAACCGGGCCGCTTTCTTGTCGCGCGTGCCGGCGTACTGCTGACGCGCGTGACGCAGGTAAAGGGCAAGGCGGACATGCGCTACCTCGGGGTCGGTACCGGCATGAACTCGCTGATTCGTCCGGCGCTTTACGGCGCGTACCATGAAATCGTAAACCTCAGCAAAGCCGCCGAGGCGCCCAGCGAAACCGTGACCATCGTCGGCCCGATTTGCGAGACCGGTGACCGGCTGGGGACGGATCGCCTGCTGCCGCCATCGGAAGAGGGCGACGTCATCCTCATCGCGAACGCGGGCGCCTACGGTTACGTGATGAGCTCGAACTACAACCGCCGCGAGGTCGCTCGCGAAGTCGTCATCTAGATCACAAGGGAGCGGATCATGAAACTCTACTGGGCACCGCAGACGCGGGCGTCACGCGCCATCTGGATGCTCGAGGAAGCCGGCGTCGACTACGAACTGGAACGGGTCGATCTTGCGGCGCCGCGCGGCGAGGAATTGCTCGCTGCCAGCCCGATGGGCAAGGTCCCGGCACTGGTCGACGGGGACGTGAAGATGTCCGAGTCCGCCGCGATCTGCATATACGTTGCGGACCGCTATGCGAGCGGCCGGCTCGCTCCGGCGATCGAAGACCCGCTGCGCGGCAGGTTCCTGTACTGGACGATGTACACGCCAGCAGTCGTCGAGCCGTCGATGGGCGAGAAGTTCGCGAACGTCGAGCCGAATCGCTACCGCAGTGGCTGGGGCGACTTCGACTCGATGATCGAGACGTGGGAGCAGGCACTGGGAGACCAGCCGTGGATTCTCGGCGACGACTTCAGCGCCGCCGACGTCATGCTCGGCTCGAGCGCCGTGTTCATGCGCGTGTTCAACATGTTGCCGGACTCGGCCGTGTTGTCGGCGTACGCGGACCGTTGTCTCGAGCGTCCCGGCTACCAGAAGGCACTCAGCCTCAATGACTGATCAGATGTGACGCTCCTCGAGCGTCCTTGCCACGTCCGCGATTTGGAGGTCGCTGACCTTCAACAGAATCAGCAGGTGATACACGAGGTCCGCCGCTTCGTTGAGTGTCTCGTCGCGATCTCCCGAAACCGCTGCGAGCGCTACCTCGACACCTTCCTCGCCGACCTTTTGCGCGACGCGCTTGATGCCTGCCGCGGCCAGGCTGGCCGTGTAGCTGCCCTCGGCGGGCCCGTCGAGGCGCTCGTCGATAATGCCTTCCAGGCGTTCTATGAAGCCGATGCTGCTCATTTTCCTGCTCCGTTGACCGTCACCGGCCGGATGTCGATGTGCTCTTCGATCAGGTAGCTTTTCAGATCGCCGATATCGATCGCCGCGGAGTGAAACACGCTCGCCGCGAGCGCGCCGTCGACACGGGCGTCGACGAAGACGTCGCGGAAGTGCTGCATCGCACCGGCACCACCGGACGCGATCAGCGGCACCGTGCACTCGGCGCGGACCAGCGCGAGCTGTTCGCAGTCGTAACCCTTGCGGACGCCGTCCTGGTTCATGCAGTTGAGCACGAACTCGCCCGCGCCGCGTGACTCCGCCTCGCGCACCCAGTCGGCCGTGAGGCGCCGCGCCGCCGTGGTCTTGTCCGGGTCGCCCGTGTACTGGTAAACGCGGTACCCGCCGTCCTCGGCGCGGCTGTCGATACCGACCACGACACACTGCGAGCCGAAGCGACGTGCCAGCTCCGTGATCAGTTCGGGATTCTCCAGCGCCGGGGAGTTGACCGAGATCTTGTCCGCACCCTTGTTGAGAACGTCTTCGGCGTCCGCAACGCTGCGTATGCCGCCGGCGACGCAAAACGGGATGTCGATAACGGCTGCGACACGGCTTACCCAGGACCGATCCACGCCCCGGCCCTCGGGACTGGCGGTGATGTCGTAGAAGACGAGCTCGTCCGCTCCCTCGTCGCAATAGCGGGCGGCGAGTTCGATGATGTCGCCGACCACGCGGTGGTCGCGGAACTGCACCCCTTTGACGACGACGCCGTCGCGGACGTCGAGGCAGGGAATTATGCGCTTTGCTGGAATGACGCAACCTCCGCCGGAGTAATCCTGCCGTCGAGCAGGGCGCGACCGGTGATCGCCGCAGGGATTCCGTGATCCCTGAGGGCCTGCAGATCGGCGGCATCGCGAACGCCGCCCGATGCCTGCAGCTGCAGCCCCGGGTAGCGATTTATGATCTCGCCGTAAAGGTCGATGTTGGGACCCGCCAGCGCGCCATCACGACTGATGTCCGTGCACAGCACGTGCTGCAGGCCGGAATCGAGATAGCGGTCGATGCACTCCCACAGCGTCGTCCGCGACGTGTTCTGCCAGCCGTGGGTTGCGACGTAGGGCAGGCCCGAGTCGCTGATCGAGACATCGAGGGCGAGGACGATGCGCCCGGCACCAAACTCGTCGAACCACTCGATAACCGTCGCCGGTTCGCTAACTGCAAGGCTGCCAACCACGCAGCGATCGATGCCGCGGTCCAGCCAGTCGAGCAGGCTCCGCGTGTCACGTATCCCGCCGCCGACCTGCACGGCCGACGTCGAGTTCGCGGCAATCTTCGCAATCATGTCGCGATTCGTCGCCGCGCCCGTGCGTGCTCCGTCGAGGTCGACGATGTGCAGGTCACGGGTCTTGAGTTCGGCGAACTGGTTGGCAATCGCCAGCGGGTCGTTGCTGTACTCGGTGGTCTGCTCGAAGTCGCCCTGGAACAGGCGTACACATTTGCCGTCCTTAAGGTCGATTGCGGGGATGACTCTCATGCCGTTCGCGCCAGTGCCGGTAGACCAAGGAAGTTGCCGAGCAGCCTTGCGCCGGCCGCGCTAGAACGCTCCGGGTGAAACTGCGCGGCGACGAAGTTGTTGCGGCCGACGATCGCCGAGAATTCATCTGCATGGCGGGCCGTCGCCAGCGTGAAATCGGACAC
>JASJBG010000186.1 GCA_030066625.1 Woeseiaceae bacterium
GTTCAGGGTCTGCTCGAGTTCCTCGGGACCCAGGTCGTCGCCGATCTCGACAACCTTGTAGTCCCAGTCGCCGATGTTCTCGATGTCCTCGGCCGCCCACTGGACGGGGGCGTCGAACTGGTCGCCGGCCAGTTCGTCATACTTGCGCTGCAGTTCGTCGATCGCGCGCTCGGCCGCATTGGGCTCCACGGTGTTGTTGGGTGATTCGCCGCCGCAGGCGACGAGGCACAGGCAAATCAGTACGCTTGCGAGTCTCATGTTTCCTCCACGGTGGCGTCGCGGCAGGCGCGCACCGCGAGCCGCCAGAATATCGCCATGCCCAGCGCGTTGATGGCGCCGACCACGAGCGAGATGATAACGCCGGCTACGACCAGGTCCACGTTCTGTTCGCTACCGTCATCGTATTCGATCGAAATTCGCGAGTCCGGTGACATGTCGACCAGGCTCGTGCTGAGCAGAGTGAGCCCGAACGTGATCACGAACATGACGCCCGCATAGGCACCGAGGCGCTGCCAGCCGAGCAACCGCAGCACGATATAGCTGAGCACCAGCGGTATCAGTGCGAACAGGTAGCCGAGAATGACCGGTGTGACAACGAGCACGGTGCCGATTTCCTCGCTCATAACGAGAATCGCGAGCGTGAAAAACAGCACCATCGGTAGCGGAGCAATTGCCGTGCCGAGCGAGATACCCAGTGCGCGGCTCATAGTGCGGCTCTCATCAACGCGAACCCTTCGGCTAGCCCAGCGCGTACATGGCGAGGATGCCGAACGCGGCGCTCAGCATGACCGTGAACGTCGTGGCCATGCCGGCGACGCGGAACACGAGGTTTTCGTTGACCTGGCTTACGCCCCAGGCATGCAAGGCGCGGCCGAGGAGCAGGGCAGCGCAGAGGCTGTGGATCCACCAGCCAACGGGCGCGAGAGTCTCGAGAAAGAAGATCAAGAGGATAGTAATAGGCACGTACTCGCAGAAATTTGCGTGCACACGCATGGCCCGCTGCAGCTCGGGCTGCTCGCCTGGGCCGATGGCAACCTTGAAGCGGCGTCTCAATCTCAGCGTACGGACGCTCAGCACGAACAGGACAATGGCAAAAATTGCCGCATACAGCGGGGTAATGAGCATGGGTCAGTCCTCGAAGACAAGTTGCCAGTAGCCGACGTCGATCCAGCGGTCGAATTTGTAGCCGACCTCGACGAACTGGCCGATTTTGCGGAAGCCGAGCTTCTCGTGCAGGCCGATGCTGGGGTCATTCGGTAGCGCGATGCCGCCAATCATCGAGTGCATCGACAGTGTGCGGACGGCGTGGATCAGCGCGGAATACAGCGGGACGCCGAGGCCACGGCCCGTCGCCTCCGGGTCCAGGTAGATCGTCGACTCGACCGAATATCGGTAGGCGCAGCGGCCCTTCCATTTCGATGCGTATGCGTAGCCGAGCACGCTGCCGGCCTGTTCTGCGACGAGCCAGGGCAGCGATGTTGCCTGCGTTTCGGCAATGCGGTCGGCCATATCGCCGGCGTGAACCGGATCGGTCTCGAAGGTGGCGTGGCTGTGCTCGATGTAGTGGTTGTAGATGCGGGCAATGTCTGCGGCATCTCCGGCCGCCGCGCCGCGAACGTTGGTGGTACTCGTATCCATGCTCTACGACCCGAACAGCAGCGCAGCGATAATCAGGATTACCGCGGCAGCGAAGATGATCGTGAATACCCGGCCTTTTGATTGCGGCGCGATCCCGAGGTCCAGCGGTTCCCACGGGTAGTCTTTGCGCCAGCGATTATCGACCCGGAAGTAGGAAAGGAACGCGTTGACGACATCGTCGGCCGACAGATCGTTTCGCGAGCAGGAATAGTGCTCTTCGATCGATCCGTCCTGGTACTCGAGTTTGAAGTTTCCCGGCCCGCCGGCGACCTGCATGTAGGTCTGGTTCGAAAGCTGCAGGATGACGAAGGCATCGCGGCCGTCGTCCAGCCTGCGTAGCGCATGTTCTATGGTGGCCTCGTCGACGTCGCCGGGAACCTCCGTCCCGCCGATGATCAGTGTCATGCCGCTGCTCATTGTCACTCCCTCACTCCTCGCGGCGTTGCCAGCTGCCGCGCTGTTCGATGAGTTTGCCATCCGCGAAGCGGTAAACGATTTCACCGTCGGCTGGCAGGTCGGCCATCGTTGCCGTTCCGTCGGAGGTCGTGAATTGTCCGCGCAGCGTGACCGTTTGATCATCGATAGCGATGGATCGAATCACGCGGTAGCCGCGCGCCCCCACAGTGCTCGGCCAGCTCGCCGCAAACGAGCCGTCACCCTGGCTGGAGACACAGGTCAGGTACTGCGTGTGCGTATGGTCGCGATTGGGACCCATGGCGAACATGAATACGTACACGCTGTCCTCGACGCCGTCGGCATTCAGGTCGCCGTTCGCTGACAGTTGTATGACTACCGCGCCGGAACCTTCTCGCTTCAGTTCGGCAAACATTGGCTCCAGTACCGCAGCGTGTGCCGACGACACGCCCTCGAGCAGGCCAATGAGGATGGCAGCGCTGATCATGTACCAAGAGTAGCGGCAAAAGCGTCGCGAGTCGCGCTGTCACCGGATTGTAACCGGGGAGATACAAGCAGAAACATCTGCATACAGCCCTGAGACCTTAATGGTGGCGCTGCCCGATACGCTCCTCATGGGTGCAGACACATCTCCCCCAACCCCCCAACTGGAGACAAAAACGATGAAGAGAGCGAACAAGGTCCTCGGCCTGCTGGCCGCCGCCACGCTGGCGCCGCTTGCCGCCTGGGCCGATGACAAGGATGACGACGATCGCGATAGCCATGCCGTTGAAACCGGACTTACGATTGCCGAGATCGTTGCCGCCAGCGGCGGCGAGTTCGACCGCAATCGCCGTGACTTCGATATTCTGCTGAATGCCGTCATCGCGGCCGATCTCGTCGACGCGCTGGCCGACCCGGACGCCGACCTGACGGTGCTCGCACCTAACGACGCGGCGTTTCTGCGCCTGGCCCGCGCCCTGGGCTACAAGCCGCGCAACGAAGCGGAAGCATTCGAGGGCATCGTCGAGACGCTAACGGTCCTCGGCGAGGGCGATCCGATTCCTGTCCTCACGAACATCCTGCTGTACCACGTGTCGCCGGGTTCGCAGTACCTCTACGAAATCATCTTCGCTGACCAGGTGCAGACCCTGCTTGGTGCGACGATTCTCCCGAACGGTCGGGTCCTGTTCGACAACGAGCCCGAGGTCCGCTATCCACGGCTCTTCCTGTCGCGCGGCGATATCATCGCGACCAATGGCAAGATCCACACGATCGATGGCGTACTGATTCCCGTCGATCTCGATAACGTCGTCCGCGAGCCGCTGCCGACGATTACCGACATCGTCGCAGCCAGCGGCGGCGAGTTCGACAAGAACGGCAAAGACTTCGACATCCTCCTGAATGCCGTCGTCACGGCCGGACTGGCCGAGACGCTCGCGGATCGCGACGGTCGCTTCACGGTATTCGCGCCCGACGATCTCGCATTCATTCGCGCAGCGCGCCTGCTCGGTTACCACGGTCGCAAGGAAGACGAAGCCTTTGCCTTCATCGTCGCGGCGCTGACCGAGCTCGGCGAAGGCGACCCGATCGGGCCGCTGACCGACATCCTGCTGTACCACGTGCTCGGCGAAGAGGTCTCCGCGAAGGCTGCGCTCGAGAGCGAACAGCTCACGACACTGCTGGGTGCCACGATTACGCCCGACCTCGCGAACCGCGAGCTGATCGACAACGATCCGTCGCGCAACCCGGGCCTGCAACTCTGGCGCGCCGACAAACGTGCGGCGAACGGCTTCGTCCAGCCGATTTCGCGCGTACTGCTGCCGATTCCTGTCAGCGAATAATTGCCTGTCGGCAAGCTCAAGAAGGCCCCGCCATGCGGGGCCTTCTTTTATCTAGAACGATCGCGGCCGGACCCAGAACCAGGTCGCGAGGACAAGCAGGCCGAAGCAGGTGTATGCAAGTGCGAAGACCCACGCAGGCGCCTGGTAATACAAAAGCTCGCCGAGCCAGTGCGCGATGAACGAACCCGTGTAGGTGCTGTCGCCCGCCTTGGCACGCAGCTGCATCTCCCAGATTGTCAGCGGGCATATCTGGCCGAGCCAGGACTGTACGACGACGAAGCCGATTGCGGCGAGGTGTGCGAATCGAAACCACGGGTTGCGCACCCACGACCACTTCAGCGCCCAGCCGGCCAGCACAAGTATCAGGCCCGCGATCACGAACACGACGAACAGCACGTGCGTGAACAGCAGCAGGTCGGCGGCCAGCAGGTAACGAGCAGCCGGTTCCATCAGCCGCCCCAGCGGTAGACCTTGAGCATATGCCGCTCGTTACAGCGCGAGCACTTGCCGTAGCGGTAGACCGTGCCGCGCGCCTTGTAGCGTATGCCGCCCGCGTCCCACACCGAGACCTCGTGTCCGCAGTTCGGGCACTGGATGAGCCACTCGCGGGACTCCGCCTCGCAGCGTTCGGCGAAACGCGGGAAGAAACGCACGATGAAGTGTCGAAACATGCCGAAATCCGTCCTCGCGCCAATGTCCGGAAGTGAGCGGTGAGTCAACGTCTCGGCTGCCGGAATCGGCTAGCGTTATGGTAACTGAACGTTCGCCGTGAGTCGCAATGAACCGCTGGATTATCGCAGTTTCGCTCGTACTGGCATCGTCGGCAGCCCCTGCCGAGATCTTCAAGTGCGAGAACAGAGCCACGGGAGAGATCGAGTTCAAAGACAGCCCGTGCACGGTCGAGCAGACGGAGCAGGCGCTGCCGGAGGCGCTGGGCGATGCTCCGACCCTTACGGGTGGCGAGGAGCGCGTGGCGCTTGCCGCGATCATGGATGAGGATCGAGCTCGATTCCAGGCCGTGTGCGAGGAACAGCTTGATCGAGAAACGCTGACGGATTCGCAGTTCAAGCGCCACTGCGAGTCGGCGCTGCAGAATCAGGCCGAGTGCAAGCTAAAGGCATCGCGCATGTTCCCGGAAAAGGTCTATGCCGCATACATCGCGGGTCTCGCCGAGGGCTTGAGCCAGGAAGCGGCGTCGAGCCGCGCAAAGGTCAGGGAAAACTGGGGTGGCGTATCGTCGGAACAGGCCATGATCATGGCGCAGCCGGCTGCCGACTTCACCAGCGACTGCATCCAGACTATCTTCGACTAGGCGTTCGCTTCTACGTTAAGCTTGGCTTTCCAATTCGCGTGGCGCCATAAGAGCGCCGCGACCACGACGTGCCCCACAACCTGGATCGCGAAATCGACCGGCATCGACGCGTGATAGCCATAGACCACCGAGCGGGCGGGTATCAACAGTACAGCGAGCGCAATGATCCGCAGCACGATCGGACGGGTCAGCCCCTCGATCGGTCGCACGAGCAGCAGCAGTCCGGCGACCTGGATCATCCAGATCGTTGGTACGACGACGACGAGCGAGATCGTGACTCCGAGCACCCCGATGCCGGGGGCCGGGTCGACGAGCACCTCGTGAATTGCGATCAGCATCAGCGGCAGCAGCACCAGCGTCACGATGCCCAGTGGGACCGATAACCATCCCGGCATTGGCTCGCGCGCCGGCGGCTCCAGCGATCGGAGGATCTCGCTCGGGGGCGGCGTCGTCCAGCTGTCCGGTTCGCCAACCAGCTCGATCTCGTCGTGTGTCTCGAGAATCTCCCTGAGCTGCTGTTCGAAAATCGCGAACGCGGGCTCAACCTCTACCTTGCCGGACAGCCGCGACAAGAACGGCTGCTCCGCCGCCGCGAACACCATCCAGACGAGGTCGTCCGGGTCTGGCAGCGGCTTGCTGGCGTCGAACGCGCTCGTGTCGACATATACGCTACAGCCCAGGAACAGGTCGAAGGGCTTGCGCTGGCAGTCGACCCGCCAGCCCCAGTCCTCACCGTAGGCATCGACGCCTTCGTAGCCGAGTTCGCGAAATCGATCGGCCAGCCAGTTTGCCAGCTGTCTGCCGAACATGCCCGGGTTGGTCTCGAGATCCTCGCCGTCTTCAACTTCGAAGCGACTCGAACGAAACCAGAAGGTGTCGCTGCCGATCATTTACTGGCCGCCGCCGATGGTCACGTCGATGGCACCGCCTTGCTGAAGCTGTTCCATGATGGCAACGACGAGCATCGTGTCGGTGTTCTGCTCCGCGGCGATCTCGAAGGTCACGGGCTTGCCGCGGTGTTCCTCGAGCAGCGCCGCGACGGTGTCCGACAGGGATGCGATTTCGACCGAGGTACCATCGACGTCGACCGTATTGGCGCCGGTTGGCACGATGACAAACTCAACTCGATCCGGGTCGGGCGGCGAATCGACCCGTTCGATATCAACCCCGGCTGCCATGAAAAACGTGAGCGCGACGTAGATGAGTCCGATCAAGAACGCGGCGATTGTCGGGTACAGGACCCACCTGCGGATCACGCAGTGGTCTCCGCGACCGGCAGGCCTTCGCAGGCGGACTGATCAATTCGATCGTTGCCGATCGTTTCACCGATGCCGTTCAGGTAGATCATCTCCAAAAAAACGCCGTCGATTTCCAGCAGGCTGCGTAGCTGGGGCGTAGTGCAGGTGTCCTTGCGATTCGCCTCAATCAGGTTAATTTCCTCAAGCATCTGCCGCGCGCAGTTCTCGAACAGGCAAACCAGTTCATACTCGAACTTGATGCCTCCGTCCGAGACGTAAACGTTTCGAAGAACGACCCGGTCGCCAACGAACTTCGGCGTATCGTAGCCAAACTGATAGGCCGTAGCCTGCAGGCGCTCCTCCTTGCTCGGCGCAAGGAATTTGAGGCCACCCCAGCCGAAAAGCATGTTCGCGGCCATGTAGGCGACCACGGCGACGAGGACGAGGATTGCGCCGATTGCGATACGTATGACCATTGGATAACCCGTGCGGCAAGCCCTCTACCGTTGCAGCGCGGCGCCGGCGCGTCAAGAGCTATTCGTGCACTTTCAGGACCCGCTCCGTGGATGGAGGGTACTTGACGAGCAGGCGTTCGGGGCGGACCGGGCGCCGAACGAGATCGCCGCCGCAGTTGGGGCATACGAAGTCGAAGCGCTCGGCCGTACAGGGCTCGCAGAACGTGCACTCAAAGGTACAGATGTAGGCTTTGGAGGCGGGCGGAAGGTCCGTGTCGCAGGCTTCGCAGTTGGGTCGGATCTCCAGCATGTCAGTGAAAAGGCTTGCCGATCTGTTCGGTGATCAGCTCGCGGAAGCGGTCAGCGTCGCCGGTGGCGAACAATCGCTTGGGCAGGAAGATGAACAGCGGGTCGGAAATGTAGATAAGGAAGAGATGCTTGTTCTCCTTCCACTTTGCGAAGTCCGACCACGGGGTGCTGCTCTCGGTCGTCTCGTTCTTCGCGTAGTAGCCATTGCTGTCGAAACGCATCGTAAACGCCCGCTGCATCGACTTCTGCTGCCGGAAGATGCGTCGCGCGTTCCAGGGGATGAAGAGGAAAAAGAACCCGGGCACGTACAATACGCCGCCAAGTGCGACGTAGTCGAACCAGTCGTGCTTTGCTGTTGGATTCGACCAGCCTAGCCAGAGACCCCACAGGATCACGAAGATCAACAGTACGCCTACGATCTGCCAAACACGCCCGGGGCGTATGTGCAGGAACTGGGCCTTCACGTAGTCGTCCGGCTCCAGCTTGCCCTCGATTTCGATCATTCGACGTCCTTTTCGTGCGGTCCTGCCAGAGTATCGAGGAGTTTGCGGGCCTCCCGCAACAGCTTGTGCTGCATCATCACCGGTTCGGCAG
>JASJBG010000027.1 GCA_030066625.1 Woeseiaceae bacterium
TGATCATCGATGCGCTGTTCCTGTCCGGCGGCGCCGGGCCGGAAACAAACCGCTCCGGGTCCGGGAAACAAACGCGCAAATAAAAACGGCCGCGGGCGTTGCCGCCCGCGGCCGGATCATTGCATTGCTACCTCGCGTCTAGCGCGTTCGTGTCCAGCAGTCGGTCTCCGGTGTCGACGTTCTCACACCGCGACCGTCGATCACGAACGTGCCGCACTTGCCGGCTTCCGCATCCGCGTTCAGGTAGGTCGCCGACGCCGAGAAGTTGCTGGCATCCGCTGCATCCACGTTGATGCGGTACGAGTTGGACTCCGTCACGAAGTTGCCCGCGACATTGAAGCCGAGGTTGGTCATGTCGGTTGTGTAGGAGTTGTTGTTCAGGTACCAACGCTCCTGGTTGGTGGCAATCTGCAGCAGCGCCGCCTTGGCCTCGTTGCGTTTGGCCCGAGCCGCAAAGTCGCGATAGTTCGGGTAGGCAACGGCGGCAAGAATGCCGAGGACAACCACAACGATCATGAGCTCCACGATCGTTACACCTCGCATTTTTCTGTACATCTTCCTGTACATGTACATAGTCTTTCCTCGCATTAGTGCGTGCGGCGGACGGCTAGTCTATACCGTCCTGTGTCCAAAGTGTGCGCACCGGGTTGTTCGGGAAGTCCGGATCGAAGCACTCGACACCGACGCAGGCAAGCGGCGGCGGCGTGCATTCTTCACCTTCGCAGTCCGGATCCCACGGTGACGGGAACAGGAACACCGGCTGAGGCGCGATACCGCCCTGCTCGAGTCGGGTGATGCGCGCGTCGTCCGCGGCCGCACCGTCCTCGGGTACGGCTTCACCGAACGGGATGACCGGATCGCCGTTGGCGACATTCACCCGGTACAGGCGGTTCAGACTCAGGCCAGCCTGGCATGGATCTGACGAGTTGACGGTCGGCTCGAAAGTCACGAAGTACACGGCGTCATTGAAAGTGCGTGCCGTGGACAGGACCTTCTGCGTCGGCGGCAGCGTCATCTGCCAGCCGTCCGAGGTGGCCGGAACAATCGTCTGTGCGCTGCCCTGTACTTCGACGAGGTCATCCGGCTTGATGATGTCATAGCCGTTGTACTGCCCCTGGGTCAGCTTCGAGAACACGTTCGGGTCGCGAACCGAGAAGAACTTGTCCCCGGCGCTGTTGTCCAGCGGGTGCGCCCGGTAGCCGGAACCGATGTTGATGGCCAGGTAACGACGATCCTCGCGCTTGTCCGTGAACATCGCGACATCGGGCGTCGTGTAGAAACGGCGCGTGTCCCACGGCGACGGGTTAGACAGGCCCTCGGCACCGAGGCGCGCGATGACGCCGCCCGTTACGAGGTTGTCCGGGTCCTGGCCGTTGTAGATATCGAAGCGGAACAGCTGGCCACCAAGGTCGGCCGCGTACATCCGGTCAGCCAGGCCGTCGCCATTCATATCAACCACCCGAACCTGGCTCGGGATGGAACGCTTCATCTTCTTGACGCGGGTTTCGGCGCCCGAGTCGGGGCCAGCGCGCCAGAGCATGTTGCCGGTCTCGACGTCGAGCATGAAGATACCTGCGCCCTCGACGTCGGTGCCCGTGGGGTGTGCCGGCGCGTCGTGCGACGTATCGTAGCCACCACCGAGAATCAGGACCGCGTCTTGTGGGCTGTCCTGGTCGACCGTGTTGATCGTGACCTTGGCGACCGAGGGCGTCGACCAGGACTGACCGAACTCGGGGAAGGTCCGAATCCACTTGAGCGTCGGTGCATAGCGGTCGGTGACGTCGAGCATGTAGTAGTTGTCACCACCGCGGCGCATACCGAAGACGATGTAGACAAAGTCGGTGCCGAGCTCGATGACGCCGTCGTCGTTTTTGTCGTAAACGATCGGCACGACGTCACCGTCGATACCGTAGGTCTTGAAGTCGACATTCTCGTTGAAGTAGAGGTCCGTCAGGTTATCGAGCAGCTCGTACGGGATAAATGACCAGATTTCGCGACCCGTGCTCGCGTCGATGGCGTGCAGGTAGCCGTCGTTCGTTGCATTGAATACGACGATGTCGTAGCCGCCCGACGTGTTGCCGTATACGACCGATGCCGGCTGCGAGTGCAGGGTGTCACCCATCGAGTAGCGGACGTCGGTATCCGGATCATTGTCCTGGTCCTTGACGTCGACGCCACGCGCCCAGTCGATCAGGTCCTCTTTCTCCGGCTCACCCTCGGCGCCTTTGAGGCCGAGATCCTCGTCGGCGAACGCGTCCTTGTTGCCGACGGAAAGTTCGTTTTGCGGCAGCGTTAGTGCGCCGCCGACGACGTTGGTATAGACATTGCGAACCGACGGGTCCGGCAATTCGTTGGCTGCGCCGGCTTTCGTGACATCGGCGCCGTCAGACGTTGCAACCTGCGACCAGAAGTTTCGCGCGCTGTCGGCAAAGTAGCCGGTGTCCGGATCGATCGCGTCGTTGTCGAGCGAGTCACGAACGGCGCTGTCCTTGATCGTGAACTTCTTCATGTTGCCGGGCCAGTGAACTTCGTCCGACGCGCGGAATACCGATACGTACAGGTCGTTCAGGTGCTGGGTCCGGTTGAACGCGTTAACCGCGACGGCCGGTGCCGTAAAGGAAATATCGCGATCGAAGATGTCGGTGACGATGTCTGTAAGCGCCTTGGTCAGCGACGTGACGTCCGAAGCGAGGTAGTACTCGCCGCCGGATTTTTCGGCCGTTGCCTTGAGGAGCGGCAGGTCGACCGTGAAGCCGATCGTATAGGTCGTGACGAACTGGTCGCCGGGGACGTTCGGGTTGATGTCGACCTTCGACATGTATTCGGAGATGTCATCGAGGCAGGCGCCGTTGACGTTGCCACCCGTGCAAGACGTCCGGCCGAGACCGGTCTTGAAGCCTGGCAGGTTCGGTGCATCAAAGTACACGTCCGTGTCGCGCGTCGGCGCACCGTCCGTCAGCAGTACGACGAAGTTCTTCGCACAGGCGTATTCGGCCGGCTGCTTGTAGAGCATCGGTGCGCTCGAGATCAGTGCGTCACTGTCGGTCAGGCCGACACCACCGTACTTGGCCGGCATGCCGCGATAGTACAGTGCAGCTTCGTACATCGTTTCCGCGAGCGGCGTGTAGCCTGCCGCCGGGATTCCGTCGACGATCGCGTCGGCCTCGGTGCGGTTCGAGTCGAGGTCCTTGATCGCGTGGATAACCGGGCCGCCCTGGTCCCAGTTGAAGCGCATGAAGCCGACGTTGACGTCCTTGACGGAGCCGAGAACGTTCTTCGTCACGGCTTTGACAATGTCGGTACGGCTCATGCTCGTACCCGGAGGGTTGTAGTACCAGTTCAGGTAGTTCGAGTCATAAACCGTGTAGATGCGGTGCGTCGGCGACGAGCCCCAGTCGACCTCCAGGTTCGGGTCGCTGGTATACGGGTCGTTGTTGCCGGAACGCGCATAAGGCTCGTCTTCCGGATCGCCGCCGTAGCCATGTACGCCCGAGTCGGCGCGGCACTCGACGGCTTTGTCGACCTGCGAGCGGCTGATGGTGCGCCACTTCCAGTTGCCCTTACGCTTGCGATACATCGCCATCGTGTCGGTATAAGAGCCTGAGCCGAGCTGTGACCAGCCCTGCGCGCAGACGAACGACGATTTGCGGAACTTGTACTCGGCACCACACTTCGGGATGCCCGAATTGGTGGTCCAGTACAGCATGTCCGAATCGCACGGGCCCGGGTAGACCTCGGAAGAGTCGTAAGGCTCCTGGCTCGTCTCGACGGTCTTCATACTGCCCGACGAGTCAATGATGAACAGGATGTTCGGCTTCGCCGCATTGCTCGAGCCCGGCGTCGAGAGCAGGAGCTCGACGTCGTCCGCCAGAGCCGGGGAACCGGCCGTAATTGTGAGTAGTGCACCCGCTATTGCCCAAGCGAAGTGCTTTCTGGACCTGAACATGTGTCCGTACCTCTTTGTTAAGTCAATCCGTGACCTAATCGCTCAGTCAGTCACAAAGTGTTGGTTTGCCTACCCCTTTATTTCGATTCTCGTGATTGTTTTTGTTTGTGTATCGACGCTGATCAGTGCGTAGCCGTCTTTGGCCTGGCGGATGACCGCGAATCCCTTGCTGAAATCTTCGAACTTGACGCGCGAGCCATCGACAACGAACTGCGTATCCGGCGTCAGCCGCGCACGCTCGTAGTCTTCGTCGCATTCGTCGGCGCACGGGCGGAACGTCACCATCCCGTTCAGCGAGCCCGGCATGATGATGTTTGCCGGCGACAGTTCGACGGCCTCGACCAGGGTCCTGATCTGTGCGGATGCAATGCCCGTTGCGGTGATCGCAAGAGCGGCAGCAGCCAGTTTCAATGTGCGAATGTTCATCCTAATCACTCCAAAAATTCGAGTCGCCGCAATCCGTGCGCGCCTTCGCTCAGTGTGCCGGTTCCGGGCCCGAAAAGCCCGGAACCACTGCTCAAATACTCAATCCCGTCAGTCGATTCCGTCCTGTGTCCACAGCGTGCGGACCGGGTTGTTGTCGAATCCGGGGTCCCGGCACTCGACGCCGACGCAGTAGATCGGCGGCGGGTTGCAGTCCTCGCCTGTGCAGCTCGGATCCGGGCTCGGGAACAGGAACGCCGGTGACGGTGCAATACCGCCCTGGGCGAGGTCCGAGACTCGTGCTGCGTCCTCGCTGCCGGGTGCCAGGTTGTCGAGATCGGCGATCGGGTCACCGTTAATGACGCTGACGCGATACAGGAAGTTGGCACCGGCGCCGGCCGCGCACTGGGCCGCATTCGCCGAATCGGGCGAGAACGCAACGAAAAAGATCTCGTTGTTGAACGTCGCCGACGTCGACAGCACCTTCTGGTCAGCGGGCAGTGTGAAGCGCCAGCCGTCCTGGTTCTGGCCAATCTGGGTACCGACCGTGCCCGCGATCTCGACGAGGTCACCGTCCTTCACGGGTACGATTGCGTTGTATTCCGGCTGGCTCAGCTGGTTGAACACGTTGCGGTCGCGAATCGAGTAGAAGCGCTCGTTCGGCGTGTTGTCGAGCGGACTTGCCCGGTAGCCACTGCCGATGCTGATCGCGATGAAGCGACGGTTCTGCGCATTATCGTTGAACACGGAGACGTCAGGCGTCGTGTAGAAGCGACGCGTATCCTCGTCACCGACCGAATTGCCTTCCGCGCCGAGCTGCGCGACCACGCCGCCGGTAACGAGCGCGTCATTACCAATACCGTCCGGCTTGTTGCCGTTGAAGATATCGAAGCGGAAGATCTGGCCGCCCATATCGGACGCGTACATGCGGTCCGCGAGATCGTCACCGTTGATATCCACGACGCGAACCTGCGTCGGGATCGCCCGCGTCATGCTCGGTAGCTGCAGATCGGCACCGACGTCGGCACCGGCGCGCCAGAGGATGTCGCCTGACTCGAGATCGAGGAAGAAGATGCCGGCGCCCTGCGTATCGGCCGTCGCCGGGTGCGTTAGCGTGTCGTGCGCGGTGTCGTAGCCACCGCCGATGACGACAACGGCTTTGTCCGAGTTCAGGCCCGGATCGTCGATGTCGATGACCGCGACGGTCGGGCGCGACCAGGTCTGCCCAAATTCGGGCGCGCTAACACGCCATTTGACCTTGGGGCTATTCCGGTCCGTAACGTCCAGCGCATAGTACGTGTCGCCACCGCGGCGCATGCCGAAGATGATGTAGACGAAGTCGCCGTCACCCTGCTCGATGATGCCGTCATTGTCGCGGTCGGCGACGATCGGCACGATGTCGCCGTCAACGCCGTAGGTTTTGAACGGAGCGTCCGCGTTGAAGAACAGGTTCGACAGCTTCGGCAGGTGTTCACGCGGGATGAATGCCCACAGCTCCTGGCCGGTGTCCGCGTCGATTGCGTGCACGTAGCCGTCGTTGGTTGCCGTGTACACGACCAGGTCCGGAGCGGTCGGCGTGCCGCCGTAGGAGATCGCCGCCGGCTGCGAATGCAGCGGGTCGCCCATCATCCTGCGGACCGTTGTTGTCGGATCGTTGTCCTGGTCGGTGATATCCTCACCACGCGCGAACTTGATGATCTCGAGGATCGTCGGTTCGTTGGCCGCACCGGTAAGTCCGAAGTCGGCGAGGCTGAACGTCGCCTCGTTCGCCTCAGCCACCGCGTTCGCGGCGGCCGCGAGGTTGTCGTTGACCGTGATATTCGTATAGACCTTTCGCACAAGCGGGTCCGGCAGGTTCTCGACGGCGCCGCCGAGGCGCACGTCACTGCCGTCAACGGCCGTCGACCAGAAGCTCTGCGCCGTGTCGTTGAACAGACCGGTGGCCGGATTTACGGCATCGAGACCATTCGCATCGACAACCTTGCCGTCCACAATCCGGTACTTCTTCAGGTTGCCCGGCCAGTGGACCTTCGTGCTTGCCGCGAACGTCGTCAGGTACAGGTCGTTGAGGTTCTGCGTCCGGTTGAAGGTATTGACCGCGACCGCGGGTGCCGCGAAGGACAGCGACCGGTCCTGGATGTCGTTGACGATCTCGAGCAGCGCGAGCGTCAGAGACGTTACGTCGTCGGCGAGGAAGTAGTCACCACCACCGCGCTGAGCCGTCTCCTTCAGAATCGGCAGGTCGACCGAGAAGCCGATCGTGTGGGTCGTCACGACCTGTACGCCGGGCTCGGTCGAGATGTCGTTCTGGAGCAGGTACTCGGCGATATCGTCGAGACACTGGCCATTGCCCGTGCCACCGGTGCAGCCGGCGTAGCCGAGCGTCGTGCCCCAGTCCGGCAGGCTGTCGACGAGCGACTGGGTTTCGACGTCTTCCGTTGGCGCACCGTCCGTCAGGATGACGTTGAAGTTCTTCGCACAGACCGGGCTCTCGGGCTGCTTGTAAATTTCAGGCGTGTCCGAAATAAGCGCATTCGGGTCCGTCGCATGCTCGTTGACGTTCTCGCCGTAATAGGCCGGCAGGCCGTGCCAGTACAGCGCGGCTTCGTAAAAGGTCTCCGAGACCGGCGTCGGGCCACCGGAGTTGATGCCGTTGATGCGGGCGAGGATGTCCGCACGGTTCGAGTCGAGATCCTCCATGGCCTGGATGACCGGGCCACCCTGACCGCCGTTGAATCGCATGACGCCGACGTTGATGCCCTCGATCGAGTTCAGGATCGCCGTCGCCGTGTTCTGCACAATGTTGATGCGCGAGTCCTGGATAAGGACCGGGTTCTCACGGTAGTTCAGGTAGTTGCCGTCGTAGACCGTAACCGACTGGTTGGTCGGCCAGCTCCGCCACGAGACTTCATCCTTCCTGTCAGACGTGTAGGGTGCAACGTCACCACCGGTCTGCGCGTACAGGTCGGACGTGTTTACGCCATCGCCGTGGTCGCCGCGGTCTTTTTCGCACTCGACCAAGTCTTTGTCGTTGCCGGGCTCGAGTTTCTGCCAGCGTTTGGCGTCGAGGCCCAGGAAGATACTGAAGAAGCCCGATCCGCCATCGCGGTACTGGATCATCTTGCTGCGATAGGTGCCGATTCCCTCGAGCTGCTTCGTTGCGGCGTCGCAAAGGAACGAGCTCTTCAGGATCCGCCTCGTATTGGTCGGATCGCAGCTCGGCACGACCTTTTTGTACTCGGTCCAGTACAGGTAGTTAGTGTCGCACGGCGTCGAACTTCCCGTGTACGTCTGCGTGTAGTCGTAGACCTTGCGGGTTTCCTCGTTCGTGCCCATACTGCCCGACGAGTCGATAATCAGCAGAACGTTAGGCGTCGTGTCGGTGCCCTCGTTCGGATTGACGAGCAGCAGCTCGGTATCGTCCGCGAATGCCGGCACGCCGGCGGTGAGCGCGAAGAGCGCGCCTGCAGCCATCCATGTTGTTTTTTTGATGAACGCTTTCATCTTCCCTTCCCTCGAATTAGTCCCTGTCCCAGGGATGCTTTAGTCGTTGTCCTCAGGGACGGTGATCGCAACCTGCGTCACGCGGTCCTCTTCAAGGTGATGCAGGACGGTCGCCCACACTTCCTTGCGCTCGACGATGCGCGCAATACCTGCGCGGAATTTCCTGAGCCCCACCGAGTTGCCGTTGATCATCCACTGCGTATCGGCGCCCACCCGTTTTGTCAGGTACGGGCAGTCGTCACAGGCCTTGAAGGCGATCGTGCCGGAGTCGGACTGCGGCAGGCGTATCTCGCTCAAGCGAATCTCGTGTGCCTCGGCAATCGTCCGGAACTGCGCCGCGGCGGGCAGCGCGAGTACGAGTGCAAAGACGGTAATCAGTATTTTGTTTTTCATTGGAATGCTCCGTTTCCTGGTCGCTGCGGCTCAGTCCGGGATCTGCGGGTTTTCGGGGCCGACCACGTAGAAAGCCTGCGTATGCACGGCCGAGGCGTCCCGATCCGTCGGGTTGCCGGGGTCGCGTGCCGAGACCGCCTGCGAGGTGGCGATAAAGTGGTAGGCGCGAATGCCGCTGCCGACGCCGAGGCTGAATGCCTTGTCGGGCACGATCGTGTCTTTCTCGAAGTTGATCGTGGCCGTGACGGACTCGTTGCCGTAGGTGCCGATTGTCTGGTTGATCGTGGTGTTGATCCCGGTCTCGTAAATGCCCTGGGTCAACGCCGCGGCAAGGCCCGTTTCTGCAGCCTGGAACGCGTTCTCGTAGTTCTGGTCATTGCGCGCCATGGCGAGTTCGGTCGTCGCGGTGTTCATGCCCGAGACGGCGAGCACGGTGATAACCACGAGCAGGATCAGGCCGACGACGAGCGCGGCACCGCTTTGTTTCTTCTGATAGTTGCGATTTTTCATTGCGTTACCCTCGAAACCGCACTAGGTGCGGGCGTTGCGCAGCAGGATCGTCTTCGATACCTGCAGTCGGCGCACGTTATCGTTGTAGGTGCCCAGGACGACGTCGCCAGGCTGGTAATTTCGGTTGTCCTCGATACCGATCTCGGCGTCGAGGCCGCGCACGACGAGCCAGATACGCGCGGCAATCACCCGAGCGCCCGGCAGGTAGCCCGGCGCCGACGGATCGTAGATTTCATCGCCCGGGTTGACGTAGCGATCGACGGCGTTGTCGTCGTTAACGTCCACGCCGAGCTGAATCTGAATGTTCTCAACACCCGGCGCGACTTCCTGGTCCGTAATGGCCGACGCGCCGCCGTTCATGACCAGCGTGATGCGCCGGAGCGTCGGTACGCCCGGGATCAGCTGCGAGTTGGGCGAGACGTAGTAGCTCGACACCATCAGATTGTGGGTCGTCGGCGGCGACGGATCGGTCGGATCGATCGGAATCGGCTCGACACCGTCATCGAACAGTACGCCCTGGACGCGCGTCGTCTGGATCTGCAGGCGGCCGGGCTGGGTCGGCTGCGGCGCGACGGACGCGCGGCGCACCGTGATCAGATCCGACTGTGCCTGTGAGCCACCCGTCGCGGCGCACGGCAGCGTGAACGCGTTGTTGTCGCCATCGACCGGGACGGCCAGGTCGAGTACCCACTCCTCGCCGCAGTCGGCGGGAACGGCGAGGCCGTCGGGGTTCGAGTCACCGGCAACCGAGCGTCCCTCAATCGCGAGGCCACGGCTGGTGCGGCCCCAGTTGCTGGCCATGCGAAGGTCCGCTTCGATCGTGTCCATCGCGAACTGTGCGGTCTCCTGCACACGTGCGATCGACTCGTTGATGACGAACGCCTGTCGGCTCTGGTTGTAGATCTGCACGGCGCCGATCACGAGAAACGAGCCGATGGCGAGTGCCACCATCAGTTCTACCAGCGTCAAACCTGTCTGCTTGTTGTTCGTCATCATGCTCAGAATCCTGGTACCGGGATCGTGACCGTGTAGTTCTGCGGCTGGCCGGGCTCCTCCCAGACCACCGCGATTTCGTATTCCGGCGGGTTCACCGTGTTGTCGAAAACGATCTGCACGTCGCCGGCCGGCAGCGTCTCGTCGGCCTGGTCCTTCCAGAGGAAGATGTCGTGATCCGCCATTTCCGTTGCGCTGCAGACGACACCGCCGTCCACGCAGTTGTTGTTGGCGCCGAGGCCCTCGTACAGCACGCCCGCGCTCGGGTTGGCGCGAATGCGATCGGCGACGTCGCCGGCCAGAGTCACCGCGTTGTGGCGCAGCAGCGAGGTACGGCCTGCCTGCATGCTCTGTACGTACAGGCTGGCGATGCCGAGCATGCCAACCGACATGATGACCAGGGCGATCAGCACCTCGATAAGTGAGAAGCCCTGCTGTTTGGTCCGATTCGTATTCATAGGTGTCATGGGTCCTTGGAATGCGTAACGGCTTACGGGCAGGCCGCGCCGGAGTTGTCGATGCTCGTCTGCACCTGGGCGACGCTGTGCAGCACGGTCGCACGGCCCAGCGGCGTGATGATCAGGACGCGAGCGGCAGAACGGCCGCCTGACGCCACGATATTGCCGCGGTCGTCACAGATGACCGCCGTCGTCACGGGCGGGTTGCCGGATGCCGCCACCGCACCACGGCCGAGGCCCGACGGCGAGAACGAGAAGTAGTCGTCCATGCCGGGGGTGGAGATGTTGACCACGTCATCGAGCGCATCGTGGGCGCGCAGGATCGGCTCGCCAGCGTCGTGAATCACATCGCCGTTCGGGTCCAGGAACACGATCCAGCCGTCCTCGAAGGTGCCGCCGCAGTCCGGGTCGGCTGCCATCGGGTTCGTGCTCGAGCAGATCGAGACGTTCGTGCGTGCGCGGGCCGCCTCCGAGCGGGCCAGGAAGAAGGACGCGTGCAGATCGTTGGCGGCCGCCGTCATGCGCGAATTGCGCGTGAAGTCGACGAGATTGGCCATTCCGAAGGCCATTACCGTACCGACGATAACGGTCGTGATCAGCAGCTCGTAAAGCGTGAAGCCGGCTTGCGGCTTGTAGGCGATTGGCGTTTTCATGCGCGCAATATACTGAGTCGGTTCCACCCACGGCGGGGTATCCGACAAGCGGTCGGTGAATGGCGACAGGCGGTCGATATGGAACCAGTCTATTTGACCTAATGCGCACACTCATACGGGTCGCCGTCGGGAGTCTCGAGCGCGGCCCGGGGCCGGCCGGTGTAGCTGATCACGAGGGCCCGGGGCGGCACCCGGTCGGCGCGATCGCAGGCGACGAAAGTGCCGTTGGTGGCCCGTAAAAAGGTGCCGCGAAACGTGAATCCGCGCCGGTTTGCGGTCAGCCGGATCGTCTCGTTGACGCTGTGCCGACCGAGAATCGGCTCGCCGCCATCGACCCTCGGCGGGCTGTCGCGGTCTGTGTTCTCGAACATAATCCAGCCCGCGGACCAGTCTCGCCCGGGCGTACACTGGCGGCCGTCGGCACTGGGGCAGAGCGAGACCACCCGGCGGCGAACGATCGACTCCTTGCGGGCCAGGTGCACGGCGTGATGCAGGGCGTTGATCTCCACGACCTGGCGGTTGCGGGCCATGAGTTCGCCGAACGAGGGCACGCCGAACACGAGCACGATCGAGGCGATCGCCATCGTCACGAGCAGTTCATACAGCGAGTAGCCGTCAGGGCGCATGTGGACCTCCGTGTCGCCTGCTCATCAGAGCCCATTTCCGCAGCGGCTGTTGCCGTGAAAAAAGGGCGAAAGCGCCGGATTCCGGTCCGTCTTTTCCGATCCGGAAACTATCGAAGCTGTCTAAAACGCTCTATACTGCGCGTCATCAAACGCTTTTGGGGAGCAGCCCATGTCCCGGATGGACATTCTCGGACTTTTTGACCGGCACGGAATATTGCCGACGCCGCAGCGGCTGGAAGTCGCGGATATTCTCTTGAGTCGTCCGCAGCACCTGTCGGCGGACCAGATCATCGAGCGCCTGCGAGAGAACGGCAGCGGCGTTTCCAAGGCAACCGTCTACAACACGCTGAACCTGTTCGGCGAACGCGGCATCGTGAAGGAAGTCATGGTCGATCCCGTTCGCAAGTTCTACGACTCTACGACGCGGCCGCACCATCACTTCTATAACGTGGATACCGGTGAACTCTCCGATATCCCCGATGACCAGGTGGGCTTCTCGAGCCTGCCGGGCCTGCCGGAGGGAACCGAGCAGGAGAGCGTCGAGGTCCTGATCAGGGTCAAGAGCGCCCAATAAGGCCAAAAAGGCCGCCTGAAGGCTTTTATGGAGCGCGGTGCGCAGATATACTG
Source organism: Woeseiaceae bacterium (assembly GCA_030066625.1). Lineage (GTDB taxonomy): Bacteria > Pseudomonadota > Gammaproteobacteria > Steroidobacterales > Woeseiaceae > UBA1847. The sequence goes on from JASJBG010000027.1 coordinate 12,134, forward strand.
CGCGCCGCCTCGATACCTGTGCCGGTATAGCTCAGTTGGTAGAGCATCTCATTCGTAATGAGGGGGTCCGTGGTTCGAGTCCGCGTACCGGCACCATCTCATTTACTCCCCCGCGTATTCCCACGCCGTAAACCGCACCCGCTCCGACGTGTCGAACTTGACGGCGAGGAAGGCGCCGCCTTTCACGCGCACGTCGATGCTCTTCGGAACGATCGGGCCGCCCTCGGTCGCCGGGCCAAACGTAAGGCGCGTATTGAACGCCGAGATCTTGACGCCGATGATCGGCCGGATCGCCTTCTTGTTGCGCAGGTCCATGTACTCGACGTAGTGGCCGTCCTTGATGATCTTCAGGGTGCCGTCTACATGCTTCATGAACTTGCGCGCCGCGTCGTCTTCTTCGTCCTCGTCCAGCGGTTGGAACGCGAACAGCCAGTAGGTGTCGGTTTCCTCCAGGAGTTCGAGCGTCCCTGGCCGGATCATGTTCTCGCCGTCGTCGTCCTCGCCGCCGCCGCGCTTGTCGCGGACCTTGCGAACGGCGTATTCCTCGCGCTCGGGTTCGCTCGGTTCGCGGCCATCCACGGAGATGAGTGTCCACGCAGGTTCCAGCCGCGGGTCGTAGCGACCGGTGAAGGTCTGCTCTTCCTCGGTGGAGATTTCGGTGTAGGCCCAGTCGTCCTCAAAGTCCTTCGAGATCGAGGCAAAGGCGCGGGAAACGAGCTCGGCGTTCGGGTCGCCGGCGGCGGGCAGGGCGACGAGCAGCCCCAGCAGCAGGATCAGTGTTCTCATACGGTCTTATAGCCGCCACGGAGCGGATCGGTTACAGGCGGCATGCTAGTCTACGCCACGATCAGGCCGGACCCGGAAAAGAACAAGACGACGTGAAACCCTCGACGCTCAGGATCGGCTATCGCTACCGGCCGAATCGACTGGCTGAATCGTATGACGCAATAGTTATCGGCTCTGGCATGGGCGGGCTGACGACGGCTGCGCTGCTGTCGGAGCTCGGGCAGAAAGTCTGCGTGCTCGAGCAGCACTACACGGCCGGTGGCTACACCCATTCCTACGAACGCGAAGGCTACGAGTGGGACGTCGGCGTGCATTACATCGGCGACGTCGGCGCACCGACACGCACGCGCAAGCTGTTCGACTTCCTGTCCGACGGCAAGCTCGAGTGGGCGCCGATGGACGAGGAGTTCGACCGCTACTACGTCGGCGACAAGGTGTTCACGGCGCGGGCAGGCAAGCAGGCGTTCCGCGACAATCTCGTCCGGCAGTTTCCGGATGAGGCAGACGCCATCGACCGCTACATGGAGCTGCTTCGGTCCGCGAGCGACGGACTCAGCGCGTTCGGCATGGGCCGGATGCTGAAGCCCTGGCAACGCACGCTCGCGACGCCCTACCTTCGCTGGAAGACGCCCGAGCATGTGTTTCGATCGACCTGGGATGTCCTCTCCGAACTGACCGACAACCAGGACCTGATCGCGACGCTGTGCGGGCAGTGGGGTGATATGGGGCTGCCGCCGAAGCAATCGGCCTTCATGGCGCAGGCGATGATCGCGCGCCACTACCTGTACGGCGGCTACTACCCGGTCGGCGGGTCCTGGAAGATCGCCGACTCGATCATTCCGAAGATCCAGGCCACGGGCGGCGAGGTCTTCACCTATGCGCGCGTCGAGCGCATCCGTATCGAGGACGGTGCGGTCCGCGGGGTCACGATGCAGGACGGGCACGACATCGACTGTGACACAGTGGTGTCGGCGGCGGGGGTTGCCAACACATTCAGAGGCCTGGTTGATTCTGAGATATCAAAATCAACGGGTTATGAGGAAAAGCTCGATAGTGTCGAGCCCAGTTTCGCGCATCTCGGCGTCTACGTAGGGTGTAAGGATACGGCTGAGAACTTAGGGCTCCCGAAAACCAACTACTGGATCTACCCGAGCAACGACTACGACGCCGACGTCGAGCGTTTCGTCAGCGAGGAGGGCGCCGAGTTCCCGGTCGTCTACATCTCCTTTCCGTCGGCCAAGGACCCCGACTATCTCAACCGCCACCCCGGCACGGCAACGATCGAAATTGTCGCGCCGGCGCCCTACGAGTGGTTTGAGCGCTGGCAGGACAGCACGTGGGGCAAGCGCGGCGACGACTACGACGTGTTTAAGAAGGAACTCGGCGAGCGGCTCATGGCACACCTGTACGCGAAGCTGCCGCAGCTCGAGGGCAAGGTGGACTACTACGAGGTCTCAACGCCGCTGTCGACGAACTGGTTCGGCGGCTACCAGCGCGGTGAGCTCTACGGGCTCTCTCACACGGCAAAGCGATTCCAGCAGGACTGGCTGTCGCCGAAGACCCGCATCAACGGCCTCTGGCTGACCGGACAGGACGTCGTTACCTGCGGCGTCACGGGCGCGATGATGGCCGGGCTCATGACGACGACCGCCATGGTCGGTATGCGCCGCATGGGGCCCGTCATGAAAAAGATCTACGGCTAGGGCGTACGCCGCAGGTAGAAGTCGAACGAGTCGCGATCCGACGTGTAGCGGTTGTTGATCCAGAGGATCAGCATGCCCTCGACCCAGTGTGCGTTTTCGACCCCGCCGACGTCGATCGGGTCGAGGCCCATCCCGCGACACAGCGTCGCGACAGTTTCCTTCGCATCCGCGCTGTCGCCCGCGAGCGGTATCGACACCGGGCCGCCGGAGGAGTCGGGCTCGACCATTGTCCGCCAGTTCAGCGTGTTGAACGCTTTCACCACGAATGCGTCGGGCGCGACCGCCTGGATAATCTCTGCATTGGACGTGTCCACGGCGTGCTCGAGCCCGGCGTCGCCGCGGAACATAGGATTCGTCGGGTCGATGATGATCTTGCCGGACAGGTCGCCGAGCGATTCGGTGATTTTCGCGACGAGCATCCCGGGCACGGCGAGCACGACGATGTCGGCATCAACGACGGCCTCCGTCTGCGTGGTTGAGGACGCGCCGTCGCCGGTCTTCGCAACAAGTTCCTGCACGCTGTCCCGGTCCGGGTTTCGCGAGCCATAGACGATCGTGTGTCCCTGCGCCGCGAACTCCGGCCCCAGCGCGCCGGCGACGTCGCCCGTGCCGATGATGGCAATGGTGTCGGCGCTGGCTGCCTGGCCAGCCGCAAGCAGGATTGCAGTCAGTATCAGTCTTCGCATGTGTCTCTCCTTTCCGGGCTCCTATCCGAGTCGCTCGCGGAGCTCTTTCTTGAAACGGCGGCTTACCGGCACGGTCATGTCGCCCCTGAGTCGCGCCTGGCCGTCGCCCGTGTCGAAAGCGACGATCTCGCTGACGCGGTCCAGGTTGACGATCGCACTGCGGTGTACGCGCTGGAAACCGTGCGGCACGAGTCGCTCGTTGATATTCGTCATCGTGTCCCGCAGGGGATAGACCTTGCCACCGACGTGCAGGTTCACGTAGTTGCCGCAGGACTCGATCCAATCGATATCGTGCATGCGCACGAGGAACTCTCGGCCGAGCTTCTTGACGAGGAATCGATCGCTGACGGGTTGTTCGCCGGCATCGTCGTCGCTGTCGCTTTCTGCGACGAAGCCGGCTTCGCCCTGCATGCGCCGCAGGATGAAGCGGTACAGGTAGACCAGCGCAACGATGACCAGGTAGGTCCGGGCGTCCTTGGTGTACTCGTAGAGCCACTGGCCCAGCCAGTTTTCCCAATGATAGACGCTGCCATCCGGGGCCAGTATCCGGAAGCTTGCGACACGGGCCCAGTACATCAGGGTGACGTGCGCGAGCGAAAAGACGACGCTGAACGCGAGGTGCGCGGGCAGGGCCGTCTTGAGCGTGCCGATGTGAATCGGGAAGCGGCCGTCGAACCAGAAGAACAGTGGAAACAGGACGAGGATCGCCAGGTGGCTGGTGGTTTCGAGCACGATCGGCACGTACGGCTCGAAGGTCTCGCCGACGCGCGCATGCTCCATCCACGCTTCGCCGAGACTGGCCGCGAAGCCGATCAGCACGATGCCGAGGACGACCAGTGTCTCCCAGGCGCGGCGCTGCTCGAGGTACTTGTCGATCGTCATGGCCGTCATCGTAACCGCGAAACGAGCCGACTGCCGCCAAAATCACCTGCGACTCGTCCCTGCGAGCCGCCGTTTATCACTCACAGCGGTCGATTCCGCACTTTCAGGTGTTTTTCCGCTCACGATCGGACGATCCTGCTGCCATAATCGAATGTGTCAGGAGACCGCCAATGTCCGCCAACGGCAGCGTTATCTCGACGGCCGAATACGGCCGCCGCTACGACATCGACGCCCTCCGCGTCATCGCCTTTAGCCTGCTGATCCTCTACCACGTCGGCATGTTCTATGTGTACGACTGGGGCTGGCACGTGAAATCGGCCTACCAGTCCGAGTGGCTGCAGCTGCCGATGCTGTTCTCCAACCAGTGGCGCATGTCGCTCCTTTTCGTGATCTCCGGGCTGGCGGTGAGTTTCGTATGGAGCCGTTACTCACCCGGGCAGCTGGCGCTGAAGCGCACCTGGCGACTGGGCCTGCCGCTCGTCTTCGGCATGGCTGTCATCGTCGCGCCGCAGCCGTACTATGAGGCACTCGGCAAGGGCATCATCGAGCCGGGCTTCATCGACTTCTGGGTTCGCTACCTGAGTTTCGACGATTTCCCCGGCGAAGCCTGGGGCGGGGAGAACATTGCGACGTGGACCTGGAACCACCTCTGGTATCTGCCGTACGTGCTCTTCTACACGCTGCTGCTGATTCCGCTGGCCATGCTGTTCGACGGCCCGCTGAAGCCGGTGCGCGAAGGATTCCGCTCGCTGCGAGGCGCCTCGATCGTTGTCGTACCGATACTGCCGCTGATGATCTACGGACTCTTCGTCTACCCGAAATTTCCGTACATCAGCCACACGCTGATCGACGACTGGTACGCGCACGCGATGTACGGAACCCTGTTCCTGTACGGCTACCTGGTCGGTCGCGACCAGGGCTTCTGGGACGAACTCAGGCGCATGCGCAAGCTGCTGCTCGTTTTGGCGATCGCGGCCTTCGGCCTGTTTCTCGCGCAGCGCGAGTTCGTCGGCGACGATCCGGGCATCGTTCTGGAGACGGCAGGCATGGCGTCGATCTACCTGAATCGCTGGCTGTGGATCATCACGCTGTTCGCGTGGGGCTACCATCTGCTCAATCGGCCGATGGGCTGGGTCAAGTACGCCACCGCGGCCGTCTTCCCCTGGTACATCCTGCACCAGACGATCACGGTCGTGCTCGGCGCCGAGCTCGCGAAGTTCGAGCTCGGTCCCGTGCTGGAGCCGATCCTGGTTCTCGGTGGAACGATTGCAGGTTGCCTCGTCCTTTACGAGTACGTCATCAGGCGTGTGCCCGTCCTGCGGCCGCTGTTCGGCCTGCCGTACCGGACGCGGCGTCGCTCGCGCGGAAACGAAGAAGGCGCGGCAAGCGCCGCGCCTTCGGTCTGACGGAGAGGTCTTTGTTACTGCGCCGCGCGGCTCGCCCCGAGCTGATTGCTGTCGAGGATCAGGTCAAAGCCCTGCATGTTGGCGGGGATGACCACGACGCTGCCCTGGTTGTCGGCGAATTCCTGTAGCGCGATATTAACCTCGTGCTGCAGGTATTCGGCCGTCAGGCTCTCGTTGATGATCTGGTTGGCCTCGGCAATACCCTTGGCCCGCTCGATCTCGATCTCGGCGTCCTTCTTCGCGATCTCGACCTGCACCTGCTTCGCCTCGAGCCGCTTCTCGGCTTCGACTGCCTCGCGAATCGCAGCCTCGATACTCGGATCGGTGTTCAGCGCCCGAACGACGACGCGCGTGATCATGATGTCGCCCGGATCAGTCCGTTCGAGCCGCTCCTGCAGTTCGCTCTGGACAGCGCTTTGCAGAATCTCGCGCTGCTTGTGAAGCTGCAGGCTATCGATCTCGGAGACCTGTTCATAGATGACCGAGCGTGCCTCGCGGGTGACCAGCCCGTAGCCCGGCAGGTAGATGCCGTCCGCGCCGCGTGCCGACGAGTTTGCGTACTTAACGATCAGCTCCGAGACACGATCCTGTGGTACGCGGTAGAAGATCGAAACGTCCAGGTCCTTCAGGGACAGGTTGTCCGCGGCCTTGGGCTTCAGATCGTCGATGTCGATCGCGATCTCCTTGGCGCTGAACTCCCGCTTCGTGGTGACGACGGGCATCTTGAAGTTGAGGCCCTGCAACTGTTCTTCGTGATTGACCTTGCCGAGCGTTCGCTCGACCGAGACGTTACCTGTCTCGACCGTGTACGCGGTGAGGTAAACGACCACGGCAAACAACATTGCCGGGATGACAAAACCCAGTGCACTCAGTCTGTTCACAAGCCCTCCCAGGATGTGTGGGTACGCTCATGATTTATAGGCGATTTTCACTATTTCAACCGTGACGCAGGTCGCTGTCGAGTGATTCGCCGGGCGGGAAATGACTGTGATTGGCGGTCAGGTCTCGGTGTGCTCTGCCGGCAGCAGGTACAGGTTGCCTTCCTTGTCGCAATAGACGAGGCGGCCGTCGCGCTCGCCGACGCGCCAGCCCTTGATTGCCTTGTGTTTGCCCTCGCGTGAATAGGCGACGAAGCGGATTGGCTTCGTGCTCATGTCGGGCGCTTCCGCGAACGCCTCAATGTCTTCGCGGATGAACGACATGATGCGATCTGTGCCATCCTCGATAGCTTCGCGCAGGCTGCCGTTGGGCCAGCCCTCGCTGAGGGCCATGACCGGCAGGATTACGTCGCGCTTCTCGAGCAACGCCACCATCGAGCTGCGGTCTTTCTCGTAAGCCCGGCGATTGTGCGGAAACTCCTCGAGTTTCTCGGCGTATTCGGCCTCGACCGCGGCGATCATGGCTTCCTTCTCGCCCTCGTGAAACGGCCGGAACAGGTCGCCGCGGGATGGAGACGCGTACTCGTAGCGGCGGTGGTATATCGCATCGCCCCTCTGCGTGCGCTGATCGAGGATGTACACGCTCGAGTCGACGATGATACGTAGCTGGTCGAGACCCTCGTCGAGGCGATAGTCGATCGCGAGGAACAAGACGTGGTCGAATTCTCCATCTCTCAGCACGCCGCGCGCAACGCCCATGCGATTGCTGCCGAACGCGTACTGTTCGAGCTCGGCGGATTCCCATGCGTCGATGCTCGTAAGAGATTCCACGCCAGAGACCACCAGGCCGCGAAAGTCGAGCGGCTCCTCGCCCTGCGCCGAGGCTGCGCGACGTATTTCTTCGCGATCATACTCGGCGAGCAGCATCAGGCTTTCGGTTGCGAAACCGGCGACGTCGGCAAGTGGTACCGCCTGTGAGAGTGAGTAGCCGAGCATGCTCATCGGCATGCTCGGTTCCAGGGCGGTCGGGTCGGTGGGCCCGTTGAGTCGTTCCTGCGGCGGGTCGAGGACGATCATGACGCTCGGGCCGTCGTCGGCGCGTGAACCGGCGCTGGTCAGCGACAGGCAGCCGACCAACAGCCAGAGGAAGCGATGTCCCGACCGGTGACGCATCGCTTCATGGTGACGCAGAGAGCAAAGCTATTCAACGTTCATACGGTGCCATCAATGGCCAAAATACCTACGAAAACCGTATCTTATTGTCTGAGTTTGCTGTAGGGTGCGCTCGTCCTGGCGCACTTCGGTCTGCGCCTGCTTGCCAGCCCGCCATTTTGTGGGCGGCGAATCAATCCAATTCCAGCCCGGGCCGAACCGTGCGCACGCTGCGCTCTGGGTCGGGCGACCCAAGGAAGTCTCCAATGACATTCGATGATCTCGGCCTTTCGGCCGAACTGCTGCGCGCTGTGCGCGAGCAGGGCTACTCAACGCCGACTCCTGTTCAACAGCAGGCCATTCCGGCCATCCTCGATGGCCGCGACATTCTTGCGGGTGCCCAGACGGGTACCGGCAAAACGGCCGCTTTCACGCTGCCATTGCTTTGCCGCCTGCAGGACGATGATTCCGGCCATCGCGTGCGCGCGCTCGTGTTGACGCCGACGCGCGAGCTCGCAGCCCAGGTAACGGAAAACGTGCGCAGCTACGGCAAGTACCTGCCACTCAGGGCCGTGCAGATCTTTGGCGGTGTCAGCATCCGCCCCCAGGTAAGCAAGCTACGCAAGGGTGTCGACGTGGTCGTCGCGACGCCGGGGCGCCTGCTCGACCATATCGATCAGGGCACCATCGACCTGTCCCGACTCGAGGTACTGGTCCTCGACGAAGCGGACCGCATGCTCGACATGGGTTTTATTCGTGATATTCGGAAGATCCTAAAGCAGCTCCCGGACGGCCGGCAGAACCTGCTGTTCTCGGCGACATTCTCTCCTGATATTCGGCGCCTGGCAGAAGGGCTGCTCGATGCTCCCGAAGAGATCCAGGTAACGCCGAGCAACTCCACCGTCGATCGCATCCAGCAGGTGGTTCACCCGGTCGACAAACGCCGCAAGCGCGAGCTGCTGTCACACCGAATTGGCCGCGAAGACTGGCGGCAGGTGCTGGTATTTACGCGCACGAAGCACGGGGCCGACCGGCTGGCCGGGCAACTTATGGCTGACGGCATCGAAGCCGCGGCGATTCACGGCAACAAGAGCCAGGGCGCGCGGACGAAGGCGCTGGCCGAATTCAAGCGGGGCGGGATCCGTGCGCTGGTGGCTACGGATATCGCGGCACGCGGTCTCGACATCGACCGCTTGCCGTACGTCGTCAATTACGAGCTTCCGCATGTCCCGGAAGACTACGTGCATCGAATTGGCCGTACGGCGAGGGCGGGCCAGGACGGCCACGCCGTTTCGCTGGTCTGCATCGATGAGCAGAAGCTCCTCGCCGATATCGAGCGTCTACTGGGTGCGCCGCTCGAGAAGCAGGTGCTGTCCGGTTACGAACCGGATCCGCGGATCAAAGCCGAGCCGATCCAGCGAGGCCGCCCGCCGCGTTCGGCGCGGCGCGGCAAGAAGCCGGGTGGCAGACCGCGGGGCGGTTCGCCGGGAAATGCACGCAAATCGTCGCGCAAGTCAGGTGGCGGTCGCCGGCGAACAGGCTAAGGACTGTTCAGTTCGAGGCCTTGATGTTCTCTTCGAGCCCCTTTTGCAGGTACTCGAGCGCCTCGTTAGCGCGACCGGTTTCCTTCAGCGTGTCGCCGAGCATGATGTAGGCGGCATTGCGGATCGCCTGGTTGTCGCTGTTCTCGAGGACCTGCTTCAGAACCTCGGTCGAGCGCGCCTTTTCGCCGCGTTGCTCGTAGACTTCCTGGATCTTCTGCATCTGCATGATCGCGGCTTTCTCCGGATTGGACGCGACGTCGTGCGTCGATTCGATGATGGCGAAATAGTCCGTCATGATGTTCAGGAAAGTCTGCATGAGCTCGAGGTCGTCGAGTTCCTGTGCCTGCGACACCGGCGCTACGGCGAGCAGCAGGGCGGCCGTGAGGCCCGTGATCGTGTTCCTAACTGTGTGCATGGTCGTTCTCCTTCAGGACCTCGTCCTCGAATCGGTATTGGGTTTGCGGCTGATCCTTTTTCAGCTGCGGCTTTTTCGGCATTCGCGGTGCGCTCGGGCTCTGCACCTGCGACAGGTTCGGTGTCTTTACCCTGGGCTTTTCCGGGGCCAGCGATGCCAGTGCCGACAGCGACGGCTTGATCGGCTGGGGCCTCTCCATCGCCGTCTGCTGCCAGAGCATCGGCAGTAGCCACGCAACGACGATCGCGACCATCGCCGTTGCCGCCACCGGCATCCAGCCGTGCGAGCGGGGTCGGTCCGCCACTTCAGCACGAATCCGGGTGGCGAGGGCTTGCGGTGCCTTGATCTCGCGATAGTCTTCGCGCAGCTGGTCGAGTTCGTCGGTCATCATTCAGCTCCTTGCGGGCCAATGGCGGTTTTCAGGTTGTTCGTTGCCTTGTGCAGCAGCGCCTTCACGGTGCCCTCGCGGCAGTTCATTGCGGCGGCCGTTTCGCGCACGGACATGTCTTCGAAGATCCTCAGCATGACAACCTCCCTTTGCCGCTCGGGCAGTCCGGCGACGAGTTTGCGTATGCGAACGGCCGTTTCGACCTCGGCCACCTGGCGCTCCGGAACGGAACTGGTATCGCCGGGCTCCTGATCGAGCGCCTCCGCCTTGCGCTGGCGATTGAATTCATTGCAGACATAGCGGGTCGTGCGAAACAGCCAGGTGAACGGTCGGGCCCGGAAGCGAAACGAGCGCAGGCCCTTGTGACCGCGCAGGAAGACTTCCTGCGTGGCGTCGGCCGCGAGCTGCGGGTCGTACAGCCACACGCTCGCGAGGCGATAGATGCGGTCCTGGAATCGACGCACGATTGCGTCGAATGCCGTGGCGTCGCCGGATTTGAATAGCCTGACCAGTTCCTCATCGGATTTTTCGTCCAAACTCATTGGGTCTCGGCTATTTAGTGCGTCCGGGCGGCAATCCGTTTACCGCCCGCTGGTCGCTCAAACGTTCAGGAACCCGATGGGCGCCACGTTGCTCTCCGGCGAGTAGAACGTACGGACGTTCGGCAGGACCGTATCGAGTTCCGATGTCGACACGCCCAGCCAGAGTGCGAGCTCGGCGAAATACTCGTCGACGGAGGTCGTCGGTGCATAGACGCCGCGGCCGACGTCGAGCGGGTTTGTTGCCGAGAGCGTCGGGTATTCGCCGTATATCGTACCCCCATTGACGGCCCCGCCCATGACGATGTGATGGCCACCCCAGCCGTGGTCTGAGCCCTTGCCGTTCGACGTCAGTGTCCGGCCGAAGTCCGACGTCGTGAACGTCGTCACCTCGTTGAACACTTGCAGCTCGACCAGCGCGTCGCGAAATTCTTGTAGTCCGGCGCTGATCATCGGCAGCATCGCCGCCTGGTTGTCGAGCACATCGTCGTGATGGTCCCAGCCGCCGACCGTGACAAAGAAAGTTTGCCGAGTTGCGCCCAGCGCATCTCGTGCACCAATGACGCGCGCGATCTGCCGCAGCGCCTGCGAGAAGTAGCCCGGCGAGAACTGGGTCGCCAGGTCGGGCGTCGTTTGCAGCGCGTCGACGAAGACGGACTGCGCATCGATCGCACCGCGCAGACGTCGCGAGTATTCGCGGCGGAAGATGTTGTCCTGCTGCACCGCCAGCATTTCGTCGACCATGCGTTTGCGGAACAGGCCGTAGTCGGTGCCGTCGTCGTAGGCGTTGATGCCGGGTGCGCCGTCGCCGCTCGTATCGATGCTGTATTCGCCGACCTGGTTGCCGCTCTGGAAGACGTTGCTGCCCGACAGCGAGATATTCATCGAGACGCCGTTCATCACGTTGACGTCCTGCATGATGTCGGCAATGCGGCCGCCCCAGCCCTGCGCGATACGTGCATTCGGAACGGCCGTTTGCCACTGGTTGATCTGGTCTGCATGTGAGAACAAACCGAGCGGCAGTCTCGCTGTACCGTTCTCGACCGCCTGCGCATCGAAGGCCTCGAGCAAGGTGCCGACGTTCGCGACCAGCGCCGCGTCGCCGTCGCTGAACAGCTGCTGCAGCTCCGGCATGCCCGGGTGAACCCCGTAGCTGCGCCCGTTTGGAGTCGTGCCGGGCAACGTCAACAGGCTGTTCTGCTGTAGCGCGAGGTCCGAACGAATTGCCGAGTACTCGCCGTACTGGTCATTGTCGACCGGGACGAGCATGTTGTAGGAGTCGTTGCCCCCGGCAAGCAGTATGCAAACGAGTGCTCGGTAACCGGGTGCGCTCTGCGCGGCGGCCGTTCGGGCAAGGCCGAGGCTGAGCAGGCTCGAGGTGACCGTCGCCGAGGCGATGCCGAGCGAGCAGGTGTGGGTCAGGAATCCGCGTCGTGTCATCATGATCGTGTCTCCTTCAATCCCTAGTAGCGAACGACGTAGTCGGCCGACGTGAGCACGAGATATACCGCGGTGCGCATCCGGAACTCGAGGTCGTCGATGTCGGCGAGCACGCCTTCGATTGCCTGTCGCGCGGCCGGATCGAGGGTGCCTGCCGTCAATACAATATCCAGGCGTTCGACCAGGGCCGGTATGTCGTCCGCAAGGCCGCGATAGTCGAGGTAGTCGAGCGTGACCTCCGCAAACGGCTCCGGCGCATCGGTAACGAAGTTGGCCGTCACGATGTAGTCCACGAGGTTGGTCATGCCGATGATCGAATTGCTCGTCACAATCTGGAACTCGGGAGCGACGAGCCCGGCGTCGGCAATCTCGCCGGAGGGCGAGTGGGCCGGCAGGAAAAAGTTGAACACGCTCGGGCTCGACAGCGGCGCCTGCTTGCCGACCTCCTGCAGGAAATACCCGAGTGCGAAGATGTAGCCGTCTTCGCTCTTTGCGCTTAGCTGACGCAGCATGGCCGCGTAACGCACGACGGGCTCGCGAAGTTTGCCGAAGTCGGTTGCCGGGTTCGGTGTGGCCGTCGCCTCCGGGTCGAGCAGCACGGCGCGCAGCACCGCACGCATGTCGCCACGGACGCCGGTCGTATCGCCATTGAAGGCACGTGCGACGCGCTCGATGTAAGCCGGTGACGGGTTCGATGTCACCAGCCGCTGGATGAGCTGCTTGCCGATGAACGGTCCGACGTTGGGATGGTTGAACAGGTTGTCGATCGCCGAGTCGATGTCCTGCAGGCCGGTCTGGCCTGCCGAAACGACGGTGCCGTACAGCAGGTTTTTCTCGCCCGGCTCGTGCGCTGCATCGAACATCTGCATCGGTTCGAAGAACCAGGGATTCGGGTTGCCGAAGAACGCGCCGCCGCCGCCGAACGACAGTCCCGTGAAGATCTTCGCGAACTCTCGAATCTCGTCATTCGAATAGGTCGGAATCGGGTCGCCGTTGCCGTCGAGCCTGAGCGAGCCGTCGATGTTGAGCTCGAACAGGCCGATCGAGAACAGCTGCATTACCTCGCGCGCATAGTTCTCGTCGGGAAACGTGTTGTTGGCCGGGTCGGAGCGGCGGTTGTTGACGTGGCTCAGGTAGATGCCCATCGCCGGGTGCATCGAGACGTCGTAGAGCAGGTCGCGGAAGTTGCCGAAGGAATTATTCAGCAGCATGTCGTAATAGCCGGCCAGCGCGCTCGGGAAGATCTGCAGCGTGTCGACGTTGTCGGAGACGACGAAGATCTCGCTCAGCGCGAACGCGACGCGCTGGCGCAGTTCGTCGCGGGCCGTCACGGTGTTGTGCCACCAGGAGAGACGGCG
>JASJBG010000187.1 GCA_030066625.1 Woeseiaceae bacterium
ATCTCGATGGCACGGCGAAACTCTGCCTGCGCCGCCTGCTTGTCGTTGACGTCTTCGAGGCAGGCGCCGAGTTCGTAATGGAGGCGTGCATGGCAGGGCTCTTTTTCCGCCAGCGCGCGCAGCGCATCCGCGGCTTCACGAGACTGGCCGGCTTCGCGCAGCTGGCGCGCGCGGCGGTAGGCGCTTGCAGCATCGGTCTGTCGTTGGGAATCCGCCATGGGTGGCTAGTGTACTAGAGGAGTGGGCGACTACTGCGCGAGGTCTTCAAAAGCGGCTACTTCGGCGTCGGTCAGTACGCGGCCGAAGTGAGTAAGGACCTTGCGGGCGCCCGCCTCGGCCGCAATCTCCCGGAGCACGCGGTCCTCGACCTCGGAAATTCCGCCTTCGAGGTCCATGTCGGCCTGTATCAGGATCGTCGGAGCGCGCAGTACCGGCTTGCCGCCCGCCAGTTCACCCAGGGCATGCTGAACGAGCCGGACCGCTGCCGAGAAATCGCTGATCACGAGGCGCGGATGCTCGAAGGGTGAAATCTGCCGTGCCGCCGCGTTGACGGGCTCGCCAATTGACAAGACCTTGTTGCCGGCATCGACACCGACCACGGCCTCGACTTCGACAGTCGCGCCTGCGTCGACGTCGCGCAGGACAACGTGAGTTCGACTTGCCCGGATGTAGAGTGGAGATTTCATTGCGGCTCAGGTGGACTCAGGCCGCCATTATAGCCGCGTGACGCTGCATTCAAGTGCTCGCGGCCCTGTTCCGTAGCAGCGCAGCGACGCGCCTTATGTGTTCGCCGCTCCGTTACCCTGCAGGCGGGTAATCAGCGAGCGCAGGAAGACCTTGTTGAAGCGCAGCTGGCACGACGAAGACACCTGCTCCATCAGCGTCGAGCTGACGCGCAGGATCGTGACGGGCCCGTCGGCCTTGATCGATGCCTGGCGCTTGGCGCCGCGGACGTAGCTCGTCTCACCGAAGCATTCACCGTTCGACAGCTGGCCGACAGTGTTGCCGTTGGCCTGCACGCTGACGCTGCCGGAGACGATGATGTAGAAACGATCGTCGATCTCGCCTTCCTTGACGATGTCGTCGCCGTCGCGGTACTCGTGCCAGTCGGACGCTCGCAGCACTTCCCAGATCTCGGCATGCGAGAACTCGTGGAAGAACGTGAGCGTGCGCAGCAGGTCGAAATGCTCCTGGTTGTCCAGGCTGTCGTATTTCTGCCGAAGGTCTTTGTAGACGCGCGTCAGCTCGGCCGCCATCGTCGCGCCCGTGTTCGGCCGCTGATCCGGGTCCTTGAGCATCGACACGGCAACAACCTGCTCGAGCTCCTCGGGAAGGTCGTCGCGATAGGTATGAATCGGCGGCGGCGTCGCGTAGACGATCTGGTGCAGCAGCTTGGACAGGTTGTCGGCACGGAACGGCCGGTAGCCGGTCAGCAGCTCGTACATGACCGCGCCGAGCGAGTACAGGTCGGAGCGCGGCGTCAGTTCGTCGGACTGCACCTGCTCCGGGGACATGTAGCTCGGGCTGCCGGCGATGCCCTCGATACGGGACACCTCGGAGTCGCTGACGATCGCGATGCCAAAGTCGATAATGCGCACGTCGTTGTCGATCGTGAGCATGATATTGGACGGCTTGATATCGCGATGAATGACGCCGCGGCCATGCGCGTAGTGCAGTGCCTTGGCGCACTTGTACATGATCTCGACGACGTCATCGACGCGCAGCAGGTTGTCCGGCCTGCAGTACGCAGCCAACGTTCGCGCGCCCTGGATGTGTTCGGTGACGACGTAGTAGGAGCCGTCTTCCTCGCCCGCGTCGTAGATCGGCATGATGTTCGGATGCTGCAGCATGCCGACCATGTGCGCTTCGTTGAAGAACATCTTGCGGGAAACACGCGCACGATCGGCGTCCGTGTCTTCCTCGATGTTGTAGACCTTGATCGCGACGTCGCGGCGATAATAAGGGTCGTGAGACAGGTACACCTGGCCGGTGCTGCCTTTGCCAATCTTGTTGATGATGACGTACTTGCCGATCTTCTCGGGCACGTCATTGGCGCGCTTGATTTCGCTTACCGGGCTGGCCATTTCGTCTCACGTTCTAGGTCATGAGCCACCCGTATAAAGCCAGTAAAATCAACGCATACAGGGCAGCTGCGAGGTCGTCCAGCATAATTCCGAGGCCTCCGTGGAGTCTGTGATCCAGGTCCCGAATCGGCCACGGTTTGAGGATGTCGAACAGCCTGAACAGCACGAAGGCGGCCGCGAATCCGGCGACGGATACCGGCGCGAGGAACAGGGTCAGGTACATGCCTGCGATTTCGTCCCAAACGATGCCGCCATGATCGTGCACGCCGATACGCCGCGCGCTTTCTCCACAAATCCAGATTCCGGCAACGATAATCGCCGCGGCGATTGCCAATTGAACATAAAGCCCGAAATCGAGCGTTAACCAGAACAGCAGAATGCCTGGCAGCGAGCCGACCGTTCCCGGCGCGACCGGCGACAGGCCGGTGCCGAAGCCGAACGCGACGAAGTTGACCGGGTCGGTCAGGACCTTTCTCGGCAGGTTGTCGACCTTCTCCGTCATTGGAAGTGAAGGTAGCCCGGGTCTTCGATCTCGACAAGTTCGCCATCAAGCCTGCAGGCGACGCCGGGCGTCGACGTTATGCGGCCGATCTCGGTCACCTGCAGGATGCCGGGATCGGGAGGCTCGCCGCTCATCGTGAAGCAGAGCTCGTAGTCGTCGCCGCCGGTCAATGCGAAGCGACGCTGTTCGTCGGCCGAATAGTGCCCCCGCAGGTCGTCTGACAGCGGCAGTCGCTCGAGCTCGATTTCCGCGCCCGCCCCGCTCGCTTCAGCCAGCTTGCCGAGGTCGCCGAGCAGGCCGTCCGACAGGTCGATGACCGCTGTTGCCAGACCTGAAAGCGCGCGCCCATAGGCAACGCGGGGTGACGGCCGCGAAAAGCGATTGAAGAGCGTCTTCACGGGCTGACCGGTCCGGAGCCCGTCCAGTCCCGCCGCCGCATCGCCGACGGTACCAGTCACGAAGACGCGGTCGCCGGGCTTTGCCCCCGCGCGCGTCAGCGCCTTGCCGGGCTCGACCTCGCCGGTGATGTGCACAGTGCCGACGATGCGTTCGCCGGATGTCGTATCACCGCCGATCAGCGCCACGCCGAATTCGACGCAGGCGCCATGCAGGCCCTCGGCGAAACCGGTCAGCCATTCGTCGTCGGCCGCTGTCAGCGTCAGTGCGAGCGTCATCCAGCGCGGCGTGGCGCCCATTGCCGCGATGTCCGACAGGTTCACGACGACGACGCGGTAACCAAGATCGGTCGGATTGAAGTTCTCGGGGAAGTGCACGCCTTCGACCAGCGTGTCGATGACCTGCACCTGCTGAAGGCCAGGGGTCGGCTCGATCACGGCACCGTCGTCGCCGATACCGATGACGACGCCGTCTGCCGTCGCGGCGCGATCGAAGTAGCGCCGGATCAGCTCGAACTCGTCCACGGGTCGCTTGCTTCAGCCGGCCTTGATCTCGATGTCGCGCAGCGACTGTGCGGCGTTATCGAGGCAGGCGTTTATGTACTTGTGGCCATCGAGCGCGCCGAAGCGCTTGGCAAGATTGACGCCCTCGTTGATGACGACCCGGTATGGCACATCGATCCGATGCTTGAGCTCGTAGATGCCAATCAGCAGTACGCCGAGTTCGACAGGATCGAGCTGCTCGAGCGGACGATCGATGACGTCTGCGATGGTCTGCTCGAGTTCCGCCCGACCGTTGACGATCAAGGGCAGGGTCTCGTCAAAAAATTCCTGGTCGACGCGATCGTAAGCGACCTGTTCGTGGAACTGGCGCAACAGTTCACGATGATCATGCCCGGCAATCTGCATCTGGTAGAGCGCCTGCAGCATGAGTTCGCGCGCGCGGGTGCGGGCACCGGTTGAGGTGGAATCCGACATCAGGTGGTCTAGTCGATGCGACGCAGCAAATTGACGGTTTCGATCACGGCCATCGTGGCTTCCTCGCCCTTGTTGCCGGCCTTGGTGCCGGCCCGCTCGATAGCCTGTTCGATCGTATCGACCGTGAGCACGCCGAAACCGACGGGGATGCCGTGCTGCGTGGCCGCCTGTGAGATGCCGCGCACGCACTCGCCGGCGACATAGTCGAAGTGTGGCGTACCGCCGCGAATGACAGCACCGAGCGCGATGATGCCATCGAAGCGCCGCGATGCCGCGACCTTGCCGACGACGACCGGCATTTCGTACGCGCCGGGCACGCGGATGATCTCGATGTCCGCATCGGCCGCGCCGTGCGACTTCAGGCAGTGCACGGCACCCTTGATCAACGACTCGACGATGAAGTCATTGAAGCGCGAAGCGACGATCGCAAACCGCGCATCGCGAACGACGAGATCGCCTTCGGTAGTTTTTATTCTGTCCATGCTCGTGTCGTGGCGTTATACGTACTCGGTAATCTCGAGATCGAAGCCCGAGATCGCGTACATATGCTTAGGCGCCGATAATACACGCATTCGCCTGAGGCCGATGTCCCGCAGGATCTGCGCGCCAACGCCGTAGGTGCGGAGCACGGCATCGCCCGTTCCGGAGCGCCTGTCCCTGATGTCATCCTGCCGCCGGCCGAGGCTTTCGACAGCGTCGACGAAGTCGCGCGACGACTCCTGCTCGCGCAACAGAACGATGACGCCCGCGTCTTCCTGGGCGATACGCTCGATGGCGCTCTCGAGTGGCCAGCCGAGCGATTTGCTGCGGACGCCGATGACGTCACCAAGCGTGTCCTGCAGGTGTACGCGGACGAGCGGGTTGTCGGCCTTCTCGGGATCGCCCTTGATGAGAGCGACGTGCACCGCGCGATTGATGCGGTCGTCGTAGAGCATCATCGTGAATGGGCCGTGCGCGGTTTCAACCGGCATTTCGGCGATGCGCTCGACGTTGCGTTCCTTCTCGAGACGATAGCGAATCAGGTCCGCGATCGTGCCGATGCGAACGTTGTGGTCGCGGGCGAATCTCTCGAGGTCGGGGCGGCGCGCCATCGTGCCGTCTTCATTCAGGATCTCGACGATCACGGCCGCCGGCTCCAGACCTGCCAGACGCGCGAGATCGCAGCCGGCCTCGGTGTGGCCGGCGCGCGTCAGCACGCCGCCCGGCTGCGCCATGACCGGGAAGATGTGACCCGGCTGGCTCAGGTCTTCGGGCTTTGCATCCGCGGCGACGGCCGCCTGCACCGTTTTCGCGCGATCGTGCGCGGAGATGCCGGTCGTGATGCCCTCCGCGGCCTCGATCGAGATCGTGAAGTTGGTGGCATGGTGCTGGTCGGTCTCGGTCACCATCAGCGGCAGGCGCAGCTGCCGGCAGCGCTCGCGTGACAGCGTAAGGCAGATCAGGCCACGGCCGTGGGTAGCCATGTAATTGATGTCTTCGGGACGCACCTTCCCGGCGGCCATAAGCAGGTCGCCCTCGTTCTCGCGGTTCTCGTCATCGACCATGATGACCATCTTGCCGTCGCGAATGTCCTCGATGATGTCTTCGATGTCGCTGAACGTGGACTTGATCGCGCTCGGGTGCGTCGTCGTGTTATCAGGCATAGCCGTGGGCCTTCAGGAACTCGAGCGATATTCCGTCACCGTCTTTTCCCAGCAGCCGCTCGAGATAGCGTGCAATGAGGTCGACTTCGATGTTGACGACGGTGCCTGCCGCGTAGTCGCCGATGATCGTGACTTCCGCAGTATGCGGGATGATATTCAATTCGAAGGTGTTGCCGGATACCTCGTTGATGGTAAGGCTGACACCGTCCACCGTCACCGAGCCCTTCTTCGCCACGTAGCGCGCGTACTCCGGCGGTATCTCGATGCTCAGGCGGATCGACCGGGCATCATCAGCGACCGACAGGACCTTGCCAACGCAGTCGACGTGACCGCTGACCAGGTGACCGCCCAGGCGCTCACCGACGGCCAGCGACGGCTCCAGGTTGACGAACGAGCCTTCGGCCAGGTCGCCGAGTCCCGTCACGTCGAGCGTCTCGGTCGATACGTCGGTCGCAAAACCGTCGTCGGACAACTCGACGGCCGTCAGGCAGACACCGTTGACACAAATGCTCTCGCCGAGCTCGAAGTCGTTCCATGGCAGTCCGTCAGAGGTCACGGTCAGCCGCACGTCGCCGCCGCGACGTTCGAGTGAACGTATCTGTCCCTTTGCTTTTACGATGCCGGTAAACATCAGTTCCTGGTCCCTGGCCTGGCCGTTATTCGCATGTCGTTGCCGACGCGACGCACATCGACGATGTCCAGCGGCTGCCGGTCGGCGAGCTGCAGCCAACCGGGTGTCGCCACCATTCGTCGCGTCTCGCTGCCCATGATATGCGGCGATTGATAAATCACAAGCTCGTCAACAAGTTCAGCCTCGAGCAGTGCTCCGGACAGCGTCGGCCCGGCCTCGACCAGCAGCACGTTGACGTCGCGATCACCGAGATCCGTAAGCACGCTCGGCAGATCGACGCGAGCATTGCCGGCCACCTCGACGACGGTCGCCCCCTGGGCCTCCAGTTCACCGCGGGCCGACACGTCCGTCGCGTAGACGACGGTCTCGCCCTCGAGCGAGAGCATGATCGACGACCTCGGCATCCTGAGCGTCGAATCGATGATCGCGCGCAGAGGCTGGCGGCCAAGCGTATCAATGCCCGGGTCGCGCACCGTCAGAGACGGGTCGTCGGCGATCACCGTGCCGATACCGGTGAGTATTGCCCCGGCCTCTGCCCGAAGCCGCTGCACGTCGGCACGCGCCGCAGGACCCGTGATCCACTGGCTTTCACCGCTAGCCATGGCGGTTGCGCCATCCAGGCTCGCGGCAATTTTGAGACGCACGAACGGCCGGCCGCGACGGACGCGGCTCAGGAAGCCGCGATTGAGCGCTTCGGCCTGCTCCTGCATGAGGCCCTTCTTGACCGGGATGCCCGCGGCAACCAGGATTTGCTCGCCGCGACCGTCGACCTGGTCGAACGGATCGGCTATCGCGAAGACGACCTCGGCGACCCCGGCCTCGACCAGCGCATCGGCGCACGGCGCTGTGCGGCCATGATGCGCGCAGGGTTCGAGCGTCAGGTAGACCGTCGCGCCGCGAGCATCACCCGCGTCCGCCAGCGCGTTGATCTCGGCGTGCGGTTCGCCGGTCTTCTCGTGCCAGCCTTCGCCAACGACCTCGCCGTCGCGCACGAGCACGCAGCCCACCATCGGGTTCGGGTGTGCCGTGTAGCGGCCGCGCGCGGCAAGCTCGAGCGCGCGTGCCATGTGCGCATGGTCGTTCGCCGTGAACCCGGACATGGACCTTACCGGCGCTTCTTGCCCAGCAGGTCGGGCAATAGCGACATTTGCTCGCGGCTGGCGGCGGCATCCGAGATGCGCTGCAGCCGTTTGATCTCTTCCTCGAACTCCGTGACGTCCTGGAATCGCCGGTAGACGCTGGCGAAGCGAACGTAGGCCACTTCGTCGAGCGCCCGGAGTTCTTCCATGACCAGCTCGCCGACGAGCCGTGACGGCACTTCGCGCTCGCCCATCGTTCTGAGCTTGTGGATCAGGCGGCCGATGGCCTGTTCGAGCTCATCGCTCGCCACCGGCCGCTTCTCGAGGGCGCGCACCATACTGCTGCGCAGCTTGGTCTCATCGAAGGGCTGGCGGCTGTTGTCGTTCTTGATCAGCCGCGGCATGACGAGTTCCGCGGACTCGAACGTCGTAAAGCGCTCGTTGCAATGGGTGCACTGCCGCCGCCGGCGAATCTGGCGGCCCTCGCCGGCGAGGCGTGAATCTATGACTTTCGTTTCTTCGTTACTGCAGAAC
>JASJBG010000024.1 GCA_030066625.1 Woeseiaceae bacterium
CAGTCGCAGATTCGAATACTGGCGGTAAAAGTCGACTTCATAGACGGTCATCGAGACCTGGGTGTTACCGGCGTGAAGATCGCTCAAGGCGACCACCTTTGGGCGGGAGCGATTCAGGCGTTGGATAGACGCGGAGAGCTGAACACCCAGGTCTCGATGACCGTCTATGAAGTCGACTTTTACCGCCAGTATTCGAATCTGCGACTGATTCAAAACCGCCGACAGTACGAAACCGAGCACTTCCGTATCGACGGCGTCAAGCTGTTTGCAGATGGTGTTCCATTCGGCCAGACGATGCTGATCAAGCAACCCTATCCCGGCACGAACAACTACGGTCTGCCTGCGACACCGCCGCAAGAGCTGAGAGACAAGATCGTCCGGTACAACGGAATGGGGCTTAGCGTAATGGTCCATTCGACCGGTGACCGCGGCACCGAGATCGTCCTGGAAGGCACCGAGCGCTCGATGCAAGAGAACGGGGTGGAGAAGGTCCGGCGCCTGCGCAACCACGTTGCGCACAACGTCATTGTGGACTTTGACGATCTCGATCGCATGAAATACACCAACGTCGTCATGGAATTCTCGCCCAGTTTCTGGTTCCCGAGGCCGATCATTGATTCGGCGGTTCCTGATCTCGGGCCCAAGATGATCCAGGAGGTCTGGCCGCTGGGACCGGTGCTTCGATCGGGTGTCAACGTCGCTGTCGGCTCAGACTGGAACCAGGCTCAGGCAGATCCGTTCATCAACACAGAGACGCTCGTCACCCGGCGCGCACCGGGTGCCGCTGAAGGAGACACGATACTGGGCGAGGACAGTGGCGCATCGCTCGACGAAGTGCTTTATGCCTACACGATGGGAGGCGCTCATGCCATGTTCATGGAGGAGGAGATGGGGTCCATCCGCCCCGGAAAGCGTGCCAACTTCATCATTCTCGACCGTGACCTGACTGCGATCGATCGCAGCGAGATACACGAGAGCATTGTCCTGGAGACCTGGTTCGAGGGGCAAAAGGTGTACGAGGGAACTGAGAAAGTCAGCTTCTGATTGATCAAAAAAACCTAATCAAAGGGCAAATATATGAAAAAGACCACGCTTGCGCTTTCAATCGCATCTGTTATGGCGCTAAGCGCCAATGCGACAACTTTCAAGCAGCCAGATCAGGAATTCATAGAGGCTGCGGCTGCCATCGGTATGACGGGCGAGAACTGGGATACACCCGAGTTTGTTTCGTCTGCGATGCCGCACGTGTACAAGTTTGCCCACAGCTACACGCTGCACAAAGGCGACTACGTCCGGGAGCTGGAGCGCAGCGAACAGTCGCTGGACCTCGAAAGGGTGATGGTCCAGGAATTCGACGGGCCCATGTCTGCGAAAGACTTCCTGATGAACCGCATGCAGAACCACAATGCGGTCATCATCAAGGACGGCAAGATCGTGCACGAACACTATGGCAACGGGCTGGACGAGTTCTCCACGCACCTCGACATGTCCGTCTCCAAGTCTTTCACCGCAATGGCCGCGGCCATCGCTGTCGGCAAAGGCTTACTCGAGTGGGAAAACAAGGCTATCGAGTACGTGCCCGAGCTTGAGGGCACGGCCTTTGAAACGGCAACCGTGCAGGAAGTCTCTGACATGCGTACCGCGGTCGTGCTGGCGGCGGGCACCGCAGAGAAATACTGGGACACGCGCCTGTCCGAGGCGCAGGGCTACTACGGCCAGGAGAAAGCCGAAGCCTATCCCAACGGCACGATGGATTTCTTTCCGCTGATCACGGAGCGCCAGGACTACGCCATGGGCGAGAAGTACGACTATCAGGACGTCAACAGCGAGCTGTTGGGTCTCATTGTAGACCGTGCGACCGGTGAGTCTTTCACGACAATTCTCGAGCAAGACTTGTTGCAGAAGGCCGGTGTCGCTGCTGATGCCCACTTCATGTCGGACAAGAAAGGCCTGGCGATGGGGTCCACCGGCATGAACATGGCGACGAAGGATCTTGCTCGCGTCGGTTTGCTGTTCCTGAACGAGGGCAGGAACGAGAAAGGCGAGCAGGTGCTGCCGGCCGAGTTCGTTTCCGATCTTTGGGAGGGGAACGACAAGGTGCGCAGCGCCTGGCTGAAGGGCAAGGAATCCGCACTGGCCGACGGTTACTACAAGGACCAGTTTCGCGTACTTGACGTCGGTGGCTACCGGGTACTTGCGATGGTCGGTGTCAACGGCCAGATGTGCGCCATGAACAGGGAAACCAACACCGTGATCGCGTTGAACGGTGCGTATCCCATGGCAGAGACACCGCGTTTCGCTGCCATGCAGTTCCATCAATTCATACCGGCAATCCTCGACGCAGTCTCGTCGAATTGACCCTGAGGTAGGCGAAGCCTCAATAGACCCGTCATCCGGAATAGGAGTGATCTTATTGTGATTGCTGTGATAAGCCGCGTTCGTTATTCGATTCATAGAGTCTTTTTTTCACTGATCGGTGTGATTCTATTTCAGGCGGCCAGTGCCAGCGAGTTGCTGCCACCTGACGAAGCTTTTCTCGAGCGGGCGGCCGCGATTGGCGTCACGCAGCAACACTGGGACGCTCCGGAGTTTGCCGCCGTCACGTTTCCGAATGCCTACCGCTTTACCCGCCACTACCGCATCGGTCGCGGACTATTGGGCAGCGGTGAGGACGTGTTGGCGCCCGAGATTTGGCGAGGTGACGGGACGGCGCTTGATCTGAGTGCGCTGTACGCTAACGATGCCGATGGCCGACTGGACCTCGAAACCCTGTTGCGCGATCGCTTGAAGAACCACGCGATGGTCGTGCTTAAAGGCGACCGCCTGCTGCACCAGCATTTCTGGAACGGTATGGACCAGGACTCCACCCACCTCGACATGTCGGTTACCAAGTCCTTCACGGCCATTCTCGCCGGTATTGCCGCCAGCGAAGGAAAGCTGGACATGTCGAAACC
This sequence comes from Woeseiaceae bacterium, assembly GCA_030066625.1. Lineage (GTDB taxonomy): Bacteria > Pseudomonadota > Gammaproteobacteria > Steroidobacterales > Woeseiaceae > UBA1847. The sequence continues at coordinate 2,955 of JASJBG010000024.1, forward strand.
AATCGAGGCGTATCTGCCGGAGTTCAAGGGCACGGCCTTCGAGGGCGTACCGGTACAGGACGCTGCGGACATGATCTCGGGGCTCGATATACCGACGCCGCCGTTCCTGTCCTGGGATCCGAAATTCACCGAGGCTCAGGAATGGAACGGGCCCAACGACAGCGGCCTGCAAGGGGTCTCCGAGTATTTGCGTACGATCGAGAACCGCAAGTACGACATCGGTACTCACTATCAATATCAGGATCCGAACACCGAGATCCTCGGGCTGGTGACCGAGGCAGCGATTGGCGAGGGTCTTCATGCCTATCTGCAGGAGAAGATCTGGAAGCAGGTCGGCATGGAGAACGATGCCTTCTGGATGGCGGACCCGGCCGGATTCGTCGTTGCATCGGGCGGCCTCAACATGGCCACGCGCGATCTCGCACGCTTCGGACGCCTTATGCTCAATGACGGCAAGAATTACGTTGGTGAACAGGTCGTTCCGAAAGCGTTCATCGACGGCGTGTGGCAAGGCAACGACAAGGTACGCGCGGCCTGGAAGCTCGGCAAGGAAGCGGCGCTGGCACCGAACGGTTGGTACAAGGACCAGATCCGTGTGCTCGATATCAAGGGGCACAGAATAATGGTCTTCATCGGGATTCACGGTCAGGTACTCGTGATGGAGAAGGAGTCCGGCATCGTCATCGCGATGAACGGCGGCTATCCGCAGACCGAGACTCACCGCATGAATGCGATGCTGTTCCTTGAGGCCGTGCCGGCAATTCTGGATGCAGCGCAGGAAATCTGAGGATGACAAAAAGAGCAGAAACCGAGGAGGCAAACAAACTCACTCCGAGAGTTTGTCGACAGTTTGATTGGCGGCGATGCGGACGCAGAATCAAGGCAATCACTTGATGCTCGCGGCCGGTCGACACTACGCTGTAATCGTCATGGCGCTGGGCGCCACCCTGGTCACGGCCTGTTCGGGCACGCAGGTGCAACCTCTCATGCCGACGCCGGTGGTGTTCTCGGAGCTCGGCTTCAGTCCCGTGGAGCATATCCCTGAGAGTGAACGTTGGACGCCACGCCGCGTATATTACGCGACCACTAGACAGCGCGACGACGATCTTCAACGCATAGACTACGGGAATAACGAGAGCGACGAGGTCAGTCTTGGCCTAACGCTCATCGGCTTCGGGGGATCTGATCTGTCGTGGTCGGATCTAAGCGAGTATTCACGTCAATCTAACAGGGCCGACATCATCGACCTTTCAATCGCCGGTCTCGTCGAGATCGGATCCTACACACCGGACGAGGACGGGGGCGCGGTTACGGATAGCACGGGTGCGTTGTCGATGTTCGTTTCCGACCTCAACGCATCCATTGAGTCAGCAAGAGACCGGGATCTGCTGATCTATGTGCATGGCGCGAAGGTCAATTTTTACAACGCCAGTGCCTTCGCAGCCCAACTGGATCACTTTATGGGACGCGACATGACATCTATCGCGTTCTCATGGCCCACGCGACAGAACATTGTCGCCTACGCCAGCGGGGCTGACGTTGAGCGCGCTTATCGCACGGCACCGGCGCTGGCATCATTGCTCGATGAGCTTGCGGCACGTTCGGTAGCAAGGCGAATTCACATCGTCTGCTGGAGTGCCGGAGGACGCGTCGTTACGTCGGCCCTGAAGCATCTGCACGATCAGCATGCCGCGGGTGGGAGTAGCCTGCGGGAGCGCTTTCGCATCGGAACCGTCTACTTCGCTGCCGCAGACGTCCCGGATGTCGAGTTCATCAATGCCGTCCCGGCGATCGATGAACTTGCCGCGCGGATTATCGTTACCGAATCCTCCAAAGACGATGCGCTCAACATTGCACAGACGATAATGGGCGGCGGTGCACGAATCGGTCAGCGAGAGCACGATCTGACCGCCGAGCAGCTGGCCGTCATCGGTCGAGCCGACCGCCTCGAGGTCGTCGACATGTCTCACGACTGGGAGGATAGGGGCTTCGACATTGTCGGCCATCGGTACTGGTTCGACCATCCCTGGGCTAGTACCGACGTAGTCCTGTCGATTCGCAGCGACTTCAGTCCGGAGGAACGGGGATTGACGAGGGCGGAGGAAGAGTTCCTTTGGAAGATCCCAGCAGACTACGTGGAGCGGCTGCGCGACAAGATCATGCGGGACGATCTCCTGCTGCGTGAACCGGACTAGCGAAGCCGCACACCGAGGACAAGGTGGCATCGCATCGACTCAGCATCAGGTGTTTTGCGTTCCTGACGTCCCTCGCAGCTACTCCGGTCGGCGCCGAAAGCCTGCTCGATACCATTCGTGAGCTCGATCTCAACAACTACGCAGTCGGCGCATTTGTCGTAACGTCCGAGTCCGCCTACGCTGGCGTCAAGGATTTCAACGGCGTGTTTCCGATTCCAACCACCTGGCGCAATGCGATCGGCCACGAAGAGAGCCTGTTCGTGCGGGACACGGACGTCGGGCTACGTACGTTCTTCGGTGACGGCTGGAACGCCGGCGTCTTGGTAGGTGTTCAGACGACGGGCTACGGTTCGGGAGAGAGTCCCGCTCTTGCTGGCATGGCGCGCCGCGACTGGACGTTGCAGGGAGGCTTTATCGCGGGCCGCTCTCTCTTTGGCGTGCAAGTCGACGCAGACGTGCAGACAGACCTGCTCGGCGAACACAACGGTCAGGAGTACACGCTCAGGTTCGCGAGGCAATTCGACATCGGCCGCCAGTACGTAGTGCCACAGGTGGCGATCCGGCATCAGAGCAGCCGGCTCGTCAACCACTACTACGGTGTCAGGCCCGAAGAGGCGCTGCCAACCCGTCCTGCGTATGTCCCCGGCGGTGCGACGACGCCGCAGATAGCGCTCGAGTGGGGTTGGCGCTTGCTGCCGCGCTGGTTCGTCACGCTGAATGCCGGTGTCGAGTTCCTGCCGGACGAGATCCGCAATAGCCCGATTGTCGATCAAGACACGAGAGTGACATTCCGCGCTGGCCTCGCCTATGACGCCGCCGCCCTGGTAGCAGCCAATGGCGGAAACCGGATCGCGGACGACCCGCAGATTGAGGTCTCGCTCGGCGTGTTTCTCGTGGATGCCGGAACGACGGTGTTCCTGCGCGCCGGTGATGCAGTGGCGCCCGTGAAACTCGAAAGCCAGTTCGACGTCGATAACAGCGAACTGACTTTCCCGGCGTCGCTGGTCTGGCGGATCGGCTGGTTTCACCAGTTCAAGCTCTCCTACGCACAGCTCAAACGGGCCGGCGAAACTGACATCACCGTCGATGTGGAAGTCGGTGAGCTTACGTTTCCGGCCGGCGATACCGTGCTCAGCGCTTTCGATACGACGCTCTATTCCCTCGCCTATGGTTTCTCGCTGCTGCGCGACCCACAAAAAGAGCTAACGATCTGGGGCGGGGTCAATGTTGCCGACGTACGCTACCGCTCGAGCGGCAGCGTCGGCGACGTGACCGCCGATACCACACAGCTTCTCCCAACCCTGGGCGTCGAATTCGACGCCAGTCTCACCGATCGCTTGTCCCTCGAAGCCGCCCTGTCTTTTTTTCTGCTCGACTTCAATGATCACAGCGGAGACATGCTGAATTTTCGATTCGGCGGACGGTATCGCTTCACACAGACGCTATCCGCCGCCGTGGGCTGGCAATACTACCGGCAGGACATCAGCACGGGCGATCCCTCGTTCTTCGGCGAGTATCGATTCGAGTATCGAGGGCCGCAGCTGACGCTGAGCGCCCGCTTCTAGCCGAATAGAACACCAGGAGCAATATGACAAAGGAACACGCGACAAGACTATCCTGTATTGCGGTTCTCGCGTGTCTTTGCCTCCCGGCGCCGTCGCATGGTGAAAGTCGGGCGTCGGATTCAGAGGCCAGAACAAGTGACGAGCGAGAACTGGAAGCCAATGAAGACCCGCTGACCCGGAAAAGGCAGGCGGTTTTGTCCGCGGCTGAGGCCACGTCGCACTTCGAGATAAACGGCAGCATTCGTATTCGAAATCGACGAACACGCTCGGACGACGTTTGGGAAGACTTCGGGTCCCGGGTCGGCGCGGACGCGTGGTACGAGACAGCGCCACAGCGGTGGTTGTTTGCCCGATATGAGGCGGGGTTCAACCTTCTGGAGGAACTGGAGGTTGATTCCCTCCCGTCGCGTCCCGACCAGGAGCTTGGTGATACGGCATTCACACGTTTGGCATACGTGGGGATGCAGTTTGGCGAGAACGTATTGGCCGTCGGAAAGAACTGGTCGACCTACTACCAGGTAGCCGCTTTCACCGACCGTCTCGACTCGGTCGGTGGTCAGGCGAGTGGTGCCTTCAATGCGCAGACTGACGGCGGTGCATCGGGCACCGGTCGGGCAGACGGCGTACTGCAGGGTCGACTAAAGCTCGGGGTATTGGGTGATCCGGGCAATCGCCTGCCGCTCGAGGTCAACCTGCAGGTACAGGCGAGCCAGGAAATCCCGGGACTGGCGGGCTTCGAGTATGAACGGGGCTATGGCATCAGCTCGATCCTGGGGCTCGCGAGTGACATCGACATAGGACTCGCCTACAACAGTAGCGAAATCGATATTGCGCGAATACCGGTCGAGAATCGCAACGGCCTTGATGGCGATCTGTCGGCGTGGCTGATTGGTGCCCGCTGGTATAACGACGACTGGTACCTGGGTGCAACCTGGTCAAGGACCTCGAACCTGCACACGACGGATGCATTGACCTATTTTGACGGTGAGGCATTTGAATTCTACGGTCAGTACCAGATCGCCAAAGACGTCTGGCTGCTCGCCGGGATGAACAAATTGGAACCGGATTCAGACCAGTTGCAGGCTGGCCAGTATCGGCTCGAGTACGGTGTGCTGGGTGCACGCTACCTGTTCGATGGGTTTTCGAGAATGATCTATCTCGAATCCCGCATTAGCTCCGGCCGCACTGAAGACGGTACCGAAGAAGACGACCAGGTAATACTGGGAGTACGTTGGGGCTTTAACACGAACCACTAGCGTAGCGGCTGTTTGTACGCCCGAACCGACGCCGGCGCGCGTCGTACTGTCAACTCTGCCTCGGAGCGCTACCAACGAACTCGCTCTCCTCGTGCGCGCATGCGGACGCTCGACAGAGTCGAAAGTTGCGGTAGTGCGCAAAGACAAGGATTGACGCAGACAGCAGCGTGCCTGCAATCTCACCGACCTCACCGATGACGTCGTGAAGCACCGTCGCCGACAACACTATGCCGGTCAGTCCGATGATGCCGAGCCCGAGCACCCATCGATCTTTATGCTGCCAACAGCCGATCCCGAATGCGATGATCGCCGCCGGCAGTATCATCCAGATCATCGCCAGGTGGAAAAACTCCCCGCCCAATATTGACGCAGGCAGTACGGTCCCGGTGACGAGCAGGGTCGGCACGAGGATGCAGTGCATCGCACACGCCGTTGAGGCCGCTATTCCAAGCCAATCTGCAATCGCCCTTATTCTGCCTTTGCCCACGTTCGTCATCCCTGAAATTAGTCGTCGGCCGCCCTGACTTCGACCAGCACGGAGTAGCTGTGGCTGAAACCGTCCGTCGCCGAATCGTCCGGGTTTTCGCCCTGGGTGTTGCTCGCCAGCAGGTATCGACCCGGCGTCGACACGGCAAACTCGCAGATACCGCGGCTGTCCGTCTGGCAGGTCTCGGTTGCATCGTGGCCCTCGCTGAACTCCGAGAACAGGCGCACCTCCTGGTCCGCCATCGGTTCGCCAGAAGCGAGCACCCGCAGCTGAAACTCCTGCCCGGCCCGCAGGTCGTTCGGGTGATCGTCGAACAGGATTTCAATCGGATCGCCCGTACCTGCCACCGCCGACTGGCTCATGGAGTCCAGCGTCACGTAAGAAACCGCCTTGGTGAAATACACGCGCGATCGCACGATCTCAGCGCCGTCGAAATCGGCACGAGTGCCCGGCTGCCACCTGTCTTCGCCGTCAACCTTGATCATGGTCCACGGCATCACGTCTTCCACTGCCTCGATTCGATACGTGCCGGCATCGGTGAGTTCGATCTCACCGACGGTACGCGTCTTGCCAAGAAACAGGTGTGGCACGTTCTTTTTGAGTCCATCCGGGCCGACCACCCACCAGCTGTAGTAGCTGCCCGGCCCGGAGCTGGGCAGATAGCGCCGGTCTCCGAAGGTGTGATCGAAGCTGAGCCAGGCGCTGTCGCCCGACTGCATGAAGAAGTTGGGTGAGAGCCACTGCTGGTGCGCCTCGCTCGACCCTGTCCACGACAACAGGCTGACGATGGCTGTCGCCGCCAGGCTAAGAGATACTGGTTTTTGTGTGTGTCTCATGGCTGTCGTCCTCGTCGCCCTAGACTTCGCTGGCGAACGTTATAACATATCATTTGAACCCTCCCGAGTAACCCCGTAGTGGAATTGATGCAGGCCCCTGCGATCACGACTGACGTACTGAAACCTCAGCCAACGGGATTGCCGTCCGGTTCCGAGCCACTTGCCGTCGATGTGACCAATCTCGGTTTCAGCTACGGCGACACCACGGTGTTGAACATGGCGCGCTGCGAGCTACAGCGGGGCCGCAGCATGGCGGTCATCGGGCCGTCCGGCTGTGGCAAGACGACGTTTCTACACCTGCTGGCAGGATTAATCCGACCTGTTACGGGAACGATTCGCGTACTCGGGCAGGACCTCGACGAGCTGCAGGGAACGCGGCTCGACCGGTTTCGCGGGCGGAACATCGGCCTGGTATTCCAGCGCCTGCATCTACTGCCGGCGCTGAGTGTCACTGAGAACGTGCTGCTCGCGCAGCGCCTGAGTGGAGGCCGGGTTGACGCGACTCGAGTGGCGACGCTGCTGGAACAGCTGGACCTGGGCGGCCTCGAGCATCGCAAGCCGTCGATGCTGAGCCAGGGCCAGGCGCAGCGGGTCGCCATCGCTCGCGCATTGGTGCACAGCCCAGCGCTCATCATGGCAGACGAACCGACGTCGGCGCTGGACGACGAGCACGCGGCACAGGCGCTTGCGCTGTTGCATTCGTCTGCTCGACGCGTCGGCGCGGCGTTGCTCGTTGTTACCCATGATCAACGCGTGCGTGGCAGCCTCGATAGTGAACTCGAGCTGCGGGTGCCCGCATGACCTGGCTACGCCTCGCGGTTGCAAACCTTGGCCTGTCGCCGCTGACCTCGGCCGTCAACGTGCTGTTGATGTCTCTCGGCACAGCCAGCATCGTGCTGCTGCTCCTGGCCGGATCCCAGCTCTCGGACACGATGTCCCGCGATGCCCGCGGCATCGACCTGGTGCTGGGCCCGACGGGCAGCCCGGTTCAGCTCGTGCTGTCCGCGGTCTATCACGCCGATATGCCGCCGGGGAACATCAAGCTTGAGGAGGCACAGCGCTGGGCCGACGATCCCCGTGTCGAAGCGGCTGTTCCAATTTCACTCGGAGACAGTCATCGCGGCTTCCGCATCGTTGGCACCACGGCGGAGTTCGCCGAGCTCTTTGGCGCCGGTCTGGCGACCGGTCGTGCCTGGGACGCACCACTGGAAGCCGTGGTGGGTTCGGCGGTAGCACAGTCTGCAGGGCTGGCTCCCGGATCCAGTTTCGCCGGCACGCACGGATTCGGAGACGGCGGCCATGGTCACGAGGCGCATCCGTACCAGGTTGTGGGAGTGCTCGAGCCGACCGGCACGGTCGTCGATCGCCTGATTCTCACGTCGCTCGAGAGCGTCTGGGATGTCCATGCGCCGGCAGCATCGCATGCGCACGAAGCCGGCGGCGATCACGAGCATGGCCACGAACATGACCAAGGCCACGACCATGATCATGGCGAACACGACGCCGATCACGATCACGCAGGAGAGCACGACCAGGACCCGGATCGCGAGATCACCGCGATGCTGCTTCGCTACGGTTCGCCCATGGCGGCCATGACGCTGCCGCGCGAGATCAACGCTGCCGGAACCCTGCAGGCGGCCGCGCCCGCCATGGAAGTCGCGCGCATCCTGCAGCTGGTCGGCATCGGTCTGGACGGGCTCAGCGCCTTCGCGTGGATGCTGATCCTGACCGCGGCGTTGTCCGTATTCGCGGCACTCTACGGTTCATTGCGAGCGAGGCGGGGCGATCTCGCCATCCTGCGTTGCCTGGGGGCGACACGCTGGGAGCTATTGGTCGCATTGCTTCTCGAGGGGTTGTTGTTGACGCTGGTCGGCGTCGCGCTCGGCTTCCTCGCGGGCCATGGCGCAATGGAAATGCTCGGGGGCTGGCTAGAGGAATCGCGCGGTGTCGCCCTGACCGGCTGGACGTGGATACCAGCGCAGACGCTGCTACTCTTCAGCCTGTTCGGTGTTGGTGCGATAGCCGCAGCGATACCCGCTGCACAGGCTTATCGAACGGACGTTGCCAGGACCCTGGCGGAGGGATGAGGATGTTGAGGGCCCATCGAGGTGTTGCATTTATGACAGGGATGTTTGCGACGGTCGCGTTTGCGTCGGTCATCGCCCAGGAATCCGGACAAGCGGAGGCGCTCGACGGGCTGACGGCCGAAGAGCTTGCCCTCGAGCCACCCGAGGAGTTCCCGGAGAAACCCGCCGAACCAGTAATCGAACCCGTCGCCGCGGCCGATGCCCCTGAGGTCAGGATTGGACCCGCAGACGGAAATGACGGTTACTTCGACGAGAACGGGCGCTACGTCATCGACCTGATGGAGCAGGACTACACGTACATTACGATCGAGATAGAAACGCCGGATGGTCGGCCTGTGGAGGGGGCGGAACCCGTTTTCTCCATCGAGGGCACGAGCCGTTTGCTCAAGCCGGAGGAAGTCTCGATGCCGTCAACGAGCAACGAGTATGGCGTCGTCGAGTTTGCGGTGGTTGCCGGAATGATGGGCCTCGATCAAATCGGGGTTGAGTACGGCGAGGCGAGTACCGAGATCCTCGTCAACGTGATCAGCCTGGAAGCGACGATGTATTCGATGCCCGAGGTCGGCGAAGGCCATCTGCCGTGGGACGACCTGATGCAGGCGCGTGTTCGATTTGGGGACATGAAGCTGTACGCGGACTTTCCCGCGGCGGTCACTGAGCGGGCCGGCGAGAAGGTCAAGATCTCCGGTTTCATGATGCCCCTGGAGGCGGGCATGAAGCAGCACCGGTTCCTTCTGACCGCGCATCCGCCGGGCTGCTTCTTTCATACACCCGGAGGTCCTTCCGGCGCGGTAGAAGTCTTTTCCGAGGAGGGTATCGAATACTCCTGGGACCCGATCATAGTCGAGGGAGAGTTCGCTGCCCTCGAGGAAAGTGAAGGCGCCGTATATCGCCTCGACGATGCGCGTGTCGTCGAGAAATGAAGTCGAAAAAACCGCAGGCGGGTTAAAATGGGTAAGTCAGCGACGAAGGATTCTGATGTGGCTAGAAGTACAATCACGGCGCCAAAACTCGCCGCGAAGTGGCGCAAACTCGCCGAAGCGCGGTGCGCTGCGGCGAACGAGCGATTGACGCCGGCAAGGCTTGCCGCCTACGCGGAGCTGTTGGCGAGCAAACGACCGGTCTCTGCCTACGAACTCATTGCGCTCATGGAGGATCGTCAACAGCGGAAGATCGCTCCGCTGACGGTTTACCGGCATCTCGACTTCCTGACACGCGTTGGTCTCGTGCACCGGTTGGAATCAACGCATTCCTACCTGCCCTGCGATCACCCCGAGCACGCGCACGAAAGCCAGTACCTGCTATGTTCGTCGTGCGGCCATGCGGATGAAGTGGAGTCCAAACCGCTCGAGTCCATACTCAACAAGATCGCGGATCAACGAGGGTTTCAGCCGGAGAACACGGTCGTTGAGATCAAGGGGCTTTGCGCAAGCTGCGCGACCAGCGACTCCGACTAAAGCGCGGCAACCGCCGTCAGGGTCCTGCCGACGCGACCGCGTCGTGCGGGTGCAGGCTCTCGCGGTGGGCGACGTTAACCTCGACCTTCGCGTAATCCCGAGCCAGTGCCATGCGGATTCGGCGCACCGCATCTTCGACGAACATGAGATTCTGACCGTTGCGTGCCGCAAAGGCCTGCTCATCAATTCGTTTGACGGCGGTCTGAACGGGCGTCGTTAGCGCCGACTCCACGCGATCAATGAGCTTCAACAGGCCGAAGCTCGCAGCGCTTTCAGCAATGCTGATACTGACGTGTGCATCGCTACGCTGACTGTGCGGGGTGGCAAGCGTGGCGTGTTCGCGCAACCAGGCCGCGGCATCGGCAGGCGATACCGCATCCCGATCGCTGAACGCACGGAGGAATTCGCGCTCGACGAGCTGGCGTGTCAGGGAGGCCGAGCAGGGACACGTGGACGAGTAGGTGATTGCAACCTTCGCGCGCAATGTCGTACCTGAACGATCGCTAATGGCCTCGAGTATGACCGGGTAGGCGCGCCAGCCACCGATGTCGGCGCTCTCGAGCGCGCCGCGTCGAACCAGCAGATCGAAACTCAGCCGAACGCGCGCGAGGTTCGAGTCACAGTCTTCATGGCTCTCGATCATGGCCGCGAGCAGTGGGCCGAGTTGGCCCGGGGTCAGTGCTTTGTCACTGCCGAGTTCATCGACAAGCTGGTGAAGCCTCGACATATGTATGCCCCTGACGTCCGGGCGCGGCAGGTTCACCTCGGCGTCGATGCGCGCATGGTGTTCTCGACGATAGCCCGGCTCCTCGATGACCACCGGCAGGTCGATGCCGCTCATTCCCACCCAGTCGAGTGGCATCGGGTTTGCCGGGATGTCGACGGCGGCGATGTCGGGCAAGTTCTTGGTCACGTTCGGCGGGCGCTCCGTAATCGTCCGACGCGTCTGGAGCGAGCCGGCAACGGTTGGCAGAAGGGGATTAATTGATATGTTATAACATCAATGAGCTTCTAAACAAAAAGCCGCTGCGTGAGATCGGCGCAGAGCTCGACGATGCCGCAAGTCCCGGCCCAACCGGGCGCGCCGTCGCAGCCTAGACGGCCTTGCTCATGTGCACTTTTGTTCCGGAACGTCCGGTTTCCTTCCAGCCCAGACGTGAGTAAATGGCCACGTTTTCGGGCATGTCCTTGTGGGTGCTGAGTTGAATCTCACGCAGGCCAAGAGCAACGCAGTCCTGTTCCGCTCGGCCGATCAACGTGCGTCCCAGTCCCATTCCGGCGCACTCGGGAATGACGGCAATGTTCTCCAGAACCATGCAGTCGTGTTCAGGAACCAGGATCATGGCTCCGACAATCCGGCCTTCCCGTTCCACGACCCAAACACGACTGTGTTCGATCGCCTCCGGGATGCCCTCCGAGACCGCTGGCAGGTCGTGGATCCGGGACGCGTAGATTGAGTAGGCGGCCCGGATACACTCGGCGATACCTTCGGCATCTCGCGATTCGGCCAGGCGCAGGGAAACATCGGACATCCGCGGATTATGCCGGATGCAAGGCGTTAACGAGATGCCAAGCGGGAACGGACCGCTAATCAGGCGTGGCCGTGGCCGTGGGCGTGGTCGTGATCGTGGTCGTGCTTCCAGCCCAGGCCCTCACCGATTTCGGCGGCGAAACGCCGAATGCCTCGGCGAGCCACGGACGCGCCGAAGAGCAGCATGAGACCGACGAGGCAAACGACCTGCAATGTCGAGGGGGCTTCCTCCGTCAGCTCGGCCAGCGTGGGAACGTCGAGCGAGGTAAAGACCATGTCGATGGTCAGCCCCGCCGCAACGGCGATCGCGACAAGGGTGCCCGCGAAGGTTATAGCGGCTTGTCTTCCGTGCAGGCTGGATAACACTCCCAGCGTGGACAGGTTGGTCGCGGGTCCGGTGATGAGGAAGGCAATACCGGCCCCCGGCGATAGACCAGCGGCCAGAAGCGCGGCCACCAACGGGGTGGCCGAGGCGGCGCACACGTAGGTGGGAAAGCCCAGCGCTGCGAAGAGCACGACTGCCACCGCAGAAGGAAGTTGCGCCAGCCAGCCACCCTCTAGCCAGGGGGCGACCAGCGCGGCCACACCCAGCCCGAGCAGAATCCATGGCGCGGTATGGTCCACGATTTCGCCCATGCCGGTGACCAGCGCCGAGCGTAAACGCGCGCGCGTCCCACCTTCGGCGTGAATATCCCGCTGCTGTTCCGGCGGGTGAGGGTGCGCCTTGAGCCGGCCTCCCACCCACCAGCCCACCAGCAGTGCCGCCGCACCCGCCGTGACGAGTCGTATTACCGTGACATCCGGGCCCAGCAGGGGAATTGACAGGAGGATGGCGTCCAGACCGAGCTCGGGTGTCGCGACCAGGAACGCCATGGCCGCGGCGGGAGGTGCACCCTTGGCCACCAGCGTACGATAGAGAGGCACGACACCGCAGGAGCAGATCGGAAACGGAAGCCCTACCAGCATGCCGCGACCCGCCTGGTTCAGCGCTCCCCCTTTACCCAGCCAGCGGATGGACGCCGACGGCAAGTAGGCCGATAGAAGGCCGGCGAACACGTAGGCGATAAGCAATGCCGGTGCGCTCTCGGCAGAAAGGACGAAAAGCCGCTCAAGGAACGGGACCGGGCCAGCACCGGTGTCGACTACCGGCACCACCGCAACGATCATTAACAGGGCCAGGGCCGCGAGAGCTCCCCATCCTTCGGCCCAGGCTTTGCCGCTGCTGCTGCGGGCGTGGCCGGGGTGCATGACCACATGGATCAAGGCCCCGCCGACAACCGCCTGGTACAGCTCGATGGGCCCGGATTGGCTGTGCAGCTCTGCCGCCGCGGTGCCGAAATAGAATCCTGTCACCGTTGCGGCCATGAGCGCGACGAGCGCCGTCACGCCGCCCCGGCGGCCAACCACCGTGGTTGCGAGCCACCATACTGCGATGCCCACGGGAAGCCGGTGCAGGATCACCGCAAGCGCCAAAGGCGTATCCGTACCGCTGACATCGACGGTGGCCAGCGCCGCTCCGTCGAATCCGGCGTGGATGGCAAGTCCCGTGAGTCCCAGGAACAGTCCCCACCGATCGACGCGACGTCGCACGTCCCGCGTGAACCGTTCCAGCACAATGGGAATAATGAAGCCGGCCAGCAAGGCGCCCAACACGGCGAGGTTTTGCCGCTCGACGGCTTGCGGTACGAAATGAAGGAAGACGAGCCCCGTGATCGAGACTACAACGAAACCGTCCAGCGCGGCGGCAAGCGCCTGACGCTCACGTAGTGCGTTGAGGATGACCGGTCCCAGTGCGAGAGCGGCCAGCGCGATCAGTAGGTAGCTCATTATTCTTGTGTGTAACCGCCGGGCACGAAGCAACGAGGCGGCTAAATCGTATCCGTGACGACTATAGCGCAGCTATCCGTAGAGGGCCCTATTTACCGGGCAGGTCTGTGGTCGCGTTGTACGGTGTCCTGGGCCGGTTGGGGACCCGGCGCGCCAGTGAAGAAAAGGATCCTCGACGCGATCGGTACGGTCGAGGACCCTTAGTAGCTTCAGGCCAGGCTCAACGGGCCGTGGTCGTCACAGTGGTCACCGTGGGGATGGTGCAGGTGTCCATCGACGAGATAGTCGACGTGATCACCGTGCGGCACTGCCGGGTGCCCACAGTCCGGTCCGTGAACATGGTCGCTGTCGTGGCCCTTGCAGTCGTGGGCGACGCAGCCATCGGGATTGTCGCTCGTGACCTCGATGACGTGTTCGTCGTAGTGGCCCTCATGCGCACAGTGAAGGTGCCCGTCATGCAGGTACCCAACGTGGTCGCCGTGCTTTACAGCGACGTGGCCGCAGTCCGGGCCATGCTCGTGGTCGTGGTCTTTGTGGATTTCGTGGCTCATGTTTCTGATCTCTCCAGTGTCAAGAATCGATGGTTACCGTCGGGTCTGCGTGGTCGAGGACGTTCCGGACAAGCGTCTCCACGTGGCAATCTGCCAAGCGGTAGAACATGTCCCGACCTTCGCGCCGGCGCTTCAAAAGATCCTCACCCAAGAGGATCCGCAGGCGTTGTGACGTCGTGGACATCTCTGCGTCCGTCAGCTCTGCGATCTCCGAGACCTGGCGCTCCCCGGAGAGGAGCAGCTCGAGGATTCGGAGCCGCGCCGGGTCGCCTCCTGCCCGAAGCATCCCCGCCGCGCGGTCGATGACCGACTGGGGAAGGTGTCGAGCAGGGGGAGACGTCGTCAATGCATCACCGATTGTTCATTTCATCATTTTATGAAATAAGCATATATCAAGTACGCAGGTGACCGCAACCCGATACTGTAGAGTCGCTTCGAACGATGCCGGAGTCTCGGGGCCGACCCAGGAGAACGACTATGCAAAAACCGCTTGCCATGCCACTCCTGTTAGCGATGCTCGCCTGCTCATTGACGTTCTCCGCGGGCGCCGCCGAGTCGGCGGAAATCGAGGCGTCTGAAACGCCGCGCATCGGTGCCAGGGGCCGCGAGGGCTCCGGTCCCGACAGCCTCGCCGACGGTCCGCAGATCCTCGATGAGAAGGGACAGCGCCTGAAGGTCACCCCGCTCAAGGGCCTCGAGCGGCCCTGGGCGCTGGCCTTCCTGCCTGACGGGGCGATGCTCGTGACCGAGCGCCCGGGCCGCCTGCGCCGGGTCAACGCCGACTTCACGCTCGACCCCAAACCGATCGCCGGCGTTCCCGACGTACTGCCGCTGGCCTACAAGGGCCTGATGGACGTTGCGTTGCACCCGGACTATGCCGAGAACCGCTGGGTCTACTTCACCTACAACAAGCGCCTGCCCGGCGAGACCGACGAGAACTGGGATGAGTTGACCGGGCCTGCCGCGACGGCCGTTCTAGCGCGCGGCCGATACGACGGTGCGCACAGACTCGAGGAGGTTCGGGACCTGTTCGTGTCGTCCGCCGCGACGAGCGGCGTCAGCGCCGCGCGCATTGCGTTCGGCCCGGACGGCAAGATCTACATGAGTATCGGTGCGCCCAGCTACCTCGTATCGGAGGGCGGCACGAACCGCATCGGCAGCGCGCATGAAGCCCAGGACCCGGCCTCGCACGCGGGCAAGATACTGCGCCTGAATGATGACGGCACGGTGCCTTCCGACAATCCCTTCGTGGACGAACCCGGCTACCTCCCGGAGATCTTCGCTCTCGGCATCCGCAACCCGATGGGAATCATCGCGCACCCGGTTACCGGCGCCATCTGGTCGGTCGAGCATGGCCCGCTCGGCGGCGACGAGATCAACATCATCGAGGCGGGCAATAACTACGGCTGGCCGCTGATCTCCTACGGCCGTGCCTATACCGGAGACCGGACAGGGGCAGGCTCCGGCCCTGTGCTCGCGAGCCCGGTGGCGGAGGGTATGACGGAACCCTGGCTGTTCTGGTCGCCCAACATCGCGCCGGGCGGTCTGGTTATCTACACGGGCGACCTGTTCCCCGACTGGCGCGGCCATGCGTTCGTCGGCGGCCTGGGCTCCACGCAGCTGCAACGCATCGAAGTGACCGAGGACGGGCTCCCGAGGGAGCAGTACTCACTGCTGGTCGAGCTCGGGCAGCGGATTCGCGAGGTGCGCGAAGGCCCCGACGGCCGCTTCTACCTGCTGACGGACCACGATCACGGCGCGATCATCCGCGTCGAACCCGCCGCAGAGTGAACCCGTAAACGATTACAATAGCGGACAGCTGTGCGTTGATACGGCCGCTCAATAAGCCGTTTTCGCCGCAAAACGTTCCGGAATCGCCAGCAAGTGCGCCAAAAGTGTGCGCAATGCGGTCAAGTATGCGTCATACGACCAAAAATCATTGACAGAAAATGGCTCATACAGCACAGTGACGGCAAGCGTCGGAGCGAAAACAAGGACGCTGATTCGAGACAGCGCCCGTTCTACGCAACAAGAAACGCCCCGCCAGGGTGGCTTCGACGCCCACTGCGACACTGGCGAGAGCGGATAACCCGATCCGGCCCGACAGCGGTTCCGGGCACGTGCCGCTCCCCAGTTGAGAAAGCCAAAACGGGGAGAAAACTGTCATGAAATACCAACGCACCATGCTTGCGCGCGCGGTTCACAGCGCGGTCATCGCAGGCACCATAGCGACCGGCGCGACCTTTACGGCGCCCGCGCTCGCCCAGGACGACGAGGCTCTCGAAGAGATCACCGTCACTGGCTCACGCCTCAGACGTACTCGCGACTTCGTCGAGATCAGCCCTGTCGCTACGGTCGACATGGCCCAGATCCAGAACTCGGGTTTCCTGACGCTCGAACAGACCGTCAACCGGATGCCGCAGCTCCGGCCGGATACGACCAGCAGCACGAACCAGTACGGCGGCCCGGCAATGCGTGCGGACCTGCGCGGCCTGGGTGCCGAGCGAACCCTCGTACTCGTTGACGGCCGCCGCTTCATCCCGGCCGAAGACACGGGTGTTGCCGACCTCGCGACCATCCCCGACATCATGGTCGAGTCGGTCGAGATCGTGACCGGCGGTGCGTCGGCGGTCTACGGTTCCGACGCTATCGCCGGCGCCATCAACTTCCGCCTGCGCGACGACTTCCAGGGTCTCGAGATGCGCTACCAGCGCGGCGAGGCCTTCGAGGGCGACGGCGACACCGAACGCGCCGACATCCTGTTCGGCGCCGGATCCGACGACGGCCGCAGCAATATCATGCTGGCGCTGTCATGGGCCGAGCGCGGCACCATCATGGGCGATGCTCGTGACTTCTCGGCGATTCCGTTTGTAACCAACTCCAGCGGCGAATACATACCGTTCGGTTCCGGCAACATCCCGGGCACGGTCATCGCGCTGCAGCCGGCACAGTTCCCGCTGATCAACGGCGTCGACCTCAGCAACTCCGACGGCTCCTGCCCGGGCCCGATCCAGGGCGTACGCTTCGACCAGGGAAGCCAGCCGGTACCGTTCTGCCGGCCGACCGACCAGTTCAACTACGCCGCCGACAACTTCCTGCTGCGGCCGATGGAGCGCTGGCAGATGAGCACGTCTGCCAAGCACGATCTCGGCGCTGGCGTTACGGCATACGCGCAGGCGTTCTACAACAACTACGAGCAGGCCTACCAGATGGCGCCCGAATCGACGGCGCCGACGAGCTTCGGCCAGCCGCGCGGCACGATCATTATCCCGGATGCACCCAACAACCCGCTGTTCACCCCCGTCCTGCAGGACTTCTGGGCACAGAACGCGGCGTTCTTCGACCCGGACGGTGACGGCGACTACACGGTCTCCGGCCTCGGCCGGCGTTTCGAGGAATTCGGGCCTCGCTTCTTCTCCTACGATATCGACTCCTTCCTGATCACCGCCGGCCTGCGCGGCGACCTCAACTGGGGCGATAACAACTGGACCTGGGACGCGTTCGCACAGTACTCGCGGAACGATACGGAATGGACGACGCTCGGTTTGCTGTCCAAGTCGGGCATCACGCTGGGTCTGGACCCAGTCATCAACCAGGATGGCTCCGTGACCTGCCGCACCGAGATTCGTGGCTGCGTGCCGGTCAACATCTTCGGCACGGATGCGCTGACGCCGGATATGGCCGAGTACCTGCAGGCGGAACGCGTGACCGACAGCACCTTCGAGCGCTACGTCGGCGGCTTCTCTCTCGCCGGCGACCTGTTCGAGCTGCCGGCCGGCATGGTGGCAGCCGCGTTCGGTGCCGAGTATCGTGACGAAGCGATCCTCGTCCAGCCGAATGAGAACCAGCTCCTGAACGACCTCGCGTCGCAGGCGATCGCGCCGACGGTCGTAGAGGGTAGCTACAACCTCTACGAGATCTTTGGCGAGGCCCGCGTGCCGATCCTGAGCGACACGTTCGTTGACAGCCTCGCGGTCGAAGCCGCAATCCGTTACGCCGACTACTCGACCGTAGGAGCGGTGACGACCTGGAGCGGATCGCTGGATATGGACGTCAACGAGCAGTTGAAGCTCCGCGCCGGCTACAGCCGTGCCATTCGTGCGCCCAACCTGGATGAGCTCCTGAGCCCGGTCAGTGCCGGCTTCCGGCCCGTGACCGATCCCTGTGTCGCGGAGAACAATCCGGACCAGGCCACGAGGGATCTCTGCGTCCTGCAGGGCGTGCCCGCGAACATCATCGACACGCTCGTCGAATCGCCTCGCTCCGGTTACGACCTGATCAGCGGCGGTAACCCCGACCTGAAGGAAGAGGAGGCCGACACCCTGACGCTCGGGTTCGTCTGGTCGCCGACCTTCGTCGAGGGCCTGACGATGTCGTTCGACTACTACGATATCGAGCTTACGGACGCCATCGCACAGGTCGACGGGCAGCTGCTGCTTAACGACTGTTTCGCGGTACAGGACATCAACATCCCGTCCTGCCAGGCCATTCGCCGCGATCCGAACGGCAACATCTCGGAAGTTATCGCGCCGCTCTTAAACCTCGCTGAGCGCAACGTCGATGGTGCTGACCTCTCGGTGAACTACGCGACGGACTCCCTGCCGAACTGGCTGTCGTTGCCGAACAACGACGCCACGCTCGACATCAACTGGTGGTCCTCCTGGCAGTTCACGAACGAGACCCAGGTGCTCGCGAGTCTTCCGGCGATCGACTGCGCCGGCAAGTACAGCGGTACGTGCTCGAGTGGCGCCGTCCGGCCGACGCCGGGTTTCCGAACTCTGCTTCGGCTCAACTGGCAGTCCGGTCCACTTCGCCTGAGTCCCGAAATGAACTACATCGGCGAACTCGAGCTGTCGGACGATTCGGGCCCGAACCAGCGCGGAACGCAGGATCCGTGGGCGATCTACAACCTCAACGGTGCCTGGAACTTCACGGAGAAAACCGCGCTTTACTTCGGCATCAACAACTTGACCGACAAGGCACCGCCGGTCTGGGCCTTCCAGGCAGCGGGTGACCTGAACGTCAACGTCAACCTGTATGACCCCGTGGGTCGCAGCTACTTCATCGGTATAGAGACCGGATTCTAGGCCAACCCGAAGGACGCCGTTGCGATGGTTCCAGCAATCATCGCAGCGGCGAAAGTAGCCGGGGGGTTGGCGTTTGCCAGCCCCCCTTTGTCGCTACCTGGTCCGGGGCATTTCCCGCGATCGCGTAGTGCAGGAGCGTTGAACATGGTCAAGGGGCTCGTACCGTCAATACGCGCGCCCGGTTTGCCCGGCGCCGTCATCATCATTGTTGCTTTTCTTCTCGCTGGCGTCGCGCCACCCGCTGTCGCCGGGTCCGGCGACGCGCCCGGCAGCGCGCGAAAGCTGTCGCAGGAGTTCGAACAGCTTATCGATCGTTACCTGTGCGAGGTCCGGGGCGTGGGCTGCAGCCTGCCCGGTGACATGAGCGCCGAGAGCTTCGCGGCTCGCATTCGCGCGCAGGCAGCGATTCTCGAAGCGCTCGAGAGCATCGACCGCGGCACGCTGACGCTCGAACAGGACATCGACTGGCGATTCCTCAGGGGCATCCTCAAGGCCAACATCCGCGCCGAGAGCGAGGTCCAGCGCTGGCGCCAGGATCCGCGCCAGTACGTTTTCACGAACGGCATCATCTTCAAGATCGAGGCGGACCACCGGCACCCCGACGAGCGGGGACGCGATCTCATCGCAGAGCTTGAGCGGCTGCGTGCGCGTATGCAAAACGCCGAGCAGAACCTCACCGAGTACATTCCGAACTGGCTGACCTACGCGAACGCGCGTATCGACGGCACCGTCATCGTCATGCAGGAACACGTGCAGAAGTTCGCGATGCGGCTGGCGCCCGAACTGCGCGATTCACTGCTCACCGAGGCCGAGCTGACCGTCGAGGCGCTCGGGCGATTCCGGCGCTTCGTCAACGACGAGTGGACCGGGCGCCCGGAAGGCGATTTCAGGATCGGCGCCGACCTCTACAACTACCTGATGGAATATCGCCACCAGCTGCCGACAGCCGACCGGGCGCTCGAACAGATTTCGCGGGGCGAGCGTGGCTTCACGCGCCTGCCGGATTACCACGACTGGGGTTGGAAGCAGTACGTGATCGTCGAGGGTCACCTGGAACGAATGGCGGCCTCGATCGACCCCGACAGGACCTGGCGCGAGATCATCCGCGAGACCAAGCAGCAGCACCCCTTCAACGAGCAGCTTGTGTACGAAGGGGTCGTACTGTCACGCCAGACGCGCGACTGGACGATCGAAAACGATCTCGTGACGATTCCGTGGGAGGAAGACGACATGCTCATGGTGGCTTCGGACCCGAGCATGTCGGCGTCGCAGTGGTGGGGCTTCGGGCCCGGCTATCTGCCGGCGGGTCACATGTCCCTCAAGATGGCGTGGCCGATCATCCCTATCCAGCCCGAGTGGCCCGCGGACATGGCCGAAGAAAACCTGACCGAGAAGGACTGGAGTTTCTACTACGCAATCGCGCCGCATGAGGCATACCCTGGCCACCACCTGATGCGGCTCTACCGGAATCGCAACGAGCGGCCGCTGCGCCGCTACGAGTACAGCTATTCCGACCAGGCGTGGTGCTACTACGTCGAGTGGGAGCTGACGCCGCGGAAGGAGTACGGTTTCTTCCCGGCCGACATGCAGGACCGCTACGAACTCGAGATCCTGAGGCTGAAGCTCTGGCGCATGGGGCGCGTGATCATCGACTCGGGTCTGCACTCGGGGCGCATGAGCTGGGATGAAGCCGTGACCGTCGAATCCGAGCGCACGGGCTTTATCCGCCGCGGCGCCGCGATCAACATCGACGGTATCGCCCGAGGCGGCACGAACACCGCCGCACCGACCGTTGGCTATTTCCAGTTCATGCTCTTGAGGGACGACTATTTCAACAAGATGCGCGAGCTCGACCAGAAAGGCACGCTCAAGGATTTCCACGACCGCGTCTATCGCATCGGTTTCATCCCCGTCGAACTCGTGCGGGAACAGCTCATGATCGAACTGGAACGTGAGTTCCGACCCGAATGGCACCGCTGAGTCTTATGAACGAGAGACCAATAAAACAATGAGCACAAACCTGATGAAGAGACTCCTCCTCGCTACGCTTGCCGTCGCCGCCTGCTCGAGCGGTGTCGCCGCCGACAGTTACGAAACGCTGGTCGAGATGAACGAGGAAATCCTCGAGCTTGCGAGGCCTGTGGTCAACGACGGCGTACCCGACCTGGGCAGCGCCGCGATCGCGAAGCGGAAAACGTCGCTCGACGATTTTCGACAGCGCCTTGCCGCAATCGATACGTCGGCCTGGACCGTGCCGCAGCAGGTGGATTACCTGCTGGTCTGGTCGCGCATGAACGACATCGTCTTCCAGCACAAGGTCATGCAGCCGTGGTCGCGCGACCCGCTGAGCTACCTGTACCAGTTCCGCGGTATTCCGCACGCCGACGTTCCCGCAACGACAGAAGACGCGGTCGCGCTGTCAGCGCAGCTGCGTGCCGTGCCGGTGATGGTCGACAATGCCATCGAGAACCTCACGCAGCCTTCCGGCGAACTGGCCAGCCTCGCGATCTTCCTGCTCGACAACTTCGATGGCGTCGGTCAGGGAGAACCCTATCGCGACGAACCGCCCGAGGGGACCATCGGCTGGTTCGATGATCTCTGCAGCCGTCTCGACGCGGCGGGCAGCGATTTGCTGGCCGACTGCCGGAAGGCAACGGCCGCGGCACAGCGCTACCACGACTGGCTGTCGGCCGAACTCGACGGCATGCAGGCCTCCGCCGCGATCGGCAGCGAGAACTTCAACTGGTACCTCAGGCACGTACGCCTGCTGCCGCACACGGTCGACGACCTGAGAGGGATCGGCCAGCGGGAATTTCATCGCTACCGCTTCAACTACATCCTGGATCGCTACGTGAATCGCTCGCTCGACGAACTCGCGCTGACGCAGTCGGCCGAGCAGCACGAGCAGCGGACCCGCGACGCGGAGGCAAGAACGAGAAAGCTCGTCGAGGATCTAGCTCTCTTCACGATTCCTGACTACATGCCCGACGAGTTCGAGTCCGATGTCTTCTGGAGCCCCAGGGCAAAAACCGACAGACACTTCTGGGAGGAGCTGCAGTTCCGCAATGCGCTGAACAACCACATCCACGCGTCGATCCCCGGGCATCGCTTCGACGCGGAATTACGCAAGCGGCTCGACAACCCGATACGTCGTACGCACAGCGAGAGCGCGCGCGCCGAAGGCTGGGCGACGTACCTCGAGGAAACGCTGATCCAGGCGGGCATCGCCAACGACAATCCGCGCGTACGTGAGCTGTTCTACGCGGCACTGATCAAGCGCGGCAGCCGCTTCTTCGCCGAGATCGGCATGCACACGGGTGAGATGACGCTCGAGGAAGCCAATGCCTACATGATGGACTGGGTGCCGTACATGGAAGAGGACCTCGGTCGCTACGATCTCGTCGGCTACCTGCGGCGGCCCGGACTCGGCAGCATGTACCTCCTCGGCAAGACCGAGATCGAGCAGCTCATCTCGGAGCGTGCCTTCCAGCTCGGCGACGCGTTCGATCTCGGCGAGTTTCACGACGACTTCCTCTCCCGCGGCATCATCCCCGTGACCCTGATCCGCTGGGAGATGGCAGGCCTCGACGACGAGGCGCGCATCGTCTGGGAAGACGTCGTCGGCACAGCTTTCCCGGGAGGCGAATAGCGTGTCCCGCATAAAGACAACAGGGCAGACCATGAATCGACGAATCCCTCTGCGGGCGCTGTCCGCGCTTGCGGCACTCCTTTGCTGGCCTGCGACACACGCCGCGGCCCCCGACGGCCTGAGCGCGGCGGACCTGGAAGCCCTCCAGTGGCGCGAGCTGGGCACGGCTGCGACCAGCGGGCGCATCACGCGATTCGCCGTGCACCCGGACGACGTCCGGATCATCTACGTCGCGACGGCATCCGGCGGCCTCTGGAAGTCGACCAATGCCGGTACGACCTGGAAACCGATCTTCGAGCACCAGACCTCGGTATCGATGGGCGATGTTGCGATGGCGCCGACGAACCCCGACATCGTCTGGGTCGGAACCGGCGAACAGAA
>JASJBG010000047.1 GCA_030066625.1 Woeseiaceae bacterium
TCAGCGCCGCTATTCGGACCACCGCATTCTGGATGCCCGCAGTCTGGCCATGCACTGCAGAGTTGCGCAGAAGATCACACGCAATCCAAGGTTGCTCAACAAAGCCAAAGCGAATCTCGAAAGGTGGAGCGCAAAGTACGAAGAACCACTGCCGCAATACCTCCGCGAATGGCAGGAAATTCTTGATCGCCCCTGGCCCGAAATAGCGGAGATAATCACGAGTATGAGCGAAGACGCAACGAGGTTGCGGTCATCATCTCCGTTTGCGGGTGTCCTCACAGCTGGCGAGCGAGACCAGATCTATGAAGCGTTCAGAGCTTGAGCACATTATCCGCGCCAGCGGCGCGATAGCTGACGATGATGAAATCGTAATCATCGGTAGCCAGGCCATTCTGGGTCAGTTTCCCGACGCACCTATGCAACTCCTCGTATCGATGGAAGCCGATATCTATCCGAAAAGCGACCCGGGGAAAGCAGACCTGGTCGATGGTGCGATCGGCGAGGGTTCTTCATTTCACGAGCTGCACGGCTACTACGCGCAGGGCGTTGGCGAGAAGACGGCAACACTACCGAACGATTGGCAAAGTCGCTTAATCGCAGTGAACAATGAAAATACGAACGGCGTAACGGGGCTCTGCCTCGAAGTTCATGATCTTGCAATTTCGAAGATGATCGCGATGAGGCCAAAGGACCTGGAATTCGTGCAAGAACTGGTAAGGCACGGCATGATTGAGAAAAAGACCATGCTCCACCGTCTCAAACAGACTGACATCGAGGATTCAACGCGTCGGACTGCCAAAGGCCGAATAACGGCATTGTTCGAGTCTTGATGTCTACCCTCCGAAGGCAGGGGTCACAAGTTCGAATCTTGCCGGGCGCGCCAAGTTCAAACACGGCCCCTCTCCGAGGGGCCCGTTGTCGGTCTGTATCCCGGCAAGACTCGAACTTGGCATCCCACAGGGCTGCGTTCGCACCGAGCGCGACGGAGTCGCGCGACAGGCGGAGGAGCGAAGCGACGACGAGGCGGCGTAGCCGTCGTCCAATCCTGTCGGGCGCGCCGAAGGGGTGAGGGTCGGCCCGAGCCGATCCGAATCATCCGAGGAGCGCATAGCGCGACGACAAGCGGGCCGCGCAGCGGCCGCTAATCTTCTCGGGCGCGATGAGCCTCGCGAACCCAGCGGCTTTATTGCGTGTACAGTACGGGACCCATCGAACGTCACCGGTTAATCTCCAGGAAAGCGAAACACCATGCCAAGCCCTTATTCACGCTTGCTACCTGTCGTCACCGGCGCGCTGGACTCATGAGCCGGGTGCTGGCACCGGTCCTCCTGGCCATCACGTTGATGGTTGCCACGGACGCACTACCCAACACTGCTGAGCGCCCGGCGATCAACGCGACGATTACCTTCTTCTACTACAAGGACCTCGAGACCGCGGCGAGTTTCTACCGTGACCTCGTCGGTCTCAACGCGACCACGGACACGGACTGGGTGAAGATCTTCGAGGTGACGCCCGGCTCGTCGATTGGCCTCGTGCAGGAAGGCAAGGGATTCCTCAAGGCGGCGGCGGACAAGCCGGCCATGCT
The DNA here is from genome assembly GCA_030066625.1 of Woeseiaceae bacterium. Classification (GTDB taxonomy): domain Bacteria; phylum Pseudomonadota; class Gammaproteobacteria; order Steroidobacterales; family Woeseiaceae; genus UBA1847. The sequence goes on from JASJBG010000047.1 coordinate 1,586, forward strand.
CAGCCTGGTGACCGACGATGTCGATGCCTGGTACCAGAGGATCATAGATGCCGACGTGCCGGTGCTGCGCGAGCTTCCTCCCGCCGGTAGCCCGGCCGATAAGGATCGGGCGCCGATCCGCGGGTTTATCGTTGAAGATCCGGGAGGCTATGCGGTGGAGTTTTTCGCCTGGCAGTGACGGCTAGAACCGCAATCCCTTCGCTCGCCTCGGACACGGAGCTTGCGAGTTGGGGGAGCAGTCGTTCAGACAAGATATGCAGCGTCACAAAAACTCAGATGAGTCCCGCAGTGTTACGCGGCAACCGCCTTCAGGTAATCTGCGGCCGGCGGGTGCCGCGCGGCGCCTGTCTTTGAAAAACCATCTCGAACTTCAAGGAAGCGCAACGATGCCAGGCCCTTACTCACGCTTGCTGCCAATATTCACCCTCGCACTGTGCGTGAGCTTTCTCGCATGGAGCGCCAGCGCGGCCGAAACAGATCCTGACGGTCGTTTGTTCGCGCCATCCGCAGACGCCCTGGCCGATGTCGAGCAGGCACTTGCTCGCGCGGGTGACAATGATCGGCTCGGACTGGTCGTCCTGGGTGCGAACTGGTGCCACGATTCGCGGGCGCTTGCGGCACGGCTGAACCGCTCTCCGCTGGCCGAGGTCATCGAGGAAAACTACGAGCTTGTGTTCGTCGATGTCGGCTTTTACGAAAAGGGCGGAAACGTATTGCAGCAGTTCGGTGTGCCGCAGTTCTATGCGACGCCAACGGCGCTCATCATCAATCCATCGACCAGGCAGGTCGTCGACAACGAGGAGCGTCATCTCTGGAGCAATGCGTACAAGGTCGACATGGCGTCATCGGTCGACTACTTCGAGAAATGGGCAACGAACGACGCTAAGTCCGCTCCCGCATCCGCGGAGCTCCAGCAACTCTATGCCGAGATTGACCAATTCGAACAACAACTGGCGGAACGGGTAGCCGCCGGCTACGCAGTCGTCGGGCCGATGCTGAAAGCGCATAAGGCGGATAACGCACCGTCGGACTTCGAGGCGCGCTGGGACGAGCTGGCCGGTTTCAGGATGGCCATCCCCGGCGCCATCGGGGAGCTGCGTGACGAGGCAAGGCGACGCGTCGCTGCGGGTGAAGACGACATCCAGCTCGAATTCCCAGCGTTTCCGTTGCTGTCCTGGGAATCCAACTAAGGTCGTTGTCGTGCCCGATGGTGATGCATCAGCCAGCTCGATTGAGATAGCAAGGAACGCGTTCCGCGAGCGTCATATCGGTCCGCGCTATTCGGGTCCGCTGCATCTCGCGACCACGGTTAGCCTTAGCTTGCTTGTGGCGGTGGCCAGCGCCCTGCAGCTCGACGGCGTCACGCCGCTGGAGTGGCTGACGGTCCCGCTAACCTTTATGTATGCGAACCTGAGCGAATACCTCGGCCATCGCGGACCGATGCATCACAAGACACGGTTCCTAACGAAGGTGTTCGAGCGCCATTCGATCGAACATCACTCGTTCTTTACGGACACGGCCGCTACCTTCGACTCCACCCTGGACTACAAAGCGGTGCTGTTTCCGCCGATCCTGCTGGTCTTCTTCATCGTCGGCTTTGCAGTACCGGTCGGCGCAATCCTTGTCTGGCTGTTCTCCGCCAACGTCGGATTCCTGTTCATCCTGACGGCTGTCCTCTACTTCCTGAACTACGAGCTCCTGCACTTCGCCTACCACGCCGATCCGGGGTCCTGGATTGGTCGCCTGCCGTTCATGAGCCGGCTGCGGCAGCACCACCTCGTGCATCACAACCGGAAGCTGATGACGCGCTACAATTTCAACATCGCCTACCCGATCTGCGATCGCCTTTTCGGCACCTTGTACCGCGACAAGGGCGAGCGGTAACCGCCCTACTCGAAGTGTCGCCGGGCATACTCGTCGAGGACGCGCACGCCCCAGCCCGTCATGCCCTTGGGCACGGTCGGCATGCATCGGACAGCACGACGAGGTCCATGGCGCCGAGGATTGCCTGCAGTCCGGGGCTATCGCGCCGCACAGAACGGCGCGCCACCCTGAGGTCAGTCCTCGCCCTCCGGAGCGACTGTGTCTCCGAAAAAGAACTGCATTTCCGAGCCCAGTTCGCGGACTCGTCCATCCTGCTCGCGCTCGAAATCGAAAATCTGCTCGAGGTCTTTCTCGTCGTAGCCGGGGGTCGGGATGGAGATTATCCGTGGCGTAATCATCACGATGGTCTCGCGGTTGTTCTTGTTGTTCTGCCGATTGGAGAACAGGCGGCCGACGACCGGGATCCTGCCGAGAACCGGAACGCCCTGCTTGCTTTCCTCGACCCGGTGCTGGATGAGGCCGCCAACGAATATCGTCTGTCCGTTGGGCACGAGCATCTGCGTCGTGACCTCGGTGGTTGCCTGTGAAGGAATACCGGTCAGCGGGTCGATCACACCGGTACTGACTTCCGGGTGAATGTCCATCAGGATCTGGCCCTCGTCGTCGACGGTAGGGGTTACCCGCAGGATCACGCCGGATTCGAGAAATTCGATGGTTTCGGTCGTCACCTGGTTGATGGTCGTAGTGACGGAGTATCCGCGCCGGTCACCAATGATGACAGACGCTTCCTGGCCTTCCGCCGCAAGCAGCTTCGGTGTGGACAGCGTACGCACCCGGCCCTGAGAGGTCAGCGCATTGAGCGTCGCCGCTATGTCCGCCGTTGCGTAGTCAAAGAACAGTCCGGGCGACGTCGGGTTGTTCAGCCCTTGCGTCCCGAAGCTGCCGCCACCCCCGTCGCTGCTGAAGAACTTGCTCCACTCGAGCCCGAAGAAGTCCTCGTCGGTGAGCGTAATCTCGAGGATCTTCGCCTCGATCAGGATCTGCGTTGGCGGCACGTCGATACGTTCGACGAGCGCGTCAACACGCCGCAGGAATCCCGGCGTATCTTCGACGAGAAAGAGAGCCCGATCGGCAAACACCGTGATCTCGCCGTACTCGGACAGGTACGGCAGCAGCAGGGATTCGATCTCTTCGACGCCAACGTAATGCAGTTCATAGGCTGCGACGCGGGTCAGTGCATCGGGCGAGTATTTGCCGGCGTCGTCCCGGTCAACGATGAAGTAGTTACCCTCGGAGTGCTCGACGGCCATTCCCGCGGCGTTGGCGATCGCGCGTATCGCATCCGGCAGCGCCATGTCGTAAAGGCTGAAAGACACCGTCTCGGCGCTGTCGGTCGACACGAAAATGTTGACTCGTTGCTCGCGGGAAATGAGATCCATGACGTCGGCCAGGTCGGCGTCCTTCATTGTCATGCTCACACGACTGACTGATTCCTGCGCTGACACCGACACCGCGAACATGCAGCAGGCCACTGCGACAAGGCACCACCGAGACTTTCGACCGACCTCAGTCATCGGATTCACCGTCGTCTTCTGCCAGGTTGGGTTTCACATAGACCGTGAGGGATTTCCCGGCCCGCCTGAAAATGGCGCGATCCTCGTAGACACGGGTCAGCGTGTAGCCATTGATCGAATCGCCCGGGCGCAGGACGTCGCCGTCCACGTACGCCAGTCGCTCTCCGTCAGCGACCATCGTGATGCGCAGGTCGATCGCGGCCGGAAGATCGTCCGACCGCGCGTCGATCTCGTCACGCGGCACAGAGAGGTCGAAAGCCGGTCGCGCAAAGGGATTGTTACGAATGCCGGGCGCGTCAGCCGCGTGCGCGGTAACGCAGCAGCAGGTGAACGACAATATCAGTATGCAGCAGTATTTCATTCGATGGACCTGTACGACGCGAGGCTCAGGTCGGCGCCGAGAAGCGGTTCAGCATCGTCGTCGTCTTCGCGGACGAGCCGATACTCCTTGATGACGATATAGCCGAGGTCGTTTCGCACATCCCACAGCCAGCGATACAGGTCGTCATAGCGACCGTTGAGCCGCACGTTGAAAAGCATCTCCTGAAAGCTCTGGACCCGCTCGCCGGTCGCCGGCTCCACACCGACCAGTTCGACGTTGTTGCCCCAGGAAGCCGTCTGCAGGCGGCCGATAATGTAGGCCTCGACCTGTTTCGCCGGCAGGTTTGCCATATCGCCGTGCAGGCGGTGCCGCAGATCCTTGATCCTCGCGTCCTCCTCCAGCAGCCGATCTTGCAGCGCGCTGCCGTCTTCGGCGGACGCTTCGAGCTCCGCAATGGTCTGCCTCGCCACCCCAAGGGCCTTGGCCTTCGGCACCAGCACACCGACAACCACGGCCGAAGTGACAACGGCACCCAGACCGAGCAACGCAAGGCGCAGCTCCCGCAGGCTCATTTTTGCCAGCAAGGCCTCCACTAGCCTTCCCTCGGCGTACTGTTCAGGACGATCGTGAGATCGAAGTCGACGACGCGACTGCGGCCGATCCTGGCCTGCGATGTTCTCTGCACGCTGACGTCCTTGATATCGGGCTGCTCGAACAGGTTGCGCACGAAGCGAGACAGCGCCTGGTGGTCGCGCGCCTGACCCGCCACCGACATGTGCGTCTCGACCTTGAGTTCGGCGTTCGTCGCCGACCCGTCCTCCGCGACGATGATGAAATAGCCGGTCTCGACGCCGCGCTGTTCGCCGTCGACGATCACGCCGGCGCGTCGGAAGCTCCATTCGAGGAACCAGAGATCCTCTCCAACCAGGGAACGATCGATGATCTCGAAGATATCCTCGACTTCGGCACCGGCGCGAAGGCCGCGCAGGAGCGACCACTGCCGCTCATACTCGCCACGCTGCGACTGGAGCTGGTCGAGCTGTACCTGCTGCTGCTGCGTAATTGCATTCGCGGACCGAAGCTGTACCGCTGCTTTTTCGGACTGAGTAACCGCATAGTCAAGCAGCAGGGCAACAGCACAGACGAGTACGTTCAGCGCAAGAAACGCCGATCCATAGACCTTCAGCATTGAACGTTGCCTGAGCCAGGTCCGGTACTCGTTAGGGATCAGATCGATATCAGCCATCAAGCATCCCCTTTAGCGCCAGACCGGTAGCAACCGCGACTTCGGGTGCCGAAGCGCTGCCCGTGATCGTGTCGGTAACGGAACCCTTTGGAAACAGAGCGAGCGGGTTCGGGATCTTGTGCACGGCCATGTCCGTTAGCATGCTGAGCAGCCTGTCGGAGCCCGGCCAGCGGGCCACACTGCCCAGAAGGTAGATGTGCGACACCGAGCCGCCGCGCGTTTCCGCCGCTGCGTACATGCAGACCCGCTTGATTTCCTCGACGAGCTGCAGGAACTGCGGCTTCAGGATCTCGGTTACCGTATCGGCAAGGCCCGTGTCACTGGCGTTTGCCTCGTCGGGGGGCGAGTCGCCGCGCGCGCGGACACCCGTACGGGTGATCAGCTCGCGCGACATCTCGTCGGTCATGTCGAGGGTTCCGGCGACCTGCTGCGCGAGCGCGTTCTCGCCGAACGCAACCTCCTGATCGAACAGCAATTCGTTGCCGGACAGCAGCGTAAGGTAGCTGGCGCGTCGACCGGAGTTGATGACGAGTACGTTGCCCGCACCGCTCTCGGCGGACATCGCACCCACCAGCCGGCAGATGGCCACCGGGCCGATCTCGAGCGCATCGACGTCGAGCCTCGACCGGCGCAACGACTCAAGCAGGTCCACGATCGCACGTTGCTCGCTGACCGCAACGAGCGCCAGTCGCTCATCGCTTCGACCCTGGTTACTGACCGGCAGGTAGTCGAGAACGTAGTCTTCGATATTGCCGTCAACGCGATCCCGCATCAGCTTCAGTACCGCCTGTGCCTCAACGTCCTTGCCAGCGGGTGACTGGAAATTGATCGATACGGTCCTGAACAGTCCGGACGGGACAGCGACGATTGCGCGGCGGCCGGAAAAGCGATCCTTGGCGAGGGCCTTCTTGATAAGCGCTCTCAGTGTGAGCGGATTCTCGAGCACCTCTTTCCGCGCGCACCCGTAAGATTCCGACGTTCGCGCCCGGACCTCCGGAGAGCCGCTGGCGCCATGCTGCAGCTGCACGATGTGCAGGGACTCGAGTGCGAAGTCGATGCCGATCGGGCCGACAGACCGCAAACGGCGTCTCGATCCGATAAGGCGCATGGCCTTGCGCGCGACACTCATAGCTGCCATGTCCCGGTCCGCGCCAGCGACGCAGAATCGTCGTTGTCTGCGGGCCGTTTCGTCTTGGCTGCGTACAGCGCGGTATCCGCAGTCCGGTAGAGAGCCTCCTGCACCGCTGGCTTGTCGGGCTCCGAACTGACGATACCGGCGGTCAACGTTATCTTGCGCCTGCCGGCGAGCGCGGCCGCCACAGCCGACTGCTGGAGGTCGTGGATTGCGCCATCGATCAGTGCCTCGAGGTCATCGGCGCAGTAGATGATCTGGAACTCGTCACCGCCGAGGCGAACCAGGTAGCCGTCGTCACCGAGACGCTGCATCAGGATGTCGGCAAGGGCCGTCAGGATTTCATCGCCGATGTGGTGGCCGAACTGGTCGTTGATTCCCTTGAAGTCGTCGATGTCGATCACGGCCACGTGCACCGGAATGCGGTCGGCGAGGCACTGGTCGGCGATCTTCGGGAACTGTTCCTCGAGGAAGCGGCGATTCCACGCATTCGTGAGCGCGTCCTGCATTGACAGCAGCTCCATCGCGTCGTGCGCGTTCTCGAGGTCGAATCGGGCGCGGATGTCGTGCTTGCGTATCAGCGTGTTCCGGGCCGTCACGAAGATCACGATCGTGGCCGCGCCGAACAGCAGGAGCTGCAGCACGAGCAACGCGCCCGACTCGAAGCGACCGGGCACGCTCAGGAAGGAGGAGGTCATGAGACCGTACGTCGCGACAACAACGAGGCTCGCCTCCCTGAGTGCCCACGGCACGATCGGGATCGCGACGAACAGCATGACGACGGCAGCCATCATGCCGACGTTGAGGTCGCCGACCTCGTGGGCGAGGAAGGTGACCGCGAGGGCTCCGATGATCAGGAACGTCATACCGAGTACTTGCAGGCCGCGGACGTCATCGACGTATCGCGCCGCGACAAAAACATGAGCGGACAGGGCCGCGAATATCCCCGTCGAACTCAGGTAGGTCATACCGAGGTCGTGCACGAGAATCAGCATCGTGATGACGAACTGCATGCACAGCGACACGACGGCCATGACCTGTACACCCTTACGGGTATCGTCGAGCAGCTCGGTTTCCGCGTAACTCGACAGCTCGACGTCACCGAAATCGGTCGCCGACCAGGTCTGTGCCAGTGCTTTGGGAATCGCCATTTTTCCTGCGTACGATGGAGCTAGCCGTTGTCCTTCGGGTTAACGGCGGAAGTGGCTAAATCTTTAATTTCCGGTTAATTTCTGTGAACCAGGGCCGCTTGGATTCGCTACGGCGCACACTGAATCCGGACGTTGTCGAAGTAGACCGTATCGGTGCCGCCCATGCTCGACGAGCTACGCAGGCGTATCGCCGTGTTGCCGGAGATAAAGGCGCTGATATCCCTCGTCCATGGCTGGTAGCTGCTGTCGTTCGTACCGCCCTGGATACGTGGTCCTGGCAGCTCGGTCCACGGGCCGGCCGTGCCGTTCGACGAGGCGTAGACGGCCACATAGTCACCGCTGCTGTCCAGACCCCGGCGGCGATAGTCGAAACTCAAAGTCGCGGTGCCGGCACCGGTGAGGTCTGCGACGCGCTCAACGCCCTCACCGCCGTTGTCGTTGTCCCTGATGCGAAGCTGGTAGTTGCTGACGTCGTTCTGGATCCGGACATCACCACTTCCGGCCCCGTCGCTCTCGCCGACTTCCGCCCACGGGTCATTCCAGGCAAGCGTGCCGTCCGACCCGCTCCAGCTGACGGAATTGAAATCGTCGCGGTAGGTGCCGTTGCAACCATTGCCGCTGCCGTTGCCGCTGCCACCTTCTGCGGCCAGGCTCGCGATCTCGGTGGCGCCAAGCACGAAGTCATACAGGCGGACGTCGTCAATCAGACCGTCGAATCCTTCGCCAGCATAGTAGCTGTTGCCGATGATCAGCTGCTCATTGTTGGCTGCCGGTGCATAGGTATTCGTAAACGTCTCTGCAACGCCATCGACATAGATCTTCACTTCGTTCGCGGCATCGTCAAAAGTGGCAGCGATGTGATGCCATTGGCCTGCCTGCAGCGTCAGGCCGGAGGTCGTGTGCTGGGCGTAGGCGCCACCGTCGACGAATCCGAAATTTGCCTTGTTTCCTTCCGTGCCCAACCAGTAATTTTCGGCCACCCCGCCGTCTCCCTTGGTCAGCACGATCTGGAATGGCTTCAGCGTATCGGGGTAGATCCACGCAGAGAGCGTTATCTGTGACTCGATATTGAGTCCAGCGTCATGCGGCACATTGATTCGGTCATTCGATCCATCGAAGCGAACGGCATTGTCCAGTTGGCCTGCTGCCCAGGTTGGGCCGTTGATCAGCGTGCCGTCGCGGCCACCGACCGAATCAGTCGCGATGAAACCGCCTGTCTCGTCAAGTCTCCAGTGCGCGAGTGGCGTCTTGGGGGGCAGCGTAGCGAGCGCTGCAATCTCGCCCGACGAAAGCAGTCGATCGTAGATGCGCACGTCGTCGATCACGCCGTCGAAGGTGCGCGACGTGTCCTGCGCGTAGTTGCCCATGCGCAACGCGATGCCGGCATCCGTTGCGAGGGTCCCGGTAGGCGTGATTTCTACCAGCGGCGACTGCTTGACGCCATTGAGATAGATCTCGGCATCGTTATCCACCGAACTCGCGTCGTAGACCACCGCAAAGTGTGTCCATTCGTTTAGCGACACCGTTCCAGCCTCCGACCTCCAGAAACCGCGGGTACCCGTAAAGCCCTGGGCGAACTGCACGGCTGGCGTCGCCCCGCGAACCGCGATCATCCAGCCGTCACGATCGCCTGAAATCTGGCTGGCCTTGTCGAGGATGCGGCCGTTGTCAGACTCGCCCCAGCTTCGTGGATAGATCCAGCCCGTCACAGTTGCGCCGCCGTCGAATATGTCTGTCAGCTCGGCATCCGTTGTCAGGTCCACGTAGTCGTTGGCACCATCGAAGTCCAATGCACCATCAAACACACCAGAAGCCCATGCCGGCCCGTTGGCGAGACTGCCATCGTGTCCGCCAGCGGAGTCAATGGCCGTCGTGCCGGTCGTTTCATCCAGCTTCCAGTGCGCGATCGGCCCTGCCAGGTTCGCGCCTGCCGCCCACTCGATGGCGCGCTGGAAAAGCATCAAGCCGTTGTCGTTGAGCAGACCGACGTCCATGTCGTTGCCGCCCCACGGCAAGAGCACTCGTCGTCCCGCCGCGGTGCCCGCTCCAACAAGCTCGGCACCGGTCTCGAGCTTGATCAACGAAGGTCCGGCATCCGAATAACCCAGGTATTGCGCGCCAGGCGCAATATCGCCTGTAAGGCCAGCGACAGAAACCATCGCTGAAGAGAATCCAATAGTGCCGGTTCCGAAGGTCGACGTAATGTAGAAGCTATTGTCGACGGTCAGCTTCAGGCCAGAACCCCACTGGATGGAGTCGGCGAAACCGAAGTCGTCAGCCAGGTTCGCCTCCTCGGTCACAATGCCGATCGTCGCATCGGTCAGTTTCGTATTGACGTCGCCCGCGTTGACGTCCTCGGTGATGAACACCACCTCATTAGATGCAACGGCCGCGTCGAAGTCAGCTTGCGAATCATCTTCGTCGATGACATTAACGGCGAAGCCCCAGGACTCGAGCAGGGTCTTCTTTAGCTGCTCCTGGGCCGTAAGGTTGCCGTCGTTCCCCACGACCATCAGCACGCTACCGGAACTCACAATGTCACTCCCGGCTGCCCACGCGATCGCGCGCTGTACCAGCAGCTCACCGGTGCCATTGAGGTTCGCCCAGTCAAAATCGGCAGCGAAGTGCTGACCAAAAGGCAGGGTTACACGGCGACCGGCTGCGGTTCCGCCGATTCTTTGTGCGCCCTTGTCGAGCACTGTCAGTGTCGCTGAACCGCCGAACTCCCCGAGAACCTGCAGGCCGTCCGCAAGTGGTGCGTCAGCCGTCAGGATCTCCATGTCGCCTGCATAAATTGACAACGGCCCTTGCTGGAATATGGCGGTAATGAAGTGGCTGTTATCGATGATGGCTATGATCGAGCCGACACGCTCAGTATCACCGTCGGCCAGTCCCAGGTCGTCGTAGAGATTGGGCTCTTCATTGACGACCCCGATCGGGGCGTCGACGAGATTGGCACGAACATCGGACGCAACAGAGGTCTCCGAGACATATGCGAGGTCGTAGTTGCTCCAGCTGATCATGTCGCTGTCACGATCCTCGAAGAAGTCGACTTCGTATCCCCATGACTCGAACAACGATATCTTGAGCTGATCGTCGTAATCCGGGGAGTTGTCGTCGCCAATCAGTGCGATCCGGCCTGCGCCGCTCGGCACCATGCATGGGGTGCCGCATTCGCACGCGTAGCGGATCGAAAGCTTCGGGTGCAGAGTCGGATCGGAATAGTCGCTGGACGCAAACTCCGACGTCGCCGTTGCATCGCCTGGCGTGAGCATCATTCCGTAGTTCGGCCGCGTCCCATCGGCCCAGTCCTGTACAAGGCCTGTTACGTCCCAGGAAACCCATCTGTCAGTGGCTGTATCGACCGCAATACTTGCAGTCGGCACGGCATCGAAATCGCCGCCCGGGGAATTCCAGGACAGTCCGGAGTCCCTGTCGTCGAAGGTCACGCCGGGGCAGGAGCAGCCGTTGCTGTCCCCTTCTTCCCAACTTCGGTTGATTGCATGGACGTTGACCATACCGGCCGCATTGTTCGAAGAGTTCAGCTTGTAGAGCTCCAGGGTGGCGGAGACAATGCGAGCGTGTCGGGGCACGCTCGCCAGGTCGAACTGAAGCGCACTGTTCCAGTCGCTGCCCGGGCTGCGGATGCGCAGCGCTTCGTAGCCGCCGTAGTTCCAGCCAGGTTTGAACTCAGTCAGGAAGGCGTCCTTCCCCGCAGACCCGCCATGCTGCAGCACGTGATGGCTGGCAGGCTGGTACACAGTAGCGAGGTCGTACGCGAGCTTACGCTCGACGCCGTTCTCGAGCGTTCCCTTGGCCGTTATCGTGACCGGTGACGCTGTGCCGCTGCCAACAACCACATCGAGGCGCGGCGGATTGGCACCGTTTTCGCGCCCCGTGTACTCGGCGTGCACACCTTCCGCTTTCGACTGGAACAGGATGCCGTGGTTGGGCTGGCCATTCACCCAGCCCTGCACGAGCCCCGTCACGTTGAAGCTGACCCAGACATCCCCGGTATCCTGCGCCGGGATCGTACCAACGGACCCGCCCCGGTAAGCCTTGCCGAATGATTCCCATGTCACCGTGCTCTCGGCCCAGTCGGCAAGGATCTCGTGAGCCGTAATAGGGCCTTCAGGATGCTCCTTTCCCGACGCGACGTGAAACCAGGCGATGGCCGAGTTGACCTGCGCGCCGGCCGGAATGGCTGCAAGGTCGAAGCGTGTCAGCACGAGCTCTGTTTTGCCGCCCTCGTAACGAATGTGATTGCGGTCCGATGTGCCGTTGTTCTTGTCCGGATCATCGTTGCGGATCCATGCGTCCTGATCGACCGACAGGGCATATAGGCTACCCGCAGCCGCACCTGTGAATATTGCTTCGTAACGGTCGGCGCCCAGTGCCGTTATGGGCACCGACAAGTTGCCCGTGCAGGCACTGTTTTGTGTCTGCCACAGGGCATGCTGTATCGCTGCCTCGGAGAGGTACCTGGCGCGTGTGTTCTCCAGCTCATTGTTTGAGCTATTGATACCAATCGAGGAACCCAGGGACAGCAGGACCGCGACGGTGGCGAGCAGAAACAAGCCCGTAACGGCGGTTATCAGCAGATAGCCTTGCTGGCGTTGCCGACTCGTCACAACGCACCGCCAATGCGGACGCTGGTATTGAGAGTGACGCTGGAACCCGCCGGCCCTGTGAGTTCGAGCTCGACAAGTACCATCGCCTGTGCGCTTCCACCGATGTCCAGCTTCTCGAAGCGCAAGCGGGTGACATCGCTTGCAATCGCCGATGCGACGAAGTCCCGGCCGTCATTCGGGCCATCCGGGCTGCTGATTCCATCTTCGTTCCATGGCACCGGCATACGTTCCATAAGCACGTTGCCGTCGAGATAGAAGACGACGGGGTTGTAGCCATCTTCGAACCCGGTTCCCTCCTCGTCGTCATTGGTGTCATCGCTGCCGCCATCGATCGTTCCATCGCCATTATCATCGACGCCGCACAGCCCCGGACAACCGTCGTTGTTCATGTCGGACGGCGGGTCCTCGGAGAATGATCCATCGCCGTCATTGTCGATGTAACCAAACGGATCCTCGTTAAAGATGCCGTCTTCGTCATCGTCCCAGTACCAAGCCGGGTTCTCGTCGACAAATCCGTCGCCATCGTCGTCGATCAGCATGATCCCTGGGTGAAAATCATGGTGAACGTCGTTGGGAAGGTCCTCGTCGATTCGCCCGTCCCTGTCATCGTCAGCATCGGGAAAGCCGTCCGCGTCGAGGTCGACGAACTCCGGCAACGTGACGGCCAGCACTGCGGTAGCGAACGTGCTGCTTCCGATCGGGGGCGATGCCGGGACAGTCTGCTCGCGGATATGCTCCGGCCAGCTCGTATTTGGATTGTCGTTGTGCGGTAACAATAGCCTCGGGGAGTGGCTTGCCACCCTGACCATGCGCTCCATCGCAAACCGTGCATCCTGCTGCAGCCTGTTACGTTCCTCGGCAAGCTCGCCGCTAACCAGGGCACTGCCCATCAGCCGGCCCATCGCCGTTAACAACAGCACCGCGATTGCCATTGCAATGAGCAGCTCGACAAGCGTGAAACCACCGGATCTTCGCCCTGACCGCCTCATGACTAGTGGCCGCGCGTCCGTACGGTCTGCAGCGAGTAGATGCTGTTCTCGATATCGACGCGAATCCAGAGCAAACCGCTGTCAACGCCGGTAAACGCGTCATCGTCGGCGTCCGCATTATCGCCGTCGTAGGTGGCGAGATAGACGATCAGCCGGCCGGGTGGGCCAGCGGGATCAGAATAGTTGCTCGGCGTCGATGGGCCGCCGGCGGCGATGGCTGCGTCGGACAGGTTGCCGAACGGTTCGGCAAGTAGCTCTTCGAGCCTCGACACAAGGCGGTAGTGACTACGAGCAGCGTCGGCGTGCACGTCGGCGCCCGCAAGTCCACTTTGCAGCGCGTTAATCGCGGGAACCAGCAGGATCGCGAGCAGCACGACCGTCACGAGCACTTCGACGAGCGTGAGCCCGGCTTGTTGCCTCCGCCTGGTCACTGGATCGTCACCCGGCCCGTGATGCCGTTGAGCGTCACCGACGCCTGCCCGACCGATGTAGTGACGTCGATCCTGAAGGATTCGAGTAGCACGGTTTCGGGATCGAGGCACCAGGGCGTGCCATTGGCGTCGAAGTACACAACGCCGTTGCGGTTACAGGTGCCACGATAAACAATCGACTGCGTTACCGGGTCAGACGGCCCGGCCAGCTCTGTCGGGAAACTGTAGTCGTAGAGCTGGCGTGTCACCGGATGGTAAACGTCCCAGATCCAGGTCCAGGGGCTTCCCGACATGTCAGCACTGAATACGCGAATCCGGTTCTGGTCGAAGAGGAGTCGGAAGCCATGCGGCTGCCCGGTACGGATCGATTCGCTGCGGGCGAAGCGTATGGCCGCGGCGAACTCCTCTGTTACGAGATCGGTATCCCTCTCGTTGCCAGGAAAAGCGACCGGGACTGCGATTGCGGCGATCAGCGCAAGGGTTATCGCGACGATGACGAGCTCGACCAGCGTGTAGCCAGCCTCGCCCCGTCTCGATCTGAACCTCAACAACGAAACGGGGACATTCTTCATTTAAGCGTCCTGCCCTAAATCAAGAATGTCCCCGTCCGTTACCAGACAGGAAGGAACCTACTGGTCGCCGATGAATTCGCCGGTAACCGAGTCGAAGCGCCAGCCGCCCGTGCCCTGGCTGGTCAGGCCGAGGACGCCAGCGGTCACGACGACAACCGTGTTGTTGGTGCCGAGCGGATTGACCGGCAGATCGTCCTTGAGATACGGGCCGTACCTGAATTGGTTCGGGTCCGTGCCCGTGCAGGCAAGGCCGTCGGAATTGGTGTAATTCCTGAGCTGCGTTATGAAGGACGCCGCGCCCACGGTCCCGGCGACGGCCGCGCCGTTGACGCAGGTCGCACCCGTCGAAGCGACGGCGCCAGGATAGTCGTTGTGCTGCTGGCGGTACAGGTCGATAGCGGAGCGAATGTTCGCGAGATTGGTGTCGTAGGCGGCCTGTTCTGCGTCGTCCGTCGCGGCCGTAAACTGCGGGATGATGATCGCCGCGAGAATGGCGAGAATAATGACAACAATAAGCAGCTCAACCAATGTAAAACCCTGCTGCCGGGCATGATGTTTCTGCAGCGAAATCATTAAGTTATCTCCGAAAAGTCCCCTGCGTTAGACTAGTTATCGGCGGCCGCGCGAGATTCTTTAGCGTTCGATCAGGAGACGGCCCGGGAAAGCTTGAAGATGGGCAGGATCAGCGAGCTGACCAGTACGCCGACGATGACGCCCATGACGAGCAGCATCATCGGCTCGGCGAGTTTGGACAGCGCTTCCAGCCGCTTGGTGAGCTGGCTTTCGTAGTACTCGGCCAGCCGGCCCATGACCTTGCCGAGATTGCCGGTCTGCTCGCCCGTGGCGACGAGGTGCTTGGCGAGATCTGGTAGCAATGGCGACTCCTCGAAGCCGGCTGCGACGCCACTGCCGGACTGGACCTTGTCGGCAACATCCCGCATCAGCCCTCGAAACAGCGAGTTGCTGACCACGTCCCTGCATGCCTCGAGGCTGTCCATTACCGATACGCCGTTTCTTAGTGACAGGCTCAGGACCTGGAAGGACTGGACGAGGTAGATCTGGGCGAAGACGTCCTTAAGACCGGGAATACGGAGCTTGAGGCGGTCAAGCTGGTATGTACCTGCCTCGCTGATCGCCCAGTGGCGGGCGACCACGATCGCGGCCGCGCTGCCTGCCACGAGCACGATCCAGTGGTTGCGCAGGACGTCGCTGGCCGACATCAGGGCCTTCGTCGTTCCGGGCAGCTGATCGTAGATCGAGTTGAACATCGTACCGAACTTCGGGAAGACGACGACGAGAACGAACACAACGACCGCAATCGAGAACAGGATCAGGAACGCCGGGTATGTCGCCGCTGAGACCAGGGTCGCACGCAGCTCCTCTCGTTTCTTCTCCATGCCGAGGAGCTGCTGCAAGACCTCGTGCATGAATCCACCGCTTTCACTCGCCGAAATCAGGTTTACATAGGTCGACGAAAATACCTCGGGATGCAGTGCCAGCGAGCTGCCGAAAGAGCGCCCTTCACTAACGTCCTGTGCGACTCGCTCGATGACCTCCCGCATCTGCGGGTTCTCCGTCTGCCTCGCGCTCGTGGTCAACGCAACGTAGAGACTTTCCCCGGACTCGAGCATCAGCGCGAGCTGCTCGGTGAAGAACATGCGGTCGGACGCGGATACGCCCCTCGAAAAGCTGGGCAAGGTCAACTGGACCGGCTTGCGCGCCGGCGTTGCTTCCTTCTGCGATGTTTGCGGTTCGTGCTGGAGCGCCATAGCTGGTACCTAGATACTCGTTACGCGGGAGACTTCTTCAATCGTCGTGCGACGTTCGAGGACACGCGACAGACCATCGTCAAACAGGTTCTTGAAGCCCCGATCACTGAGGTACTCGGTGAGCTCGTCGCGGCTCGGGCTCGAGATGATCAGCTTCTGCAGGTCCGGATCCGTCCGCAGTACTTCATGGATGCCGATGCGGCCTTTGTAGCCGGAGTCGTAGCACTCCTCACAGCCCTTGCCGCGGGCGAGCCTGACGTCGCCGAGCTCCTGCCAGCGGTACTGCTCGATGATCTCGGGCGGCGCGAGCATATCGGCCGTGCAGCCCGGGCATATCGTCCGGACGAGTCGCTGTCCGACGACGCCGAGCAGCGCCGAGGACAGGAGGTACGGCTCGACGCCCATGTCGATGAGGCGCGTCAGCGCACCAACGGCGTCATTCGTATGCAGCGTCGAGAGCACGAGGTGGCCGGTCAGTGCGGCCTGCACGGCGATCTCCGCCGTATCGCGCTCGCGGATCTCGCCAACCATGACGATGTCCGGGTCCTGGCGCAGCACGTGCTTCAGGATCTTGGCGAAGCTCAGCCCGATACCGTCGCGCACCTCGTTCTGGTTGATGATGTCCAGCTGGTACTCGACCGGGTCCTCGATCGTGACGATGTTCTTCTCGATGCTCTTCAGGTGATTGAGCGCGGCATACAGACTCGTGGTCTTGCCGCTGCCCGTCGGTCCGGTGACGAGAATCAGGCCGTGACTTGCATCGAGCATCTCGGTGAACACCGAGAGATTCTCGGCGGACATATTGAGCTTGCGGACGTCGAGTATTGCCTGGTTCTTGTCGAGGATACGCAGTACGACCTTTTCGCCGTACAGCCCGGGCAGGGAACTGAAGCGGAGGTCGACAGAGCGCCCCTGTGTCTGAACCTGGATACGGCCGTCCTGCGGCAGGCGGCGCTCGGCGATGTCGAGGTTGGCCATGACCTTGAGGCGCGACACGAGGGCCGGGTGCAGTTCCACTCTCGGTGCCGTGAATTCATAGAGCAGGCCGTCAATTCGAAAGCGAATTCGCGAGTGCGTGCGGAACGGTTCGAGATGAATATCGCTCGCTCCGTCATGTACAGCGCGCTGGATGATCGAGTTGACGAGATTGACAACCGGGCTGCCTGCCGCCACTTCATCGATCGTCGAGTAGTCATCGATCTGCAGGTTCTCGATGACGGCGAAGTCCTCATCGACGTCGCCGACCATGTCGAAATGCATGTCGTCGATACTCATCGACTCGTTAAGCAGCTTGAGAATGTCTTCCTTGCGAGCCAGCACCGGCCGTACTTCGCACTGCAGTCGTTCCGATACTTCTTCGAAGGTCGGCATGTCTTGCGGCTTGGCGCTTGCGAGGTACACGACGCTTCGTACCCGGAACAGAGGGACGACACAGAGCCGGCGCGCGATGTTGCGCTCGAGCAGGGAAACGGTCGCCGGATCGTAGATCCCGTGGCGAACGCGTACGAACGGGATATCGAGCTGTACCGACAGCGCACGCAACATGTCGTTCTCGGAGACCCAGCCCTTGTCGACGATGATCTGCCCCATTCGCTTCCCGAGTCGGTCCTGCAGCTTCAGGGCCTCGTCGATGCGAGCCTGCGTGATGAGGTTGCGGGCTACGAGGATGTCGCCGAGGCGCGCGCCGGGGCCGAAGCTGACCTCATCGGCCTCTTTCTTTTCGCGATTGCCTTCCGAGTCAATAAAGGTGACGTAGTCCGACAGGCCGGTGATTGCGGCGATCTCGGAGATTATCGAACTGTGGCCGGACACCTTGATCCAGCCACCCAGCTTCAGCAGGCGGTCCTGCAAGTCCATGAAAGTCGAGATCGCGAGACTGTCTATCGTCTGCGCCGCCGACAGGTCTACGATGACCTTGTGCTCGTGGCTTGCGATGCAGTCGTCGATGACCAGCATCAGGTCGGCGATGGCTTCCTCGCCGGTCAGGGATCCTTTCGGCGCAACATGCGTCGCCACGCCGATGCGGACGCGGCTCGCGCTGCCCTGTTGTGACACGTCGCTCATGCGGACGCCGACTCGTCGCTCACGCTCACCTGGTTGAGGAGATCATCGAAGGGAGCAGGTCGACCGATGAAAAAACCCTGGCAGTAGTCAACACCAATCTGTTTCAGCAGATCCCGTGTTTCGTCGTCGCCAACGAACTCGGCGACAATCGAGAGCTGCATCGTGCGCCCGATCTGGCAGATGGAACGGACCATCGAGTAGCTCACTTCGTCATTCTTGATCTCCTGCACGAAGCTGCCATCGATCTTCAGGTAGTCGACCGGCAGCATCTTCAGATAGCCGAAGGAGCTCAGTCCGGCGCCGAAATCGTCGAGCGCGAATCGGCAGCCTCGCGCGCGCAGCTCTGCAATGAACTCGATCGCGTCGTCGATATTCGCTATCGCCGCCGTCTCGGTGATCTCGAAACAGATACGCTCCGGATCGATTGCGTTGTTTCGCAGCTCGTCCTGGATGAACGACAGGAACCCGGTGTTCGTCAATGACTGGCCGGACAGATTTATACAGAAAACCGAGTTAGCGACTGCATCCGGGTGGCTGGCCAGCTTCGCCAGGGTGTTGCGGATCACCCAGCGATCGACCATTGGCATCAGCTGGTAGCGTTCCGCGGCCGGCATGAATTCCCCGGGCGGCAGGATCGAGCCGTCGTCGTCGAGCATCCGGACCAGGATCTCGTAGTGCTGTGCATTGGCGTCGTTGAAGGGCGTGACGGCCTGGCAGTGCAGGACGAATGCGTCATCGCGAAGCGCCTGTTGGACGCGCCCGATCCACTCGATTTCCTCGCTGCGACGAATCAGCGTCGTATTGTCTTCCTGGAAAACCTGTACCCGGTCGCGGCCGGCGTCCTTCGCCGCTTTACAGGCGATTTCGGCTGCGGCCATGGTCGCCGCAATGCCATCGGAGTCCGCATTGATCGGAACGATGCCGACCGATGCGGTGACGTCAAGCTGCCGAGACGCCGAGACAACACCCAGGCCGCGAACGCCGCTGCGGATCTTGTCGGCAATGCTCATCGCATGCTCGGCGCCGCAGCTGCCGAGCAATACACCGAACTCGTCCCCGCCCAGGCGACCGAGCGAATCGGTGTCCCGCAGCACGCTCTGCAGCAGGCGCGCAACGCGCCGAATCAGTGCGTCACCCTCATGCGGGCCCATCAGGTCGTTCACGACGTGCAGCTGGTCAATATCAATATGCAGCAGGCAGTGCTCGACGCGACCTGACTTCGCATTGCCAAGCGCATTGACAAGCGACGATTCGAAGCCGCTGCGATTCATAAGGCCAGTCAGCGAGTCGTGATGCGTATGTATGACCCGCGCGGCCTTCTTTGCCATGACCTCGAGGAGGTTGCGATCGCCATTCGAGAAAGTGTGCTTGTCCCGGCGCGCGATCACGGCGATGAGCCCAATGGCGGTGCCATGGTCGTCGACAATCGGCATTGCGAGCAGGTTGTCCGCGCGTCCATCGAGCAGCCGCTCGCGTTCGGCGTTGTCGGCCTCATTGATAACCAGGCTGCGAATCTGTGATTCAACGTAGTCGTAGACTTTCGTGCCGAGGAGGTCGAGCAGCGCCTCGACGTCTGCCGGCGATTCGGCGCTTTGCGTGTTGTGCATAGAGAGCTGGCGATCGCGACAGATTAACGCCGCGACGTCCACGTCGAGGTAATCGACGCAGTTGTGTACGAGGCGAACCAGTGCTTCCTGACCCTCCTCGAAGTACTCGACCTGGTCCTGCGTCGAATACACGAGGTTCAGCTCCTCGTAACGCTCGGTCAGCTCCACGGCCAGCTGGTTGCACTCGGCCTGAAGTTCCATCTCTTCCTGCAGGAAGGTGGCAGCGTCGACAAACGCACGGCGTAGCGGTTCGGGAGCCGTTGTGACCGGCTGGCTCTCCTCGATGTCGAAGCCGACGATCAGCCAACCGACCTGCCCGAATTCCCGCGACATCAACGCTGACCGGAACTGCAGCTGCCCGTCGGGCAGGCGCCGCCTCTGCAGGCGCTTGCCGACGTCGGCCCAGGCCATAACGGTCGTATCCGCCGCGTCAGCCGCGGTCGCTTCGGCGCCATCCGCATCGAGTCGCCAGAGACACTGGCCACTCCTGTCCCGCACCTCGAAGCACACGCCGCCCGGGAAAACGCGCGGCAACATTCGCTCGTACTTGCCGAAGGAAACCGATTTGAGCAGGTTGCCGGTCATATCAGGCGCTCACGGCGTCCTCGGCGGTGAGGCAGCGGCCGATCAGTGCGACGAGTCGACGCACGCTAACGGGTTTTTCCATGAACTGCAGGTTGTCGATCCTCCGCGTCCAGTCACGATGCTCGAGCTCGGTGCGCGACGTCAGCACCACGATTGGAAACTTGCGATCGGGAAACTGCTCCTCGATAGCCATGCAGAGTTCCTTGCCGCTCATACGCGGCATATCGATATCGGTCACGAGAAAATCAGGCAGACCGTCGCAGAGCTTGACGAGGCATTCCGACCCATTTGAGGCCGTCTCTACGGCGTAGCCGGCCTCCTCGATACCCAGCCTGAGTACCCGGATAACGGGCGCGTGATCATCGACAATCATTACTTTCTTCATAGTCAGATCGCCTGCTTGATCGCAGTCGACTCCTTCCACAGGTTGATGATGAACTCCGCACCTTCGTCGCGGTCATGGTTGAGCGACAGGCTGCCGTGGTGCAGTTCGACAATCTGCTTCGTGAGCGCCAGGCCGAGGCCGTGGCCGCCGATTGCCTGCACGCGATCGTCCTGCGATCGATAGAACTTTTCGAAGATGCGCGCGGCCTCCTCCTCGCTGACGCCCAGGCCCGTGTCAGCAACGCGGACCTGCACCGCGTCTTCGGTTTCGTCAATGGAAAGCATTACCTCACCGTCGTCCCGGTTGTACTTGACGGCGTTGCTCAGCAGGTTCGTGATTGCGATACGGATCAGGTCTTTGTCGACGAGAACGGGGTTCATTTCACGGGGGACGTCGAACGTAAACCGCATGTCCTTGTCCGCTGCGGAGCTCTTCGCTTCGTCGAAGGCCGCTTGAGCGACCTCGCGCAGTTTCACCAGCGAGCGCTCCGGCATCAGGCTGCCCGTCTCGATCTGGGTCATGTTCAACAGTCCGGACACCAGCGAATTCAAGCGATGCACTTCGTCGGCGATGACGTTGGCGGCTTCGATCCGGAACTCCTCACGCTTGCCGGCGTCGGACAACAGCGTTTCGCTGTACATCGCGAGTACGTTCAACGGGGATTTCAGCTCGTGCGACAGGTGACCAACGAAATCCGCCCTTGCCTGCCTGGCCAGGGCTTCTTTGGTTTCGTCG
This sequence comes from Woeseiaceae bacterium, assembly GCA_030066625.1. Classification (GTDB taxonomy): domain Bacteria; phylum Pseudomonadota; class Gammaproteobacteria; order Steroidobacterales; family Woeseiaceae; genus UBA1847. The sequence continues at coordinate 22,603 of JASJBG010000047.1, forward strand.
CGGAATATGATCAGCGTGCCGATCGCGGACGATGGGCCGGTCGGGGAGAACAGCGGGTACGTGCGTGTCGCGATCGTGCGCTCGCTGACGGCATCGAGGCTGAAACGAATAGTGTCGGTGAAATTTCGACCCTTGTTACCAGTCTGGTAGCGCGCCAGCAGCTGCAGTATGTCCGGGTGATTGCACCAGTTCTGCGGTGGCTGATTGAGAATGACGTCAGGAGTCACGTCGAACATTGCGCCCAGCTTCTGGTTGGCGAAGGTGACCGTGCCGCTCTCGTCGAGGATAAGGACCGCCTCTGGCAGCGTTTCCAGCACCGTCTCGACGCGGTTCTTTCGATAGGTAAGCAGCTTGGTCGACGTCACCAGCTGTCCATGCTCACTCTCGAGCGTCCGGATACGCTTGTCGGCGTGCTCGACGAACGAGTTGAAGCGGCGCATGAAGTCGCCCAGCTCACCGGTGGCGGCGATCTCCAGGCGACGGTAGCCCTCGCCGTCCATGACGCGACTGATCTCCTGACTGGCAGCGCGCAGCGGCCGGATCTCCAGTCGGAGCAGAAAATAGAACAAGGGTGCGAGGAGGAACACCGGCAAGGACACTGCTGCGATGAAGGGAAGCTGGCCCTGGCTGAGTGCTGCGGTCGGGTAGAAATAGCCGAGCCGCACGAAGCCCTTCAGGTCGGCGTCGATGAACAGCGGGGCATGGAACTCGATGATCGACTGGCCTTCATTCGGCAGGTTACCGCGGGTTTCGCCAAGCCATGCCGACGGCTCGTTCGGCAGGGAAGCCGGTGGCACGATCACGCCTGCCGACGCGTTTTCGTAGACTCCCTGCCCGTTCGTATCGACGATACTGACATAGGCGAGGTTCTCGTCGCCGGTGCTGTAGCGCAGCACCTGCGCGGCGCCCTGGCGTTCGCCGTCCGGGACGAGCTGGTCGTACGGCACACCGGAGAGCGTCCGTGCAAAGCTGATGCCTTGCATCCGGATGTTCTTGATGCGTTCGTCGATCTGGTAGTCGACGACGAGATGTACCGTCGCCGCGATTGCCACAAGCGCGGCGATAACGACGACGAGCCCGACCCGGTCTGCCTTGAACAAAACAATTCCCATGCGCCGAAAAAGCGCCTTCCCTTCCGAGAGGATATCGGCCGGATTGCCGCGGTCTTTAGTACCCGGTGCGTTGAAATCCGTGGTTTTCGGGCAAATCGGCGCGAAAAACCGGGCACCCGGGTCGCGGCGCGGCGTAGCGGACTTCCGAGGCTTATGCTTTCCTGTCAGGGGGGGCTAGAATTGCCCATCCCGGCATTTCATCGGATTCCTCGTCATGTCCAAGCTAGCCGCCTTTAATTTCCAGGATTGGATCGACGAACACCGGCATCTCCTGAAGCCGCCCGTCGGTAACAAGCAGATCTGGGAGGACGCCGACATGATGGCCTTCGTCGTCGGCGGTCCGAACCAGCGCACCGATTACCACGACGATCCGGTCGAGGAGTTTTTCTACCAGCTCGAAGGCGACATGATTCTCAAGATCCACGACGACGGCGAGTTCTACGACGTCGTCATCCGCGAGGGCGACGTGTTCTTCCTGCCGAAGCATGTGCGCCACTCGCCGCAGCGGCCCATGGAGGGCAGCGTGGGCCTCGTCATCGAACCCACGCGTCCGCCGGGTGAGAAGGATGCGTTCGAGTGGTACTGCTTCGAGTGCGGCGGCCTCGTGCACCGCACGGAGGTGCTGCTGCAGTCGATCGTCGACGACCTGCCGCCCCTCTACCAGGCCTTCTACGAGGACGAGGACGCACGCACCTGTCCCAACTGCGGTGCGCGCCATCCTGGCAAGGAAGTGCCGGAGGGGTGGGTCCAGCTACCCGCGCAAGCCTAGGCCGATATGCCATACGATTCGAGCATCGAGTTCGCGAGAGCTCAGGACGGGGCTGATCCACTCAGGGGCTATCGTGAGCGATTCCACTTCCCGTCGCTAGGCACGGACGAGCTCGTCTATTTCACCGGGCACTCCCTCGGCCTGCAGCCGAAGACGGTCAGGGCGGCCGTCGAGCTCGAACTCGATGAATGGGCGAAGTACGGTGTCGAGGGTCACTTCCATTCAACGAACCCGTGGTACAGCTACCACGAACTCCTGACGCCGCCGATGGCGGAACTCGTCGGCGCGAAGGAATCCGAGGTCGTCTGCATGAACTCGCTGACGACCAACATCCATCTCCTATTCGTGTCTTTTTATCGGCCGACCGCGCAGCGCTACAAGATCATCAGCGAGGCGAAGATGTTCCCGTCGGATCGCTACCTGCTGGAGACCCAGGCGAAATTCCACGGTTTCGAACCCGACGACGCGATCATCGAGATCGGGCCGCGCGAGGGCGAGTGGCTGATCCGACACGAAGACATCCTGGCCGCGATCGAGGCCAACGCCGATGAACTCGCGATGGTCTTCTTCGGCGGCGTGAACTACTTCACCGGCCAGCTCTTCGACATGCCGGGACTCACGGAAGCGGCGCACGCCGTCGGGGCAGTTGCCGCCTTCGATCTCGCACACGCGGCCGGCAACGTGCCACTAGCCTTGCATGACTGGAACGTCGATTTCGCCGCGTGGTGCTCCTACAAGTACCTGAACTCGAGCCCTGGCAATGTCGGCGGGGTATTCGTCCATGAGCGTCACGGCCGGAGCTTCGACCTGCCCCGCTTCGGCGGCTGGTGGGGGCACGACAAGGACACGCGCTTCCAGATGAAGCCGGGCTTCCAGCCGATGGAAGGCGCCGAGGGCTGGCAGCTCAGTAACGTGCCGATACTGGGCATGGCGGCGATGAAGGCGTCGCTCGCCGTGTTCGCGGAAGTCGGTATGGAAGCGCTGCGCGCGAAGAGCGAGAAACTGACGGGCTACCTCGAGTACACGGTCGATCGTCTCGCCGAGGAGTTTCCCGATGCCGACATCAGCATCATCACGCCGCGGGATCCCGAAAGGCGCGGCTGCCAGATCTCGATGGACATCGCGGGACGCGAGCGCAAGCTGTTCGACGACATGATCGCCGCCGGCATCATTGCCGATTTCCGCGAGCCGTGCATCATCCGCATGGCGCCGGTGCCGCTCTACAATTCCTTCGAAGACGTATTCACGTTCGGCAAGGTGATGCGCGAACTGCTGGCTCAAGGGGGCGGCAAGTGACTCAGAAGACATTCACGGTGGTCGGCGGCGGGCCCGTCGGCGCGCTGCTGGCGATTTCGCTGGCGCGGCACGGCTACAAGGTCGGGCTATTCGAGGGCCGCCCTGACTCCAGGAAGACCGATATTTACCAGGGCAAGTCGATCAACATCGCCTTGTCCGATCGTGGCTGGACCTCGCTCGAGAAGGTCGGCATCAGCACCGAGGCGAAGCGGGGCGCGATCCCGATGTACCACCGTGCAATCCACGACGTTGACGGTTCGCTGAGCGAGATTCCTTACGGAAAAGAAGGCGACGCCATCTGGTCGGTGTCGAGGGGTGGCATCAACGAGACGTTACTCGACATCGCGGAGCAGGAGCCAAACGTTACGACGCACTTCCAGCACCGGCTCATCGACATGGACTTTGAAACGGCGGAGGCAATGTTCAGCGTCAAGGACGACGGTGAGCGCGTGGTCAATGCGGACTATGCCTTCGGCGCGGACGGCGCAAATTCAAGAGTGCGACACCTGGCGCACAGCTTCCCGCGCTTCAGCTACAGCCAGACCTACATGCCGGAGTGCTACATCGAGCTGAATATCCCCGCCAACGCCGATGGCAGCCACAGGCTCGAAAAGAATGCGCTGCACATCTGGCCGCGCAAGGACTTCATGCTCATTGCGCTGCCGAACCCGGACGGCTCGTTCACCTGTACGCTGTTCCTCGCTTACGACGGCGATCCGTCCTTCGAATCGCTGAAGGAGCGACCGGCGGTAGCGGCGTTCTTCGAGTCGAACTTCCCAGATGCAATGGAATACCTCGAGGACCCGGTCGATACCTTCATGTCGAAGAAGGCGGCGCCACTGTATCTCGTGCACGTGTTCCCGTGGTCGTTCAACAGGAAGGTCGGCCTGATTGGTGACGCCGCGCACGCGATCGTGCCGTACTATGGACAGGGCATGAACTGCGGCTTCGAGGACTGTGCCGAGCTTCACGCGCTGATCGCGGAGCACGACAACGACTGGGGCCGGATCTTTCCTGCCTACGAGAACGCGCGGAAGCCGAACGCCGACGCGATCGCTGAACTCGCTGTGAGGAACTTCAGGGAAATGAGCGACCTGTCCGGCGACCCGCGCTTCCAGCTGCAGAAGAAGATCGAAGCGAAGTTCAGCGAGCAGCACCCGGAGCTGTGGACGCCGCTCTATTCGATGGTGACGTTCTCGCCGGAGATCCCTTACTCGGAGGCGCTACGCGTCGGCGACGAACAGAACACCGTGATGCAGAAGATCATGGATCTGCCGGATATCGAGGCGACCTGGGACCAGCCGCAGATCATGGAGCGGCTGCATGAGCTCGCGTCCGAGGCATTCGGCCAACGCGACTAGTCAGACTATGCTCAGGCTGTGCGACACGTTCTTCGTGATCATGTAGTTCTGCAGGCCCTCGGTTCCGCCCTCACGGCCGTAGCCGCTGGACTTCACGCCGCCGAACGGCGTCTCCGGTAG
>JASJBG010000188.1 GCA_030066625.1 Woeseiaceae bacterium
AGGCATCGGCGTTCGCGATCGATGTGTCGCAACCCGAGGTCCAGTCTTTTATTGACGAGATGGTCAGCGAACACGATTTCGATCGTGACGACCTGACCGAGGTCCTCGCGATCGCGTCGAGGATGCCCTGCTTGAGGTCGGCGCTCGCGAGGACCTCGGTCAGGTCGTCACGATCGAAATCGTGTTCGCTGACCATCTCGTCAATAAAAGACTGGACCTCGGGTTGCGACACATCGATCGCGAACGCCGATGCCTGGAGGACCAACAGGGAGCTCAAGAGCAGGAGGCGTTTCATCAATGCGGCAGGAGCTTCCGGTGAGAATGAATCGACATCAGAATACCGAATCCCGCGAGGAGCGTCACCATCGACGTGCCGCCGAAGCTGACCAGCGGCAGGGGCACGCCGACGACGGGAATCAGCCCGGACACCATCGCCGTATTGACGAACACGTAGACGAAGAAGGTCAGGCTGATCGATCCTGCCAGCAGGCGACTGTAGGTGTCGTGCGCCTGGGTCGCAATGTAAAGCCCGCGGCCGATGACGAACGCGTACAAGACCAGCAGCGACAGCACACCGAAGAGACCGAACTCCTCGCCCATAACCGCGAAGATGAAGTCCGTATCGCGCTCCGGCAGAAATTCGAGCTGGGCCTGCGAGCCGTTGGTCCAGCCCTTGCCGAACAGGCCGCCGGAACCGATCGCGATCTTCGACTGGATGATGTTGTAACCCGCGCCGAGCGGATCGCTGTCGGGATCGAGCAGCGTCAGCACGCGCTGTTTCTGGTAGTCCTGCATGAAGTTCCAGAGCACAAGCGCGCCCGGCACGGCGGAGACGGCCAGCCCGAACATAAGCCGCATGGGCAGGCCGGCGAGCACTATGACGATAATGCCCGAGGCTGCGATAAGGAGTGATGTGCCGAGATCCGGCTGGCGTGCGATCAGCACGGTCGGCACGACGATCATGACGCCGACAATCAGCAGCTGGCCAATCTTCGGCGGCAGCGATTTGTCGTGCAGGTACCAGGCCGCCATCATCGGCACGGCGAGCTTCATGATTTCGGACGGCTGGAAGCGGATGCCGATGTTCAGCCAGCGACGTGCACCCTGGCCGACATCGCCCGAGGTCAGTACGAACACGAGCAGTACCAGGCCGACCGCATAGCCCAGCGGCGTCCAGCGACGCATGATGTCGGGCGGTATCTGCGCAACGATCAGCATCGCGACGACCGCCACGCCCAGGCGGATGAATTGGTTCATCGTCAGCCGCGTACTTTCGCCAACGGCGCTGTAAAGGACGGCCAGCCCGAGGGCGCAGATCAGCAGCAGGCCGCCGAACAGCGGGCCGTCGATGTTCAGGCGCCGCAGTATGCGCGTGAAATCAGTGAGCGGCGCGGCCTTGCCGGTAACGAATCGCTGTGTGTCCGTCAGTGCCATGGTTCAGTCCGCCGCATCATTGACTCCGTGTTCAACGGAGTGTGAGCATCAATCGGCCGCATCGTTGACTCCGAGGTATTGGTCCATCACGGCGCGCGCGATCGGCGCCGCGACGCGGCTGCCGCTGCTGCCGTTCTCGACGATCACGGCAACCGCGATCTGCGGATCCTCAACCGGTGCGAAGGACACGAACAGCGCATGATCGCGCAGTCGCTCCTCGATCTCATCCTCGTTGTACTCGTCTTCCTGCGCCACCGAGAACACCTGCGCCGTGCCGCTCTTGCCCGCCATCGCGTACGGTGCGTTCATGCCGATGGCGCGCGCGGTGCCGCGCTCGCCCTGCATGACGCCCTGCATCGCGCCGATGATGTTGTCCCAGTAGAATTCGTTCTCGATCTCGACCGTGCCGATGCGTTCGGGGCGTACGAGCGTGCGCTCACCGGTCAGCGGATCTTCCCAGGCCGCGACGAGGTGCGGCCGGAAGCGGGTGCCGCGGGTCGCGACCGTCGCGACAGCGCTGGCGAGCTGCAGCGGTGTTGCCAGCATGTAACCCTGGCCGATCGATGCAATCACCGTCTCGCCGTGGAACCAGCGCTGGTCCGCCGGGTTCGAGAAGTTGCGGCGCTTCCACTCGCGCGACGGGTTGATGCCGGATTTTTCGCCGGCCATGTCGACGCCGCTGAGCCGGCCGAGGCCGAACTGGTCGAGATAGTGGTGCATGCGGTCGATGCCGATGTCCTGGCTGATCTCGTAGAAATAAACGTCACAGGACTGTTCGATGGCGTCGTGAATATCGACCTCGCCGTGCCCCTCCGGCTTCCAGTCGCGGTAGCGATGCGTCGAGTTCGGCAGGCTGAAATAGCCGTAGCAGACGCTCTTCCGCGTCAGGTTGGTCGCACCAACCTCGAGCGCGGCGAGCGCGAGCATCGGTTTGATCGTCGAGCCAGGCGGATAGGTGCCGCGAACCGCCCGGTTGAACAGCGGCCGGTCCGGGTTCTGCTGCAGCTCGGAAAACTGTGCGCTCGTCATGCCGACGGCAAACAGGTTCGGGTCGAACGCAGGCGCGCTGACCAGCGCGAGTATTTCGCCGCTCCATGGGTCCATCGCAACCACGGCGCCGCGACGGCCTTCCAACTCGTTCGTTGCTACACGTTGCAGTTCGAGATCGATGCTGAGATAAACGTTCGCGCCCGGCGACGGCTGCGCATCGGACGGCAGCGAGTCGAGCAGTTCGCGCGAGTCTGCGGGGATGACCCGTCCGCGGGCGTTGGTCACGATGTGCCGGTAGCCCGGGAAACCGTGCAGGTTGTCCTCGAAGCTCTGCTCGACACCGGTCTTGCCGGTGTGGCCCGTACCGGCGTAGCGCGCCGGCTCGAGCGATTCGAGATCGGCTTCCGACAGCGCGCCGACGTAGCCGACCGCATGCGCGACCAGCTCACCGTCGCGGTAATGGCGGACCAGCCGCGGGCGAAAATCGACGCCCGGAAAGCGCGGTCGCTGAATGGCGAAGTTGGCGATTTCCTCTGGCGTCATGCGCAGGTTCAGCGCCACGGGTTTGAAGTGCGGCGTTGCGTCGATGAGCGTTTCGAGCCGCGGGATGTCCTCGGCATCGATGAGTCCGAGTTCCGTGAGCCGGGCCAGCGTCTCGTCGATATCGGGAACCTGCTCGGCGATCAACTCGAGCTGGTAGGCGGGCAGGTTCTCGGCGAGCACCTTGCCCTGGCGGTCGAGGACGAGTCCGCGGATCGGCGGCACAGGCTCGATCCGTATCCGGTTGCCCTGCGAGCGCTCGGCAAAGTGTTCGTATTCGAAGACCTGCAGCTGCACGAGGCGGGCGACCACGATGCCGAGCAGTATGATCGCCACGACCGACGCGAGAATGACGCGAGCGATGAACAGGCGGCGCTCGGAATGGTGGTCCTTGATCGATGACAGCAGTGACACGTCAGTGCCTCGACTCTACGCGATAGCGGATGCCCGACAGCAGTATGTACATCATCGGCCAAACGAGCGCGCCTGTCAGCACGGGCCCCCAGTAAACCGACGACGGTGCCTCGACGCCGGCCACGCCGTTGATCCAGAACAGCAGGAAGCGATAGACGGCGTTGAGTGCGAAAACGGTCGCCGTGAGCTGCAGCAGCGGGAACATGCGCATGAGCAGGTTCGACTTGATGGTAATGAACGTGATCACGGTCAGCGCCAGCGCATGCTGACCGAGCAGCGTGCCCTGGGATACGTCGAGCACGAGGCCGACGACCCACGCGACGCCGACGCCATAGCTGCGCGGCACGGCCATGGCCCAATGGATCATGATCAGCGCCACCCAGTCGGGCCTGAAATTTCGAATGCCCTCCGGCAACGGCATCATCGACAGCATCAATGCGATCACGATGGAGATGATGACGGGGAGGTGGCGGCCGCGGAAGGTCTTGCTACTCATTTCCGGACTCTGCGTCGTTGACGGCGTCGGCCTGCGCTGGCTCCGGTTCGCCGGGCCAGATCAGCATCACTTCCCGAACCTGGTCGAGCGCGGCGAGCGGCCGCGCCGAGACGTCGGCAAACGGCTGTTGCGGAATGCGGAGTACGGTGCCGACGCGTGCGACCGGATAACCGGGCGGGAAGGCGCCGCCGAGACCCGAGGTTACGAGCAGGTCGCCTTCCTCGATGTCCGCGTTGTTGGGCAGGAACGGCAGGTCGAGCCGGCCAAGTTCGCCGGTTCCGAAGGCGATGGTTCTAAGCCCGTTGCGCAGGACCTCGACCGGCAGCGTGTGGTCCGGGTCGCTGATCAGAAGCGCCTGCGAGGTCCTCGGCCCGGTTTCGATGACCTGGCCGACGACCCCATCTGCGTCGACGATGGCCTGGCCGTCGTATACGCCATCGCTCGACCCCACGTCGATCACGATGCTGTGCCGGAACGGGTTCGCATCGACACCCATGATCTCGGCGACGCGCACTTCGTCCTTTACCTGCTGACGCGCTTCGAGCATCTCGCGAAGCCTGTCGTTCTCGGCTTTCAGCGATTCGAGCTGCAGCAGGCGAGCGCTGGTCAGGAGCTTCTCGGCCTTCAGCCGCGCATTCTCCAGTTCGAGTTCGTTTCGCGATTGCGTGTTTTCGTTGATCCAGACGAAAAAGCGCACCGGCGCGTCGACGACGACCTGGATCGGGTAGACCGCGGCGGCAATGGCGTCGCGTACCGTGTTCAGGTGGTTCTCGCGATTGTCGAGTGCCATGAGCACGATGCTCAGCGCTATGAGGAACAGGGTACGCAGTCCCAGCACCGGGATGCGTGCCGGGTTCGTCGTGTTTCCTCGTGAGGCGACCATGGTTCGGCGTCAACGCTCCAGGGGTAGCGGTCGCCGCGGCATGTTCACTCGAGTCCGAAGACCGCCGGACCGTGTTCGTCGATAAGTTCGATCACGCGTCCGCCACCGCGGGCTACGCAGGTCAGCGGATCGTCCGCGATGACGACGGGCAGGCCGGTTTCTTCCATGAGCAGCTTGTCGAGATCTCTGAGCATCGCGCCACCGCCCGTCAGGACGATGCCGCGCTCGGCGACATCCGCGCCGAGTTCGGGCGGCGTCTGCTCCAGCGCCTCCTTGACCGCACCGACGATGCCCTGCAGGGGTTCCTGCAGCGCTTCGAGTATTTCGTTCGAGTTCAGCGTAAAGCTGCGCGGCACGCCTTCCGACAGGTTGCGTCCCTTGACCGAGATCTCGAGCACCTCCTGGCCCGGGAACGCGGAGCCGATCTCGTGCTTGATGCGCTCGGCCGTCGCCTCGCCGATCAGGATGCCGTAGTTGCGGCGAACGTAGTTGGTGATTGCCTCGTCAAAGCGGTCGCCGCCGATGCGGACCGACGCCGCGTAGACGATGCCGTTCAGAGATATCACGGCAACCTCGGAGGTGCCGCCGCCGATGTCGAGCACCATCGAGCCGCGCGCCTCGTGCACCGGCATGCCGGCACCGATCGCCGCGGCCATCGGCTCATCTATAAGGTGTACCTTGCGAGCGCCGGCGCCTTCCGCGGATTCGCGGATCGCACGCCGCTCGACCTGCGTCGAACCGTAGGGGACGCAGATCAGCACCCGCGGGCTCGGCCGGAAGTAGCGCGTGCCGAGGGCCTTGCGGATGAAGTGCTGCAGCATCTTTTCCGTGACCGTGAAGTCGGCGATGACGCCGTCTTTCAGCGGCCGGATGGCGGTGATGTTGCCCGGGGTGCGGCCCAGCATGTTCTTTGCCTCGATGCCTACCGCCTCGACGACGCGGCCGCCCCGGCCGCTGTCTTCCCGAATGGCGACGACCGAGGGCTCATCGAGCACGATGCCGTGGCCACGCGAATAGATCAGGGTATTGGCGGTGCCAAGGTCGATCGACAGGTCATTCGAAAAATAACCCAGCAGATTTTTGAGCATGCGAGGGAGGGCCCGAAACGAGATAAACGCTGTAATCTAACAATGCCCACGACATTGCACAAGGCGGCGTGTATCATTGCGTGCGCGCCTCGGAGCGGGCGCTCGATCCAGTCCAAACCCCCGGAAAATCAAGCGTGTCACTCGATAAAGACCAGGTAACGCACATCGCGATGCTGGCCCGTCTGAGGCTTGCCGATGACGAGTTCGCTGAGACCGTCGACAAGCTGTCTCGCATCGTCGATTTCGTCGATCAGCTGTCCGCCGCGCCGACCGAAGACGTCGTGCCGATGGCGCACCCGCTCAACCAGTCACAGCGCCTGCGCGCCGACGCGGTCACGGAGCCGAACGATCGCGACCGCATGCAGGAGAACGCGCCGGCCGTATCCGAGGGGCTGTACCTCGTACCCAAGGTCATCGAGTGATGGACCTGCACGCGAAGACACTGACCGAGCTCAAGGCCGGTCTCGAAGCCGGCGACTTTTCGTCGCTCGAGCTGACCGAGGCGCTGCTCGGCCGCATCGAGGCGAACGATGAGACGCTGAATGCCTTCATAACCGTGATGCGCGACCAAGCGCTCGCTGCGGCCCGGCGCGCGGATGAAGCACGTGCGAAGGGCAACGGCGGGGCGCTGAACGGATTGCCGATCGTGCACAAGGACATCTTCTGCACGCAGGGCATCAAGACGACCTGCGGCTCGAAGATGCTCGACAACTTCGTGTCGCCGTATGACGCGACCGTGGTCGAACGCCTCGACGCTGCCGGCGCGGTAGTGCTCGGCAAGACCAACATGGACGAGTTCGCGATGGGTTCGTCGAACGAGACGAGCTACTTCGGGCCCGTGAAAAACCCGTGGGACCTCGCCCGTTCACCCGGCGGTTCGTCGGGCGGTTCCGCCGCTGCAGTGGCAGCGCGCCTGTCGCCGGCTGCGACCGCGACCGACACGGGCGGCTCGATCCGCCAGCCGGCCGCGCTGACCAACACGGTCGGCTTCAAGCCGACCTACGGCCGTGTCTCGCGCTACGGCATGATCGCGTTTGCGTCGAGCCTCGATCAGGCGGGTACGATCACGCGCTCGGCTGCGGACGCCGCGCTGATGCTCGGCGTCATGGCGGGCTTTGACGAGCGCGACTCGACCAGCATCGATCACGCGGTACCCGACTATGTCGCGGGTCTCGAAGGTTCGCTGCAAGGCCTGCGCATCGGCATCGTGCGCCAGCACTTCGACGCGGGCCTCGACGAGAAGACCGGTGCGGCAGTTCGCGAGGCGCTGTCGGTGCTCGAGTCGAAGGGTGCCAGTCTGACCGAAGTCGACCTGCCGAATCTCGACTACTGCGTGCCGACCTACTACGTCGTCGCGCCGGCCGAGTGCTCGTCCAACCTGTCACGCTTTGACGGCGTGCGTTTCGGCCATCGCGCCGAGGACCCCGAGGACCTGCTCGATCTGTACTGCCGCAGCCGCGGCGAAGGGTTTGGCGCGGAGGTCAAGCGCCGCATCATGACCGGGACCTACGTACTGTCCGCCGGTTACTACGATGCCTACTACCTGCAGGCGCAGAAGGTTCGCCAGCTGATCAGCGACGACTTCAGGAAAGCGTTCGAAGACGTCGACGTCATCGCCGGACCGACCACGCCGACGCCGGCGTTCAAGCTCGGCGACAAGACCGACGACCCGATCACGATGTACCTGAACGACATCTACACGATCGGCGCCAACCTGGCCGGGCTGCCCGCGATGTCGGCACCCTGCGGGATGGTCGACGGCCTGCCGGTCGGCCTGCATCTCGTCGGCCCGCACTGGTCCGAGGACAGGCTGCTTGCGGTCGCGCACCAGTACCAGCAGGACACCGACTGGCACACGCTGGCGCCGGAGGACTTCCAATGAGCGGTCACTGGGAAGTCGTCATCGGTCTCGAGATTCACACGCAGCTCGCGACAGAGTCGAAAATCTTCTCGGGCGCGTCGACAGCCTACGGTGCCGAGCCCAACACGCAGGCCTGTCTCGTCGACCTCGGCTATCCGGGCGTGCTGCCGGTGCTCAACGAGGAAGTCGTACGGATGGCGACCAAGTTCGGCCTCGCCGTCAACGCGACCGTCGCGCCGCGTTCCGTGTTTGCGCGCAAGAACTACTTCTACCCGGACCTGCCGAAGGGCTACCAGATCAGCCAGTACGAGCTGCCGATCGTCGAGCA
>JASJBG010000189.1 GCA_030066625.1 Woeseiaceae bacterium
GAAGTGCTCGTCGACATGCTGTCGAGCCAGGTCGTCGACGGGCCCGATGCCCGTCTGAGTTTCTACCCCGTGCCGGGCGGCGCGCCGGCCAACGTTGCGGTTGCGCTCGCGAAGCTCGGCGTTGACAGTGGGTTTGCGGGCGGTATCGCCAACGACGAGTTCGGGGAGTACCTGAAAATGGCGCTGGTCGAGCAGGGCGTCGGCGTCGATCTGCTGCAGCCTGCACCCGCGGGCAAGACCGCGCTCGCATTCGTCTCGCTGGATTCGACCGGCGAGCGGTCGTTTTCTTTCTACGGTAAGAATGCGGCACACCTGGAATACGATGCGACGGCCTTCCCCGAGGAACGGCTTGATAACACGTCGATATTCCATTTCGGTTCGAATTCACTGACCGAGGCCTCTATCCACGCGGCAACCGTGACGCTCGTTGAGCTGGCGCGCAGCCGCGGCGCGCTGGTCAGCTTCGACATCAACTATCGACCGGGACTGTGGGCGTCACCCGCGGATGCACCAGGCGTCATCGCTGAACTCGCACGCCACTGCCACATCATCAAGGCCAGCCGCGAAGAGATGCTCGACCTGTACGGCGCATCGGCGCGCGACGAGGTGGAGCGCTGGATCCGCGCGGGCGTGGCCCTTGTCGTCATCACCGACGGCGCCGAGGATCTCGAGTACTTCCACGCCGACGGCACGGCGTACATGAGCGTGCCGTCTGCCGATGTCGTCGACACGACGGCCGCCGGCGACGCGTTTACGGGCGGACTGTTGTCGCGGATCGCCGCGGACGCGCCGAAGGACATTCACGCGTGGGCAGTCGATCCGCAGGGCGTGGCATCGGCGGTCACGTTTGCGACGCGCTGCGGTGCGCACGCGGTGACGAAACCTGGTGCGTTTTCTTCGCTACCCGCAATGGAAGACCTGGCCTGACACGTGGGGATTTGCGCCGGCCTCGTCGTCGTGCAGCCAGATCCGGAAACCCGGCTCGGGGACGTCGCGGACGATGCGGATGCCGCAGCCGCGCTGCTCGCATCGATCGGCTTGCGTGCGTATCCCAAGGACCCTGATGCGCCGCCGGCGGGCAAATGGGACGATACCGAGATAGCGGTCGTCACGCATACGGGTGGATTTCTGATCGACAACTACACGTTCGCCGGCGACGTAGTACATCGTGGGCGTTTCGGGCGGGCGTTGGCATCGGTTTATCCGGGTGCGTTGATCACCGGCCTGTGTGTCGTCGACAGCACGAACTATGTGTCGTACGCGAGATATCTCGATGGCGCGCAGCAGCGCCTCGTGATAACGGACGACGAGATGGGCCTGACCGACGAAGGTGAGAGAGCCGCATCGCTGGAACCGCACGCATTCAATGATCCGGACGATACATACAGCGCAGCGCGCGAGAACGGCTTCGCGCTAATTGACTCCTGTTACCTCAGCAATGAGGCCGAGTGGGGCCCGGTCGCCGCAGCACGCTTCCATTGGAAACCGCCGGGGCTAATGCTGGACCTGCTGACCGAATTGTTCGATGCCGTGAAATCGCGCTTCAAACGCGGTCGTTCGTAATGCTTCGATGGATCGGTGTGCTCGGCGTATCGCGACTGCGGCGGCGAACTGAAGTCTAGCGGTCGTCGGGCGTGACGACACCGATGTAGGGCAGGGTCCGGTCGCGTTCGGCGAAGTCGAGTCCGTAGCCGACGACCCACTCATCGCCGATTCCGAAGCCTACATAGTCGATCGGCACGTCGACCTCGGCACTGCCGGGCTTGTGCAGCAGCGCCGCCGTCTTGATCGACGCAGGCCCGTGCGACTGCAGGATGCCGATCAGGTACTTGAGGGTGTGGCCCGTATCGACGATGTCCTCGACGATCAGCACGTGCTTGCCGTCGATGTTGCCGCGCACGTCCATGACGAGACGTACCGCGCCGGTCGATTTGCTGCCCTTGCCATAGCTCGATACGGCGATGAAATCAATCGTTCTTGGAATCGTCAGGCGCCGCGACAGGTCCGCAAGAAAGATGAACGAGCCCTTCAGGATCCCGATCATCACGAGGTCGTCGACGTCTGCGTAGTCCGCGGAGATCTCACGCGCAAGCTCGCTGACGCGCGCTTTGATGTCGTCTTCGCTGATCAGCTCCGGTGGTGCATTCACGGTCTTTGTCTTCCTCGATTGCCGCGTTCGGTTGCTGCCGGCAGCATAGGTGATCTCCTGCGCCGATGCCAACTGCGCTCCACGGTTGTCTCCTCCGCCGGCGCCAACTCGGGTATCGTTCAGCTATGAAGAAGACCATCGCGATCGCGGGCAACATGGGGGCCGGCAAGTCGACGCTCGTCGATTTCCTCGCGCGCACCTATGGGGTTATGCCGTTCTACGAGCCGAACGACGAGAACCCCTACCTCAAGGATTTCTACAAGGACATGAAACGCTGGGCGTTCCAGTCGCAGCTGTATTTCCTGTCCAACAAGTTTCGCCTGCACCAGGAGCTGGACCGGCAGGCCGGCGTCGTCGTGCTCGACCGCACGATCTTCGAGGACGCCGAGGTCTTCGCGACGGCACTGCACCAGATGCGCAAGATCTCGAAACGTGACTGGGCGACCTACCAGGGCTTCTACGAGGCGATCCTGGATGCCATCCGACCGCCCGACCTGATGATCTACCTGCGCTGCTCGATGCGAACGCTGCGCAAGCGTATTCGGCTGCGCGGTCGGCGAATGGAGCAGGATATCCCCCTGTCCTACCTGAAGCGGCTCGAACGCCTGTACGACGACTGGATCGATCGCTACGAGATGAGCGACCTGCTGGTCCTCGAGACCGACGACCTCGACTACATCCACGACCTCGTGCACCGGCTCGACGTCATGGAGCGTATCGAGGCAATGCTGCCGGCGGAGATGGGCAAGCCGGGCTGTTAATCGAGTCGAAAGCCCGCTGCCTCGAGCAGCCTCGCGCTGCGGTCAAATGCCTCGCGGTCCGGGTAGGTCATCACGACTTCGAACTTGCCGGTGCCGCGGCGAAACCAGTCGAGACTGAGCTCCGGTGAGCGCGTTTCAAGACGGTCGATGAATGCTTCGGCGCGATACGGTTCACCAAAGGTCACAAGTGTCGACTGGCCAATCTCGGAATAAAGCGAGTCGCGAACGGGCACACCGACCTGGCCGTCGCCGAGCACGTAGTTGAGGTGCCGGTAGATGTAGCCCGAGTACCAGTTCGCGCCCGACGGGATGTCGGCGCCGTCCTTGCGGATACGCGACGGTCCGTAGTTGTAGGCGGCGAGCGCCAGGTGCAGGTTGCCGCTGTAAGTGCCGAGCAGTTCCCGAAGGTAGCGCGCGCCCGCGTCGATGTTCGTGCACGGATCGTAGAGTTCGCTCAGGCGGTGGATGCCCAGGTGGCGAGCCGTGACGGGCCAGAGGATCTGCATGACGCCGTGCGCGTTAGCGCGCGAACGCGCCGTGGCCTCGAAGTCGCTTTCGCCGCGGGCAACGGCGAGTAGTAAAGTCTCAGGGAGGCCGTATTCGATGGCCGCCGCGCCAAAGCAGGTCGAGTGCGGGAAACGGTACGCCGGTTCGACGCCGGTCTGCGTGTCCAGATAGCGCTGCCAGGCAGCGTCGAGGTCGGTCGGGGCGCGGCGCGCGTCCGCGGTCATCGCCATGGCCGCGAGCGCGATACCGCACAGGATCAACGCCGCTTTTTCGATCAGGCGCCGCACCTCAGTTCTCGGGAAGGTCGAGACCGGTCGCCGCCGAGATCTGCGACAGGTTTGCCGTGATGTCGGTGTCGTCGACGTACGCGAAGGCGACTTCGTAGACGCCGGGCTTTACCTTGACGATCCGGTAGTCGAGGCCGGTTACGCTCTGCAGGCGCGACACGAACCCGGACGCTGCGATCTCGGAGCGAAACGGGCTCCAGAACGCGTACCACTGCGGTTCGTTGGCCGGGGGCAACGCGAACAGCTCGTCGTCCGGCGGCAGCTCGATATCCTCGATCGGGAATGGCTCTGCCGCATCGGCTGTTGCTGCCACCGCCATCGCCGGCTCGGGCGGAACCGGTTCGGTATTGTCGGCAGGCGTGTCCACGACCGGCTCTTCTGCCGCCACGGCCGCGGCGATGCCCTCGTCCGCCTCGACCGGTGCCGTCGGCAGCGGCAGCGTCATGACCTCGCGCTCCACGACCTCGGCAGGACTCGTCGCCGATTTGAAATGCGGTACGCCGATCAGTACGAGCAGCGTCGCTATCGCCAGTGCGGACCCCGTAATTGCACCTAGTAAGCGAATCATTGCGTATTCCTCAACGTCTTGTTCGAATTCTCATGACGGCCTCAAAGTACGTCCTTGACTTCGATCGCGCGCCAGTCGATGTGGCGCGCCGACCGGGCGGCTATTTCGGCAAATGTCTCGAGCCAGCCCTCGAGTTCGCCACCCGTAAGTCCCGGGCGGCTGGACCGGCCGCAGCGCATGGGCAGCCGGTCGATGTGGTTGGCGATGCGTCGGGCCGTGCGCTCGTCCGAGACGGCAATCGCGTAGTAGGTCGTGCGCTGCGGGCTGACGTACCAGTCCACGGTCTCATGGACTTCGCGTGATCCGACGCTCGTATAGGCAACCGGGAAGCGCAGCACGTCGCCGGACCTGGCGAGCCTTGCAATTGTCCGCTGGCGGCAGTCGTGATCGCCGAGGCGGACGATGCCGAGCAGGGGGTCGTGCTGGATGAAAAACACAATTGAATCGGCGCGCGCCGTCGTGCGCAGCAGGGAGCCATCCCGTCCGGCCGCGAGCGTCAGCGGCGCAATGAATGCACCGCCGCTCGCGTTCGGCACCGAGATCGATGCTGTCGAAACCGTCCTGGGCACGACGGCGACCGTCGGCGGCGCGCTTGCAACGACGTCGCCCGCGCCGGTCGGCAGGCGGATATAGGCGCTTGCGCTGATCGCGCTCAGGTCGTCGTCGCCCAATGGCCGTACGGTCAGCCAGTACTGGAAGAGATTACGGTCGATTGGGTGCGCCTTGCCAACGAGCTCAGCGTTCGCCTGCTCCGTCCCGCCGGCAAGATCGATCGCAGCATTGGCTGCGACGTTGACACCGACGAGCTCGAGCATGCCGTTCAACTGGCTGCTGTCATCATCAGCCAGCGCCTGCGTGTCGATCACGTAGCTGCCGCTGGTCTCGCGCAGCAGGGCGCAGGAGAGCTCGTGCGCGATATGGCGTGCGAGCAGATCCGTCTGGTTCGCAGAGAACGGAACGTCGCGTGCACCGAGGAAGGTCTGGTCGCTTTGCCGTGTTCCGTAGGCCCGGGACTCGCTGCGGTTCAGGCTGCCGCGCCAGTCGAGGCCGAACCCCGATACCCAGCTTCCCTGTTCGACGTCGAGAGCGCGCAGCGTGACGCGGGCATCGCCGCCGGTAACGCGCACATCGATACCGATGTAGTAGTGAACATCGTCGCGCGTGCAGTCGATCGTCGCCGCACCGGCCGTGCCGCGACCCTGCTGCCAGGCAATCGCGATACCGCTGGTGGTAACGGCGGCATCCACGAGTCGATCTCTCAGCGCGAGCGAAAGCCCGTCGCTGACGGCGGCGCGCGAATTACCGTCGAGTGCCACGAACAGCACTGTCTCTCCCTTGAAGCGCGGGTGCGTCGTGAGCTGCTCGCGAACGAAGGGCAGGAGTTCGCGTTCTACCCAGCTGTCGAGTGACAGGCGCGAAGTCGCGAACGCCGGCGTCGAAACAGCGACGGCGAGAATCAGTAGAGCAAGCTGGCGGAAAGCGCGCCTCATGTCGTCTCCAGGTCGAGGCTGCCGTCGGCTGCAATGACGAGTGCGCCGCCGCTGTGCTCATGCATGAGTGATTCGAGCCGAGAGCTCAGCCGACCTGGAAGCGTCACGCCCCACTGCACGTTCGCCGGCTCGACACCCGCCCGGGACAGGGCGTCGACCACGAGGCGCGGCACGGTCGATGCCTCCATTTCGTGGAAGACCTTCGGCGTCGACGCGTTCCAGAAACTGATTCGGCTGCGGCTCACCGTCATGCGCTGGGCGCGGCCTTTGTCGAGCGCATAAAAGCCGACCTGGCCGGTCGATACGAGCCGGGTTAGCGCCAGGTCCGATTCGAAGCGCAGCGTGAATCCGTCGGGCTCGGGCTCCGCCGGTGCGCTGGGCGCCTCGACCGGCGCAGGCACTGGCTCAGGCATCGGTTCGGCGGGTGCCGCCGGCTTGAACGTGGAGGTCCACTTCGGCCGCGTGAGCGCAACCGGTTCTTCGCGCGGCGCCGGCGCCGCGGGTGCCGGTCGTTCGAGCGCGACGGCCTGCGGCGGCATTTCGACGACGGGTTCAGGCCGCGGCGTCGCCGGCTCCGGCTCCGCGATGACGGGTGTCGGCTGCTCCACAGCAACCGGTTCTGCTACCGCCTGTGGTGCGACGGGCAGGCTCTGCACGAGCGCGAAGATCGCGACCAGGCACAGCGCGAGAATTGCCATGAAGCGCATGATGTCGGTCTGCAGGTCGGCAGCACCGCCGCTGTCGGCATCGATGCCGCGCGCCAGTGGATAGGCGAGGGGCGAACGGCTCATGTCTCGTTCTCCGTGCTCGGCTTGCCGAGGTGACGCTCGATGCGTTTCAGGCTTTCACGCATCTCGGAGGTATCGGCACGCGCAGCCGTGTCGTAGCAACGCTGCAGCTCCGCACCCAGCGAAACGGTTTTGTAAACGCGCATCAGGTAGCCGCCGACACCGCCGAAGATTGTCGTGGACAGCGCCAGCAGGATGCCGCCGTCGATCATGCGTTCGAGCATGGCGAAAGCGCCCTGGCTCAACGCCGCCTCGCGATCGCCGAGCGCAAAGATCAGTGCGCTGCGCATTCCGATCGCGGTCCAGATGACGCCCGTGCCGAAGAACAATGTCGTCCAGATATCGGTGAGCTGATCGAGCTGTACGACCTGGTTGACGGGTCGGCCGTCGTCCAGGTGGCGGCGCAGTCGACCGAGGGTCAGGAAAAAAGCGATCAGCAGCACAGCGAACACGGGGATGGATGAGCCGAGATTGAGATAGGCCCAGGAGAGCCATTCGCTCGTACTGCTGATCGCGGAGTCGTGGAACTCGATGAGGCTTGCGCGGGAAAGGGCGTACACGAGTGCCACTCCGCCCACGAGGGTCCCCGTCAGGCCGGCTATGAGTCCGTTCAAAAAGTCCCGGCGATCCTGCATGACGTCTACCGTCCGGCCGTGCAGGCCGAGCAGGTGGCTTCGAGAACCAGCTCGACTTCCTGGTAGAGCTGGTCGGCGCGGTAGTAGCCGTCGTTATCGAGGCTGACGCGCAGCAACCCGCGTTCCTTGTCCGAGAGTTCGCGCTCCATGTTGATGAGCACCTTCTGCTTGTTCGGGCAGGTGTGCGAACAGTTGTTGTAGTCGCCGCGCATCGACATGAACTTCACGTTGAAGTAGCGGTTGTAATAGTCCTCTGCCTGACGCCGGCTCAACAGGCCCTCGTCAGCGGACCACACAAGAAACTCGCTGAACGTGCGCTTGTTCTCTGGCTTGGGATCGCCTTCCGCGATCGTCAGCAGATCGTCGTAATAGCGGTCGAAGTGGGCGGCGCAGCCGCTCGACAGGTTGCTCTGCACCGCGGTGATCGCATTGTCGAGATTGCGTGACTGCGGAGACATGCAGCTCGGCTCGTTGGACGCACAGGCGGTGAGGCCCAGCATCGCGGTGAGCGCGGCGATGATCGCGGATTTCTTGACTGAGAATCTCATGGTCGACTCCTCGGGAATTACTGTTCCAGCGGGCTGCGGTACGCCTGTTCGACGCTGCCCGGCGGGGGACCGGCGACCAGCGCGCGCGACTCTTCGTCACCGAACAGGATCGTCTTGACGCCGCCGACGACTTCCATCATCTCCGGGGTGATGATCCCGAACGACTGATTGAGCTGCTCCATCAGCGTCGCGCGGGCGATCTCCTGACGAGTGCGTTCGATCAGGACGCTGGTCTCGTCCATGTCGAGGTAGATGTCCGACGCCAATACCGCAAGCGACTGGTCGCTTTGGCTGCCG